>JARBTN010000050.1 GCA_029240195.1 Chlamydiales bacterium
AAAGAGAGCGCCAGCGGCAAAAGAGACGACAAATAAAAAGGCATTGCCCTTTAAAAAGAGGACGCCGAGAAATATTTTAGCGACCAATAAAGAGATTTTGCCGGCCGTCTTCAGCCAATTTTGCGCATCTCTTTTCTCATAAGCTTCAAGCGCCCAGCGATAGCCTTTATCGCAAGCTGTCCTCAATGGTCCGAGAATGCGCTCAGAAAAAGAAAAAGAAATATTCATATGAATTACCTTAAAAGCAGGCCCTTTTGGCCATGTTAAAGCCAAAAAGACCTTTTTGTTCGTTGATGTGCACCCAAAGCTTTAAGTTTGGCTTAAGCGCATTTTCAAAAGAGCATTGACCTTTTCAGGCTGTGCTTTGCCCTTGGAAAGCTTCATCACCTGCCCAACTAAGAAGCCAAAGGCGCGTTCTTTACCTTGCAGGTAGTCTTGCACCGACTGTTCATTGCCTTTTAAGACGGAGTCGACCAACTGCTCGATCTCTTTGTCATCGCTTAAAGGGGTGAAGTCGGGGTTTTCTTTGACAATCGATGCCGGATCTTTGCCGGGGCTCAAGACCATTTCATCGGCCACTTTTTTGGCAATTTTGCCGGTGATCGTCCCCTGATCGATCATCGCAACTAAAGAGGCGACATGCTCTGGCAAAATGGCGGTATCGACGATCAAGAGCCCTTTTTCTTTTAAGCGGCCGCTAAACTCGACGAGGATCCAGTTGGCTAAAGACCTGGCGTTGCAATTGGTCTTTAGGCAGCGCTCAAAATAATCGGCCACTTTCTTATCAAAGGTCAGCTGAAACGCCATGTCGGCGCTCATGCCATGCGCTTGCATGTAGCGGTCTTGCCGCTCTAAGGGCAGCTCGGGCAGAGATTGGCGAATGGCCTCGATGCGCTCATCGCTCAAGAGAATCGGCGGCAAGTCGGGCTCGGGGAAGTAGCGATAGTCATCCGAAGTCTCTTTGCGCCGCATGAGGACGGTCTCGCGCTTATCGGGATCGAAGCGGTAGGTGGAGGGGATGATCACTTCCAGGGCAGGTTTATCGGGGTTGTCTTGGTAAGCCTTGATCTGCCGCTTGATTTCCGATTCAAGAGCCATCTCCATATTGGAAAAAGAGTTCATGTTCTTGATCTCAATCTTATTGCGCAGATAAGTCTCCCCTTTTAAGCGGACGCTGACGTTGGCATCCATGCGCAAAGACCCTTCTTGCATGTTGCAATCGCAGACATCGAGATATTGCAAGATGGCGCGCACGGCCATGGCATAGGCTGACGCCTCTTTGGGGCTGTGCATGCAGGGCTTGGAGACAATCTCAATCAAAGGCACACCCGCTCGGTTGTAGTCGACGCCGGCAAAGTGGGTGAAGTGTTTGAGCATCCCCGCGTCATCTTCTAAGTGGGCGCGGTCGATGGCAAATTCGCGTCTCTCTCCATCTAGCTCGGCGATGATCATGCCCCCTTTGATGATGGGGTCTTCAAATTGGGTGATTTGAAAGTTGCGCGGGCTATCGGGGTAAAAGTAGGACTTGCGGTCAAATTTGCTAAATTTGCAGATTTCGCTGCCGATGGCGACGCCAAATAAGATGGCTTTATCCACCGCAGCCTGGTTTAAGACAGGCAGAGCGCCTGGCTGGCCAGTGCACACTTCAGAGATGTTGCAGTTGGGCGCATCTCCAAAATGGTTGGGGGCAGAGCTAAATAATTTTGAGCGGGTGTTGAGTTCGGCGTGGATTTCCAAGCCGATGATCGTCTCCCAGTCAGCCGAATGTTTCATGAACGATCTCCTCTTGCCGATACAATCTCTGGAACTCTCCCTGCAAAGGGGGAGATGCTTTCAAATGCTGCCGCAGCTTGCAGCAGTTTGACATCTTGCTTGGCCGGAGCGAGCAGCTGTAAGCCATAGGGCTTGCCATCGAAGCTCAAGCCAGAGGGGACGCTGACCCCTGGCAGACCGGCCAGGTTGGGAGCGATGGTGTAGATATCTTGCAGATACATCTGCAACGGATCTTGAATCGAGCCTACCTCGAAGGTGGTGAACGGGGTGACCGGCGTGGCAATGATAGCGCATTGCTTGAAAGCTTCTTTATATTGGTCGATGATCAGCCGCCGCACTTTTTGCGCCTTCTTATAATAGGCATCTTGATAGCCGGCCGATAAGACGAAGGTACCGAGCAAGATGCGCCTTTTGACTTCGCGGCCAAATCCTTCGGCGCGGGATAGGTCATAGACATCGTCCAAGGTGTCGGCAAGCTTTGAGCGCAGTCCGTAGCGGATGCCGTCAAAGCGGGCTAAGTTGGTCGATGCTTCAGCAGTGGCCAAGATATAGTAGACGGCAATGGATGCTTTGAGCACTTCCAAGTCCACTTCGACCAAAGTGGCTCCAAGCTGTTGCAGGCACTTGAGGCTCTCTTCAAAATTTTGGCGAGGCTCGCTGGAGAGGTCTTCTAAAAACTGCCAAGGTACGCCGATTTTCATTCCTTGAATGCCCTGCTTTAAGCAAGAGTAGTCGTCAGAATTGATTGGCAAGCTGGTGGCATCTTTTGGGCAATGGCGCCCGATCACTTCCATGGCGAGAGCGGCATCGGCGACCGTAGTGGCAAAGGGACCAATTTGGTCTAGAGAGGAGCCGTAGGCAACAAGCCCGTAGCGCGATACCCGGCCATAGGTAGGCTTAAAGCCGACAATGCCGGTGAAGGCAGCCGGTTGGCGGATGGAGCCTCCGGTATCAGTCCCAAGGGCAATCGGGCAAAACCTCGCGGCACATGCCGCAGCCGATCCGCCCGAAGAGCCGCCTGGAGTGCAGCTTAGGTTCCAAGGGTTATAGGTCTTTTGGTAGGCAGAAGTTTCTGTCGACGATCCCATGGCAAATTCATCTAAGTTCGTCTTGCCGATTAAGATGGCGTCTTCTTCTTCTAAAAGGCGCACGACTGTAGCGTCAAAAGGGGCCTTGTAATTTTCTAAGAATTTCGAGGCGCAGGTGGTCAGCTGACCTTTCATATGGATGTTGTCTTTGATGGCAATGGGCACGCCGGCCAATTTGCCAAGCGGCTCTCCCCGCTGCCTTTTTAAGTCGAGATGGCGCGCCTTTTCCATCGATTGCTCTTTAAAAAGAGCTAAAAAAGCGCCCACTTTGGGTTCATCGCATTCGATCTGTTTAAAGCAATGTTTAATGATCGATTCTGCTGTCGTTTCCCCCTTGAAGAATTGATCTCTTAAAGAAATCGCCGTCGCCATGAGTGACCTTTAGTTTTTCTTATTTTTGATGACAGTTGGGACACGCACCATGCCGGCAATGTGCTCGGGAGCTTGCGCTAAAAACAGTTCTTTGCTCAGATCGCTTGGCAAAATCAAGTCTTGCCGTTCGACATTGACCAAATCTTCAATCACCTGGTTGCAGGGAGCGATCTGTTCGGTGTCAATTTCTTTGAGTTGGTCGATATAGCCGAGTATCTCTTTGAGATCCTCTAAGAGGGCATCTTGCTCCTCTTCATCACAGGAAATGCGACAGAGCTTGGCCAGCTCTTGGATCATCTTCTTATTGAGTTGCCCCATGTTGACCCTTGCTTAAAAAATGGAAGGATAGCGCCTGCCCCACAGGTTTTTACGTGTGTAGTCGGGCACTAGGATAAAAAAATGAAAAAGACAGATCATACCATTTTGCGGATTTGAACAAAAGAATTTGCCGGGCCTTGACACAAAATGAAGCGCTTTTTATGCAACTAAAAGTTTTAGTCGATGGAAGCGCTGGGAGCGAGACCAAAAAAAATAGCATTCATCCTCTATTTAATATATAGTAATATTTATATAGATGTTTTTTTATCCTGTTTACTTTAGGAGATTTTTAATTTATGAAGATCGCCATGACTGGAGCTTCCGGCTTTATCGGATCCTTAATAGCCAGCCATCTCAGCCAAAGAGGGCACGAAATCTTTAAACTATCCCGCCAAGAGGGCGCCCCATTTTATTGGAATCCCGAAATACAACAGATCAGCGAGGAGACGCTCGCTCTCTTTCGCGAGGTCGAGGTGTTCATCCATCTGTCTGGAGAAGATATCTCTAAAAAACGGTGGACAAGCGATCAAAAAAAGATCATTCGGGAAAGCCGCGTGCAAGGGACGCAATTCTTGACCGAGCAGCTCCTCAAAGAGAGCCCCCAATTGCATACCTTCATCCAGGCCTCGGCCGTCGGCTACTACGGAAACCGCCCCGATGAAGAGCTGACCGAAGAGAGCTCTCCGGGGCTTGGCTTTTTGGCCAACTTGGCTACAGAATGGGAACATGCCTCTATGCCCTTAGAAAAAAAAGGGGTGCGCCGCGTGCTTTTACGCTTTGGCATGGTGCTCGACAGCCGGCGCGGAGCGCTTGCCGAAATGCTGACGCCATTCAAATGGGGGCTCGGCGGCGTGCTCGGCTCTGGCAAACAGTGGATAAGCTGGATCGCCGGCGAAGATGTGCAAGAGATTGTGGCTTTTGCTCTCGATGAAAAGGCGCTCGAAGGGGCGGTCAACGTGGTAGCGCCAGAGCCTGTCACCAACCGCCAATTCACCAAAGCACTTGGCAAAGCGCTCTCTCGCCCCACTTTTTTAAGACTGCCTAAAAGCTTGGTCAAGCTCCTTTTTGGAGAAATGGCTGATGAAGTGCTCCTCTCTTCAACCCAGGTGAAGCCGCAAAAACTGATGCATTTGCACTATCCTTTCCGGCACCCTAACTTGCTAGGGGCGCTACAGAAGATCACTTCCAAGCGATAAAGGATAAGATCTACTCTTTGATTTCAGAAGAGGAGGGGTGAACCATCGAAAGCCCCTCTTCCCCATCCAAACGACCTCCTCCCCAGCGCCTATCCTCTCCTGCCCATTCCCTAAGCAAAGTTATTTAAAAAAAAGCTTATTTTAAATAAATTTATACTATTAATTGTTGTTTGTAATTAATAGTATAATTAAAATAAAAGTATGCTGTAATAATATAATAAATAATTAACAAGGATAGGCCATGATTCCCTCTTTTTCCCATGCCGAATCCAGCAAAGGAGAAATTTTTCAGGCGAGCTACAACAAAGCTAACCGTCCCCTTCACCCTTCAGGGAAGAAAACCCTCTATAACGTCTTTTCCGCCATTGCCTTTCCCGTAGGAGGCGTCCGCTTGACCAAACATGGGCTGCATCTGCTCGCCGGAAGAGCGGCGATCTTGCCTGCTCAGCGGCTCAATGAAGAGGACATGATAAACACGAGGAAGCGCTTTCAAAGAGGTCTCAAGCACTATTATGGAGCAAAGGATGTCCTCTTTAAAACGCCGGATGGCACGGCGCTCGAAGCCCTTTACTTAAAGGGATACAAAGAGGGGCAAGAGCTGAGTGAAAATGCCCCCACCATCATCTATTTCAACGGCAATGGCGAATTTAAGGACCTCAACACGTTCACCGCCTCGCTGTACAAAAAAGATGCGGCCCTGAGAGTCTTTTTAGAGGGCGGCTATAACGTTTTCTTTTTCAACTACCGCGGCGTCGATCAAAGCGAGGGAAAGGCCACTTGCCAAAGGCTCCTTCTAGATGGAGAATCGGCCTATCAATATGTGCACACCCACTTGCAAGTGCCGGAAGGAGACATTACTCTCTTTGGCCATTCGCTTGGGGGAGGAGTCGCCACCACCATCGCTCAAATGCACCCCAAAGTGCAACTTTGCAATGACCGTTCCTTTTCCTCGCTGAGCCAAGAGGTGAAGCAACTGGTCGGCCAAAAGTCCCATCCAGCTTTAGGATATAGCGCGGCCAAGGTGGTATCGTGGATTGGCTGGGAATTTCAGACGCAAAAAAAATGGGCAGAAATTGAGGGCAAGACGTTGGTGGTCTTTAGCCCCGAAGATGAGATGATCTTAGAAAAGGCAAGCCTGGCTCATCGGATGCAAAATGCAAAAGAGCCGCAAGATCTGGCGCGCACCACTCAAAGTTTGGAGTGGCTGGAGAGCGGGGGGGTCGCCATGCTCAAGATGGCGCACGTACCCCGCCAGTCGCCCCACAACCGCGCTTTGACAGAGGCAGAAGCCCAAGAGATTGCCGCCTATTTTAGAAAAGAGGAAGGTTAGAAAAAAAGAGAAGCCCTGCAAAAAGGAATTGACTGAAAAGCACTCTCTTCTTTATAATTAGACTTTCTTCTTCACGGCGATCGTAGCTCAGTTGGCCAGAGCGTTGGATTGTGGTTCCAAAAGTCGCGGGTTCGAGCCCCGTCGATCGCCCTTTTTATCTCTATTTTCCCCCAATACCCCCTATTTTTCCGTTTCTTCGTTGGCTTTAAATTGAGCAATCGATTATTTTTGCTTGGTTTCTTCCCAGATCTCCTTTTATAATCGACAAAAAAAGACTTAAAGAGAGTCCTCGATTGATGCCCAGAAAGAAACAAGATTTCCAAGACTTCTTCAAAGATAGAGAATGGACCCCTTCGGCAGAGATGAGCGGCATCTTTCTCATCACATTTGCACTCTTTACTCTCTTATCCTTAATTAGCTTCAAAGAAGGGGGCTTGCTCGACAACTGGCTCGGCTTGACCGGATACTATACAGCGCATAGCGCTCTTTTCCTGTTTGGCTGGAATAGCTACCTTGTCCTATTGGCCCTGATCTGGCTCGGCTGGCAAAAACTCTTTCAGCGCTCCCCTACCCACTTGGCGCAAAAAGGCATCTGGTTTTGCATCGGCGTCGCTTCTCTATCAATCCTTCTTTGTCAAATGGAAACAGTGTTTCCCTCCTTGCGCGACCTGTTCATCAGCACCTTGGCGCCTCTTAAGAAAAGCGCCACCTCCTGGCTCCCCAAACAGATCGACTACCATGTCGGCGGCTCGCCCTTTCACTACCTCTATCAAAAAGCGCCCAACTACAACCTCATGCGCATCGTCGGGCAGCTCGGCACCTTTCTCATCTTTGGCTCCACCCTACTGGCAAGCTTAGTTGCCCTCTTTCAAATCGAGGCCTCTTCCCTTCTCCTAGCCCTGCAAGAGATGACAAAGAGCATCTTCAATCGCATGCAGCAAATTCTAAGCCCCCTATCCAACTGGCTCAACTCCCGCGCCCTCTCCCTAAAAAAGAAAGAGAAGATCCGAGAAGAGATTCGTGAAGCGCCCGCTCTGGAAGAGCGCCTCTCTTTTAAAAGAAGCGGCAAGATCGAGCCTTTGATCATGCCCATGGAAGACGAGGCTCCGTCTTTAAATCGCCCCCATCCGCTTCTCAAAGAAATTGAATTTTCCGAGGAGGTCTACCCTCCCCTCTCTTCTAGGAAGAGAGAGCGCTTTTCTCTAGAGACGCCAGATTACCAAGAAATTCGCGAGCAGGAAGTCAAAGAGCCGCCCGAAACCAAAAAAAGCTCCCCACAACCCTTAGAGAGAGCGCGAAAAGACGCCTCGCCCAGCTACGAGGACTACGCCCTGCCCGATAAAAATTTGCTGACAACGCCCAAAAAAATCGACCAGAGCCTACTAAAAAAAGACCTCATGCGCCAAGCCGAAGTTTTGGAAGAGACGCTCTTAAGCTTTGGCATCGAAGCAAAGGTGGGCCAAATTCACTGCGGCCCACGCATCACCTCTTTAGAAGTGCATCCGGCCATCGGCGTCAAAGTGCAAAGAATTAAAGCGCTAGAAAATGATATCGCCCTCAACATGCAGGCCCAGTCCATCCGCATCATCGCGCCCATTCCCGGCAAGGCGGCAGTCGGCGTGGAGATTCCTAACCCCTACGCCCAAGAAGTCAGCTTTAAAGAGCTGCTGCAAGAGTACCAACAAAGCAAGCAAAAGCTGCGCATTCCCCTTCTCTTAGGCAAGTCGGTCAGCGGCGACCATGTCGTCGCCGACCTCACCAAAATGCCTCACTGCATCATCGCCGGGGCGACGGGATCGGGCAAATCGGTCTGCATCAATACCATCGTCATGAGCATCCTCATGCTTGCCTCTCCCGATCAAATTCGCCTCATCATGATCGACCCGAAAAAAGTGGAGCTCACCCCCTACAGCAAGCTACCCCATATGCTAGCTCCGGTCATCACCGAACCAAGCGAGGCTGCCGCCGCCCTCAACTGGCTGGTCAAAGAGATGGAGCGGCGCTATGAATTGCTGAAGATCATCGGCGTGCGCAACATCGATGGCTTCAACGCACGCAAAATTCGCGAAGACGAGGGAAAAGATCAGACGCTGGAGATCCCTGAGCGCTTAAACTATATCGTCTGCATCATCGACGAGCTCGCCGACTTGATGATGGTCTCCACCCAAGATATCGAAACGCCGATTGCCCGCATTGCCCAGATGGCGCGCGCCGTCGGCATTCACATGATCTTGGCCACTCAGCGCCCTTCCCGCGAAGTGATCACCGGCCTCATCAAAGCCAACTTCCCAACGCGCATCTGCTTTAAAGTGTCCAGCCGCGTCAACAGCCAAATTGTCTTGGATGAACCAGGTTCAGAGAGCTTGCTCGGCAATGGCGACATGCTCTTTCTCCCTCCTGGAACCAGCCACCTGACAAGGGCGCAAGGGGCATACCTGCGCGATGAAGATATTCAGGCCATCGTCAGCCAAATCGAAGACCAATACCCGCCAAACTATGCCTTCTCTTCTTTTTCCAATGTATTGATGGATGATTTAAAGAGCGGCGCTGAAGACACAAGCTTAGACAGCTTATTCGAACAAGCCAAGCAAATTGTCCTTTCCACAGGCAATGCCTCAACTACCTTCCTTCAGAGAAAGCTAAAGATTGGCTACGCCAGAGCCGCCTCTTTGATGGATCAGCTCGAAGATCAGAATATTGTCGGCAAAGCAGACGGCAGCAAACCGCGCCAAATTCTCTCCCGCTCAGCAAAAATGGATGAAAGGGAAAAAGAAGAACTCTTAGAAGACTCTTTTTAAAGGTCAAGGACGCCACAAAAGATGCAAACAGATCCGCCTCAATCCCACACACCTCTTTTAAACCCGTCGCTAGACCCACTGGAGGACTTCCTGATCGAAAACCCGGTCAAAACAGCCCTCAAAAGAAATGGCCATCCTTCCCGCCCGCAAAAGCGCTTTATCCATTTTTGGGGCACTAGAGGCTCCAATCCCGTCAGCGGCCCCGCCTATTTGAAATTTGGCGGCAATACCCTTTCTATCGAGATCAAATGGGAAGAAGAACACATCATCTTTGATGCTGGGACGGGCTTGCGCGAACTGGGCAGCCATCTGATGCTGGGAGAAAGCCGCAACCTGCACCTCTTCCTCTCTCACACTCACTGGGACCACATCATGGGGCTTCCCTTCTTCGCTCCCCTCTACCAAAAAGACTATCACATCCATCTCTACGGCGCTCCCAAGCAAGAAAAATCGCTCGAGGAACAGATCTCCCACCTCTTCCACTCCGACTTCTTCCCTGTCGCTTTAGAAGATTTACAAGCAACCCTCTCCTTTCACGACCTCCAACCGGGAGAGCGCGTCGAGATCGGACAAGTGAGCGTAGAATCTGCGCTTTGCAACCATCCAGGAGGAGCCCTCGGCTTTAAACTGAGCGGCCCTGATAAATCATTTGGCTACGCCCCCGATAATGAGCTGTTTAAAGGCTTTCACGGCCATCCCCTCCATCTCATCTTAGAGGATTACCCCCAAGAGATGGAGCTCTTAGATTTTTTTGGCGACTGCGACCTGCTCATCCATGAAGCGCAATACACCCCTCAAGAGTATTTAAACAAAGTCAACTGGGGGCACTCTTCCCTCTCCAATGCCACAGCCTTTATAAAAGAGAGCCGCATCAAAGAGTGGATCACCATCCACCACGATCCGGCAGATACCGACGAAATGCTCTTAGAAAAGCTCGCCCTCCATCAGACGCTTCTCGACCAATGCGACATCATGACCCCCGTCTCTTTAAGCTACGACGGCCTCATCTACCCTTTCTAAAGAAAGGGGGGAGGACTTTATCCTCCCCTTCTCCTTTTAACACTATTTTTTTTAAGAGTGTCCTTCTTTGCCCTATTGCGTCGAGGAACGGAAGCGAGGAGCTTGGGGCGCCTCTAAGACAAGCCTGACCAACTCTTCCCAAGATGAGGCTTCGGGAGCATACACCGGGTGTGCTGAATCCCTCAAAAGCGGCTCATCTTCAATCTCCACTTTTTCATTTTCTTCACTTTTAGCAATCAAAGTCATCAAAGGCAAATCTTCAATTTGCACTTCCTCATCCTCTTGTCCCTTTCCCACAATGATCGGCTTCTTTCCGCAACGCTGTTCCTTTTTTGAAAGCGCCCTCTTTTGAATTTTTGGCCGCTTGCACTTTTTAAAAGGCGTATTTTCTCCAGGCAGCCTTTTTAAAGCCGTCTGCTGCACCAGTTGATCTTTAGCGCCCTCTATGAGCTTGGCTTTAGGAGGCTTTTCTTGGATGTGGCGCAGAGAATATGCCGTCTGCCCCTTATCTCGAAAGGCCATGTAGCCAAATTCTTTAAAGGCTGAAGATGAAAAAGGGTCCATTTTATCTCTCTATGTTAGGGACATACAGAAGCAGTCGATCCATACTTTTAACCGATTGCTCGCAAATTTCCCAACTAAAATAAAGAGAGGAGAGCTTTTCTGTCGATCCTTCTTTGCAAGAAGGGCTTTTTGAGGGCTTGGCAAAAGGCAGGAAACCTTAAGGCTCTAGCCATGGTTTCTTGCCTTTTGCAAGAGCCTTAAGAGGAATCTTATAGGGCTTGGTACTTAGGGAAGAGGAGCAAAGCCCTTTTTCCCCTAAGTTCAGCTCAAGCAGTCAGGAGTGGGTATCGATGCGGCTTTTGGGCTCTTCTTTCGACCCGTAGCTGGAATGCAAATTGGATAGGGAATGGCGCGACTCTTGGATTTTATCCAGGTCAAACTGAATCAAGCCTTTGCGCACTTGCAAGTTGGAGATGAAAGAGCCATTGAGCTCCTCAAACTGCCGCAAGGAGGCTTCTGCTTCCTTCCAAAAAGGAGAGGCGCTTTTTTCCAGCCCATCGCTAGCTTGAGCCAGCTTTTGAATCAGAAGCTCTTGCTCGTCTTGCAGCCGAGCGATCTCTTGCGGGTCGATTTCTTGAGCCGAAATTTCTAATAATTGCTTGGCATTGTTGACCAAGTGTTCGATCAACGCCCTCACTTCGAGCTGCATCTGAGATAGCGCTTGCATACTTATCCTTGCAGGTTGAGGCCTAGATTTTGCCGCGGGCGGGCATGGGAAGATTCTTTTTCAATCACCTGAGCCCAAGCCAGCTTTAGGTTGCTGAGCAGATCCTTCACTTCTTTTAAGATCTCCATCGATTTAGAGATATTGGCTTTGACCAAGCGAAAGTTGATGTATTCGTAGAGCCGAAACAAATTTTGGGCGATGTCCCCCCCTTTTTCCATATCTAAGGAGACGATGAGCTCGGTCACGATATTTTGGCAGGTGATGAGGTGATTATGAAATTTTTCGATCGTATCCGGCCCTGAATCTGCCATAGCCAACTCAGCGCGATTGATATGGTCGATCGCGCCTTCATAGAGTAAAAGGACGAGCTGCCCCGGCGTTGCCGACTCAATTTGCTTGCGTTTATAAAATCTAGCAGCTTGCTCTTGATCTAACATCGTCGACCTTCTACCAACGGTTGATTTAGGCTATAACCGCCTAAGGCTAATGAGAGACGGCCTCTTGAGACATTTCTTTTTTCTCTAAAATCTTCTTCTTGAGTTCGGAGATGAAGGGGGAGAGCGCTTCGATTGCAACTACAATTTCATACTGCACCAAGTCAGCTGCCAATACGAAGTCTGCGCCTTCCATGGCCTGCACAATTTCTTGAAAGAGGTCTTTGAGGCGGCGCATCGCTTGATCGAAATCAACCCCTTGCTCTTTTAATTCCTTAAAGGCATCGGGCAAAAGCTGTTGGATCTTTAGCCAAAAGTCAAAGAAATTGCTGAGCTCTTCCCTAACATCTTCAATCTTAACGGTCTTTTCTTGGCTATGCAATTCTAAAGCAAATGTCTTAAGATGAGCGGCCAAAGTTACATTTGCCTCCTCAGCTCCCTCAACATTCGTTAAGATGAAGTCGTAGATCGTAATCACCGAAAATTCTAAGACTTCGTCCCCTTTTAAATCTTGCAAGAACCGTTCATCATACTCATCTTGAGTTAGGGCATGGCCATCGATCTGAAGACCTACGGGAATTTTCCCCGCTGAAAACAAAAACTGCTCGACTTCGTCGACCACATTCTTCAACTGCACCTTCTTTCCAGAGACTTCTAAGTCGATTCTATGATCTTCAACAATGATTTCCATCTTTAGCTCCTTCCTATCCCAAATATTGCCTTAAAAATCTCATATATAGGTGGAAAGCTTTTTTATTAAAATAGCAAACCGAGAGCGGCTCGCACAATTTTATTGAACTGCAAAGGAACGGCTGTCTAAATAGCTGCTTCTAAAGGGGATCTGGCAAAAAAAACAGGACGGCTAATTGCCGATTGCAGAGCCACTGAAATCTCAGGGCGCCCCTCGTGCTCGATGAGAGCAGACACTTGCTTTAAGGCCAGCTCCGGGCTATTGCACTCAGAAGAGAGGTGGGCGAGGTGGACGTGCTTGAGCTCGCTGTGGCAGATTTCATTGAGCAAATGGCCACATTCGAGATTGGAAAGATGCCCTAGCCGGCCCAAGACGCGCTGCTTATAGATATGCGGGCGCAAGGAGGCATGGACGAGCTCCGGCTGGTGGTTGGCTTCCAAATAGAGGTAATCGCACGCTTTGAGTTTAGAGCGCACTAAGGTGGTGGCAAAGCCAAGATCCGTACAAAATCCCATCTTCAAGCCATCGACTTTGATGGTAAAGGCTACAGGATCTAATGTGTCGTGTTGGATGGAAAAGGGATGGATCTCCATGTCGCCGTACTCGAACGTCTCGCCCGTGGTGAAGATCTTAAATTTGGGGTAATCGTGCAAATACTCAACAATACCTTTAGCCGTCTCTTGATTTGCCAAAACAGGAATCTGATGCTTGAGGGCGAGCACCTTCAACCCTTGGATATGATCGACATGCTCATGGGTGATCAAGATGGCATCAATTTGCTGGATATCCACTTGAATCTGACTCAAGCGCTCTTTAATGGCGCGACCGCTCAAACCCGCATCGATGAGAATTTTTTTTTGCTTGGTGCCGAAAAAGATGCTGTTTCCTTTCGATCCGGAGCCTAAGGGACAAAAACCGTACATGATAGAGACCTTTGATGCCAATTCCTTGTAAACCCACCTTGCCAGAGTTGGCTTAAGGATACTGGGTTTGTAATCCATAGGCGCTATTATTGGCAACCGTTTGCCAAAGAGATCGCCCTTTCTTTAAAAGAATAAGGGCTAGAACCTATTTTAAAGTAGCGCCCTATCCACTTCTTCCGGCGAAGCTAACATAAAAGGGAACTAAAAAGCAACTAGATTGGCAATAATAGATTGGCAATAGAGCAAATTAGAAAGGAAATAATAAGAGATTAACGAAGGGAAAGAGGAGATAAGGGTGTTAAAAAAAGGGGGTACTAGTGCCCGACCACAGATGTTGTTGCGCATGTTAAACGGCGTCAAAGCCTCTAGAATCGACGACTACCTGTCCCCTCATATTGACTTAATATGGGGGGTATGGGGGGACAGGTAGTCGATCGATTCTAAAGAGCTTTCACGCTCGTTTGACACGTAAAAACATCTGTGGTCGGGCACTAGCGTCCCCCAATCGCCCCTTTCACCCACTCAGCGCAATCTAAGACGAGGTCTTTAACTCGCCGAAAAAAGCTTTGATTTTGTCGAGAAAACCTTTTTTTTTTGGGAAATTGTTGGGATTTTCCAAATTTTGGAATTCTTCGAGCAATTTTCTTTGCTCAGCGCTGAGCTTGACTGGAGTCTCCAAGAGCACCGTCACTAGCAAATCGCCGCTTCCCGAGCCTTGAATCTGTGGAAAACCCTCCCCGCGGATGCGGAAGGTTTTGCCCGATTGGGTGCCTTCAGGAACCGACAAGCGGACAGTATGCCCTTTTAAGACTGGGATCTCTTTCTTGCAGCCGAGGGCAGCTTCGGTGAAGTTGATTGGCAGCTCGAGGAGCAAATCATTTCCCTGCCTTTGAAAGATGGCATGGGGCTGCACTTGGATATAAACATAAAGATCGCCGGCCATCCCTCCGCGCGGGCCAACATCGCCATACCCGGAAAGGCGTAGGCGCATGCCGTCGTCGACGCCGGCGGGAACGCGCACTTTAACACGCGACTTATCTCGCACTCTTCCCTCTCCTTGGCAGTCGCCGCAAGGGTCGACCAGCAAGCTGCCCTCTCCGCGGCACTGTGGGCAAGGCATGGACATGCTGAAAAAGCCGCGCGACTCGACCACTTGACCCCGTCCGGAGCAGCGGGGGCATTTCTTAATTCCCTGTGAAGAGGCGGATCCTTTGCCCGCGCATTTTGCGCATGCGTTATAGCGATGGATCGCCAGCTCTTTTTCCACCCCGCTCATCGCTTCTTCCAAAGAGATGGCCAAGCTCACTTTCTTGCTGGCGCCTTGCTGCTGATAGGAGGAAGATTCGCCAAATCCATCGCCGCCGCCGAACATGGACTCGAACATGGAATCGGATCCAAAAGCGCCCATAAAGGTGCGCAGAGCCCTGAGCACCTCATAAGCTTCTGAGATTTCTTTAAAGCGCTTTTCAGCTGCCGGATCACCCTGGTTTTTATCGGGGTGGAATTTTAGAGCTTGTTTGCGATAGCCTTTCTTGATCTCTTCAGCACTAGCGTCTTTAGACACGCCTAAAACTTCATAATAATCTGCCATGACTTGCCACCGATTAGCTGTCCTTAAAAAAAATCCTATAGTGAAAGAAGCAAAGCGCTATTTCCTTTGAATGAACTAGCTCATTGTTCTCTCGCAAAATGGGCCCTTGTACTCGCTAAAGAAAGGCAAACCTTTTCCAAAAGGGCAGCCAGAAGCGCTTTGGCCATTAGTCGAGAAGCCGACAGAATAAATTAGCAGAAAAAACCTTAACTTTCAATAAAAAGAGCGGGAGGCGATTCTGCAGGGTAAAAAAGGGATAAGAAAAAGCCTTTTTTACTAAAAAAAAAGACTTTTGAGGCCAAATATACCAGCGGCAATAAATAAAATGACATGTCCTAGATAGATAAGGCATCCCCTTTCCTTCATCACATCATCGCCCTTTAGCTATGGGTGAGTTGAAACAAAGGAAATGGGATGCTCTAGATATCTAAGTGCATGTCATCTTATTCCTTACCGCTAGTGCCTAGGCAAGACTTTCTCGCTCT
Organism: Chlamydiales bacterium; assembly: GCA_029240195.1. Lineage (GTDB taxonomy): Bacteria > Chlamydiota > Chlamydiia > Chlamydiales > JARBTN01 > JARBTN01. The sequence goes on from JARBTN010000050.1 coordinate 15,251, forward strand.
CCAAACGATCTGTTTAGAGGGAAAAATCCTTAGCGTTTATTTTTGTACTTGGCGGCCAACTTGGATTTTGCTCTCTTCTTGATCGAAGGTTTGGCATAGAAGCGATGTGCTTTTACAGATTTCATCACGCCTTCTTTATCTAGTCTTTTCTTAAGAGCTCTCAGCGCTTTATCGATGGACTCACCAATACGAACTTTTACGGTTGTCATTGACCTCACTTCCCAACTTATCTGATTAACAAAAAAACCTAAGCCTTCTGACTTTCAGGGCAGAAGCTTTTCTTTTAGCTAAAACCTGATTTTCAAGCTTTTAAAGCTAAGATACGCGGCCGGAAAAATCCATGCCGCTTTCATTTAAAACGAAAGCTGCCTAAATAGCAGAGAAAAAATTAAAAGCACACCCTTTTCTTACGCTAAGGGATATTTTTAATAGATCTAATCTACACAAAAAGGAGTAATTTTGCAATATCCATTAGTTTTAAAAAAAAAGAAGGTGCTTTAAGGGATAGAAAACAGGGCTCAAACGAAGCGGAACCCTACCCTTTTCTAACCCCCTTTGGCCTGCAACTCTGCCTCCGCCTGCGTGGGCCTGAGATAGAGCAGCTCGGGCTCTTTAGAAAGAAATTCCCCTCTCTCTAAACGCATATAGGCCTCTTCCATCATAAAATGGGGGCGAAATGGCACCTCTTCCCATTGAAATGAACCCGCTAGACGCTTTTGCAAAACCGCGACATGGGGAGAGACCAAGAGAGAGCCTGCCCTCTTCTCTAAATCTTGAAGGGAAAAAAGGACAGGGTCTAGAAAAATGCCCTGCTTTCTCTCCATTCCATACACCCCGCCGATGCGCGCATCGACAAGGGTGAGAGCATCTTGTCCGCTCATGCTGTAAAATCCCTTTAAAGAAGAGAGGCCGATCAACGGGATTCTCTTGGCCAGCGCTAACCCTTGAGCAATCGAGACGGCGACGCGCATTCCCGTGTAGGAGCCTGGCCCAATCCCCACTACAATCATCCCAATCTCAGTAAGCGAAAGATGGGCCTCTTCAAGCGTTTGCTGAATGAAATATGCCATATTTTGGCCGGCCTCTTTACCTGGAAAAGGGCGTTCTTTGAGAAGCGCCGTCCCTTCAAAGAGGGCGATCATCGCCTCATCTGAGCTAGAGTCTAGCAGTAGTCCTTTCATCAGATATCAATCCTCGTGGGCATAAAAATTTGGTGCAAGCTCTTTAAAAAGAAATGGTCGGTCATGCCGGCGATGTAGTCGATCACGCACTGCTTGCCAAAGCGCCGATAGCGATCTGATTTATTCACTAAAAACTCTTGAAAAATCACACTCTCTTCTTTCTTTTGCTCTAAGTCTTGAGAGAGAAAATCATAGAGTAGGCGATACCCGCGCTCAATCTTCTTCGACTCTTTCTTAAGGCTGGGGTGGAAGTAAATGCGCTCGAAGTTAAAGCGGCGCAGCTCTTTGAGCGCCTCCAACACTTCAAAAGAGAGGGCAATGCAGCCCAATCGATTGCCCGTGTTACTTTTTCGATCGCTTTCTTGCACTAAATCCTCGCGCACCTTTTTTAATATCTCTGATTGCGTCCGGCCTAAAAGGGAGGGGGGAACGTCATCTCGAGAGATCAGCTTTAGCTGGATGCCGTCTTCTAAATCCCTAGCCAGATAGCTGACCGTGTCGCAAATTTTGACCAAGCACCCCTCTAAGGTGGCCGGGGTCAGGATGCTCTCTGGATTTTGCCGCTTCATCTCCCTCTCTATCAGGTGCTCCTCTAAGCTCTTGCCGACTAAAGGCTCCATTTTCAAGCGAAAAGAACCTCCATCGTGCGTTAAAAAGCCATCTAGGACCTCTAAGCTGAGAGCGCACGGCTCAATTTCCTCTAAAAGGCGGCAAGATTGCAACGAGTGGCTAAAACAGCCCAACCCCTCGCTTTGGCAGATGGCAGAAAGATAGGTCTCTCCCTCATGGCCAAAGGGCGGGTGCCCGACATCATGGCCGAGGGCAATGGCCTCGACCAGGTGCAAATCTAAGCCGAGCTGTTCTGCAACGCGGCGCGCAAAATGGCTGACTAGCTGCACATGCAGCCCGCGGTAGGTGATGTGGTCATTGCTGACCAAATAGGCCACTTGCGTCTTGTCGACATAGCGGCTATAAGCTTTAGAATGAATGATCTCATCCACATCCCGTCTATAAGGAGACAACCCCCCTTCTGGCAAAAAATCAGCCATTCCCCTCTTCCTTTGCATTCCCCTCTTCCCTTGCTTAAGCTTTTTTGATCAAAGCCTTCCGCTAAGCCGCATCCATGAGGCGGCAGCCAAAAGCTGTAAAAGCTCCCGGCCAATATAGCACATTTGGGCCGCGCTGAAAAGCTTCTCTTGCCAATTTTTTTGTTTCTAAAGAGCGGCCAGCTGGCATATTTCTTGCTGAAATTCTTTGCTTTAAATTTTTATTTTGTTATGCAAGAGAAAAAGGGGCCTTGCATTAGGGCCGATCTCACTTAAAAATTATCCGAGCTTGCCATGACCCAAAGGATCCTCTTCCCACTTCTTGCCGCATTCGCTCTCACTGGATGCCACCCCTGCCCTAAGGCTCTTTTGCATCATCAAAAGCAAGATCTCTATGTCGCATCCTCCTACACTAATTTTCAATATCCCATTCAAAACCTAAAGAATGTCCTCCTTTTGCCGATTGATAATCCATTGCAAGATCCGGCCATTGAGATGCATCGCGAAGAAATTAGCCTCTCTTTGCTGCGCAATTTTAGCAAAAAGCATCTGTTTAACTTACAATTCGATGCCAAATTGGCGATTCCTAAGGGGCCGGTCGTCAATTTAGACACCCACGCTGTCGATCGGTTCCAGCTAGGCGCCATTGGAGAGAACTACCATGCCGATGCCGCTTTACAGGTGAGCATCATCGACTATTTGCCCTACGCACCGATGCGGATGAAGGTGAAGGCCATGCTCGTCGATACCAAGACATCAGAGACAATTTGGGCATTTGACCATGTGTTTGATACAGACCAAAGCGCCACCCTCCTCCTGTTAGAGGATTGGTGGAAATCAGAGATGAAAAAAGGCGACAGGAGGAATCACTTCGATTTAGCAACTGTGCGCCCCTCTCTTTTTGCCAGCTTTGTCTTTGACTGCGTGGCCAAAAGCTTTTTTTATGGCCATGAGCAGCGGCAAGATCTCCTTTTCATTCAATAGAGATAGACCCCCTTGCTTTTATTTAGCCCCTGAAGAATAATGAAATTTGTAAGAAGAAGCGCCTTTTTTATAGCTCACTCGAAACGAGGATGTCTTTATGAGCGATAGCATCACGAACTTAACTCACACTAAAGTAGGCCCTTTCGCGTCTCGTAGAAGCAAAGAAAAGATTCCAGTCAAACAAGAGGTGAAGCCTGAAATTAGTGATCATCGAGGCGATAGAGTGGAACTGTCAGCAATTACAAAGGCGGCTAAGAAGGGGGATCCCCTGCTGACCGTCGAAGAACAGAGCCATTACCTCAAACTGCTCAAGCAGATGGGTGGAGACCAACAGAAAATTGCCGAAATCCACTATAAGCTTTCGCATCAAGGTGAGGATGTCTACTGCAAAGATCAGTTCGATGGCGTGATCGATGCGCTGATGGACGAGTTCTTTCCCGATCTTTAAGGGGTCACTTTTAGCCCATTTGCAATCAAAGGCCTTAAACTTGGAAAGTCCAAAGTTTAAGGCCTTTTTTCTTTTTCAAGCACTCACACTTTAAAAAAATCTCGAATTTTTTTGCTCAATTTCTCCTTTTTCTTTAAAGAGGCGCGCAGCGTGGTCCAAACTTGGATGCGCCCCCCCTCTAAAGCGGCGGCGTACGAAAAGTGAGACCTGCCGTTTTCAATGGCGACCTTGGCCACAGGCTCGGCAGCTTGCAGAATTTTCCAGGGGCGCTCTAAGCTGCATAGATGCCAAATTTCAATGGGATTTTCAAGTTCGGTTCCTTCTGCATGATTGATTGAAGGCTTAAGGGTGGCCATTAAAAAGGGGGGAACGATCTTTAGATCCTGGCAGCTTCTCTGATTGAAAGTTTGAAAGCTTTGAACGAGCTCTTCCGACTCTAAATTCCAAATCCGCAGATGCTGCTCGGCAGAGGCCGCCAGCATCAAGCGATTGTTCTCTTCATAGACCTCTAAGCGGTCAAAGAATAGCGCTTTGTCATCGCAAGAAAGCCGATTTGCCTTTAAAAGGGAGATGGAGGAGGAACTTTCCCTATTCTCAATCTGATCCCATTTAAAAAAGAATAGCCCTGCCTTTTCAGGAAAAGTTAAAACAAACCCGAGCCGACAGACGACCGACCGCGCCGGCACCGCTTTTAGATGAGCGCTAAACACTTTGCGCTTACTTTCTATCGAGTAGATGTTGAGCTGCGGTTCTAAATCAGAGATGCGGTCTTCATAGAAGCCGACCAAAAAATCTCCTTGCAAGAGCAGCCCGTGGCATATCGAGTAGTGGCCAAAGCGCCTTTCTTCGATTTTTTTTAAGGGCTCGCCCGGCTTATAGATGCAGATTTCATCATTTGGATAGTAGGTGAAGGCGAGCCGGCCCGATTTCTCAGGCTTTGAATAGACCATATGAATAGCCAAAGGGAACTCGAGGCTCCCGCCGACGGAGTTGGAAAGGGACATATCTTGCAGGCAAAGGGAGACAAAAGAGCGCGCGCTGCCAATGGATAGATGCCCTTGAGAAAAATCCGAGCCGTTCACTTTTGGATCAGATAAAAAGGATACGACCTTGGAAAAGCGGTTTTTTAAATCGCAGATGTTGAGCTGCGTGTGCATCATATGGGAAGCGGCGCTCCCTTTGTGGCTGCTTGAAAAGAGCAGCTTGTGACTTTTGAGGGCAAAGATCCCTGGCTGCTCTTCCGTGCGGTAGATAGAGCTCTCCCCGATTAAAAGAGGGGGCAAAGAAAAGGCCTCTTGGAAAATTTCTTCAGGGCGACGTCTTAGAGAGCGATCTAAAGAAAGGTGGTGCCATTGATGGCAGACAAGAGGCAAAGGGCTGCGATCTCGCCATTTCAGAAAGGAAAAAATATGAAGCAATATCTCTTCTGGCAACCGCTGAATTGGGCCCTCTCTGACCTGTAGCTCATCTTGCCTCAGGCGGTGAGTTTGCTTGGGCCTAAGACTGATTCGATATAGCAAAGCTCTTCTCCCTTAGGTGATAAAAAACTTCTTGATATAGCTATTCTCCTTAAAATTGGCAAGCCCTGTCATTTTTCCTGAGCCAACTTGGACGGAAAACGGATAGCTCAATAAAGCCCTTTTAAAAAAAGGCGCCATTTATTAAAGTTTCACCTCTATTTAAAACTAAGTTAAAAGCTTTACCGAGCATTTAAAAATTTTGATTTGCAGTATTAGTACTGCAAGGATTGGCTTAGATGCCAAGAACTTCCCTATTTGGGGGCTGGCACCCCTTCCAATCTCACCCTTCTCAAGAAGGCACTCCCCTCTCCAACAAGCCAGACTAACAACAAAAGCGGCACCCTAAAATTTTCACTGGATGAATCATGGATCCTGTCCTTCCCCTTGTCACAGCCTTTCCTCTCTTATCGATTGAGAAGGGACGCAGCTCCTGCCAAGAGCTAAGCCATCAAACTCAAAGCCTACCTCCAGCGCTTTTTGAGCTATGTAAAAACCGCATTGCAAGCTTTGCAGACACCCTTTTTCAAGGGGCCCCTTTGGAGAAAAAAAAGGCGCTGCGCCTCAGCTTGCAAAGCGCCTTCCCTAAATGCAGCTCTTACCTCCATTACCCTGGTAACGGCGCAAATCCCCTCCTGACTCCGAAAGGGCTCCAGGTGCTCATCAGACGGCTGCAGATCAAGTGGAGCGTTCCTTGCTATGCGACAGATCAGCCCTATCGACTAGTTCGCCATATCGAGAGCATCATCAAACAGGCGACAGGAAGAGAGGAGCAGCTCTATTTAATCAGCGAGAGGCTCACTGGGGAAAGCCCGGGCTTGAAAGCGACCGCTTTGCATTTGAAAGCACTCAGCGCCCATCAATTTCGCCTGATTTGGATGGGGCCCCCAAGCGATTGGCCGAACCTAACCCCTCAACTGTTCGAGCTCGCCTCTAAAATTTTTTCAAAAAAGGGCTCTTTAGAGCTGCACTATCTCGAACAAAGAAGGGGCAAAGTCCAAGAGAGCCTTCTCTTTGCGCTGCATGACCTCTCTACATTTGGCCAAAACAGATCATTCAAGCTGAAAAAAGAGGTACGGGTAAGCCGCATTCTAAAAGCTCCTGTCGCCTTTTACCTGCCAAACCTCACTTTGAAAGAATGGGAGCTGCTGAAAGAGCACAATCGAGCCCATCGTCAGTCATTAAAAGAAATTAGCAAGCTCGCCGACCCTGAAAAGAAGCTTTTACAGCAGATGAAAATAAAAAGCATTCGCCCGTTGCAAGTAAGAGACCTGCAAGAGCGATTTCGACAGCAGGATAAGGCCCTTGGGCATGCACTAGAGGCTTACAAAGAAGAGAAGGAAGCGCTGATTCAATTAGAGAGGTCGATCGTCAAGTACTGCCAAGGCTCTTTCAACACGTATCTGGAGCGAAAAGAGGAGCGCTTAGAAGGGCTGCTTTGGCAGCACATCTTGGCCAAAGCCTGAGTGAATCAGTCGATATTGTAGCAAAAATCATCGGGAGCTAGCTTGCGATACTCTTCATTTAAAAACAGCTCAATCTCCTCAGTGGTAGAAAGGGTCATCACATGTTCGGCCAATTGCATGGCATGGACCATACTCGTCTGCCGAATGGCATGTTTAACTACGGGAATGTGCCGCGAAGAGACTGAGAGCTCTTGCACCCCAAGCCCCAAAAGGAGGGCCGTGTAGCGCGGGTCGGCCGCCATCTCCCCGCAGACAGAGAGAGGGGCCTGATAGCGCATGGCCTGAGTGGCGCAAAGCTTGATCAGGCGGATGACGCCGGGGTGGATGCAGCTGTAGTTCGGGCATGAGGCGACGCTGCTGCGCTCAATAGCTAGAGCATATTGGACCAAGTCATTGGTGCCAATGGAGAGGAAGTCGCAATGCTGGCAAAGCAAGTCTGCCGTCAAGGCGGCAGAGGGAACTTCGATCATGCAGCCGAGGCGCACCTTCTCGACAAAATAGTCCCCCCTCTCTTTTAGCTCAAATTGCGCTTCGGCAATGAGTTCCTTAGTCTGCAGCACTTCCATTAGGCCAGAAATCATCGGCAATAAGATACTCACCTGGCCATAGGCGCTGGCTCGAAAGATGGCTTTGAGCTGCGCTTTGAAGATAGCTGGGTTTTTCAAGAGAAATCGGATGGCGCGGTTGGCCAATGAGACGGCTTTTTTATAGGGAAAATGGGCATTGCCAAACAGCTTATCGCCGCCGATATCAAAGGTGCGGATCACAATGGGCAATCCTCGCATGCTCTCTACCACCTGCCGGTAGATTAAAAACTGTTCTTCCTCGCTCGGAAAATCTTCTCTCGATAGGAAAAGGTGCTCCGAACGAAAGAGGCCAATCCCCCCTACGCCATATTGATGCAACAGCTCCAGCTCGCTCAAGCTTTCCACATTGCCTGAAAGGCGCACGCGATAGCCATCGAACGTTTCGGGATCGAGCTTGACAGCATGCTCCAACAGGCTGAAATGGGCCTTCAGCCGCTGCTGTAAAAACTGGTAGCGGCTGAGGGTGACTGCGCTGGGGTTGAAGATGATATCTCCAGTACGCCCATCGACGATCACTTGGGCCTGATTGGCTAAAAAAGCTTCCTCGACAGCCACCCCAGCCACGTAGGGAAGCCCTTTAGCCTTGGCGACAATCGCTGCATGAGAGGTGCTGCTCTCTGACCCGATGACGAGGGCGCCAATGTGCGCCGGATCTAACTCGGCGACATCAGAGACCACTAAATCGCTGGCAAAGATGATGGCGCCGTTGTCGATCTGGGCGAGTTCCTTTTGTAAGTTCGAACGCAGGCACCAGATGATGCGGCGCGAGATGTCTTGCAAGTCTTTAAAGCGCTCTCGAAAGAGCTGGTCTGAAAGAGAGCTGAATTTATCTTGATATTCCTTGACGGTCTGATCCAACACCGTCTCAGCCGAACGTTTGGATTGGCTGATCATATTTTCAATCTGAACGGTCAAGACGGGGTCGCGGATCATCTGCAGCTGGGCATCTAGCACGGCGACAGCTTCGCTGACCCCTTGCTTTTCTAGCTTATGCTGCAAGCCGATCAAATCACCTTCAGCAGTCGATAGGGCTTGACGGAAGCGCTCCACCTCTAAAAAGACATCGCCAGAGTCAATCGGGCAGTCTGCCACAATGGGCATCCCACTTTGTAAAAAATAGGGGGTGCCGATGGCGATGCCGCGCGAAACGGGGATGCCTTTGAGGTGGATTTCCTGGTTAACAAGCTTCATGGATCACTCGCCAAAACGATTTTCAAAAGCAGCGACAAGCCGCTCTAGGATTTCTTGGGCATCTTCTCCCACGACATTGATCACCAATTGCGAATTCTTTGTGACAGCAAGCATGAGGATGCTGAGAATGCTTTTAGCGTTGATCGTCTGCTTTTTATAAGTAAATTGGACATCGCTCTTACAATTTTGCAACAGCTTGACAATCTCTGTGGCCGGGCGGGCATGGAGCCCTAACGTATTCTTCACCCGAATTTTACAGCTCACTTTCACCCTAGCGCCTCTTTATCTGCTTAGAAGCGATCATCTCCAGCAATTTGCCGCTAAATTCTTTTGCCGAATTATACCCCATCGCCTTCAAGCGATGATTCAAGGCAATCGTCTCTAGCAATAAGACCACGTCGCGGCCTGGTTTGACCGGAAGCACATGGTGTGGCAATCGGATGCCGAGAATGTCGCAATATTTTTCATCGAGCCCTACGCGGTCGTAGAAGCTATGGTCATCCCAGACTTCCAGCTTGACAATGATGTCAATGCTCTTACTATCGCGCACACACACGGCCCCATAAAGGTTGGCGACGTTGATGATGCCGATGCCGCGAATTTCCATATGGTGGCGCGTTAAGTTGACGCCGAAGCCCTCTAAATAAGACCCTTCTCTCTTGCGCACGCGCACCACATCGTCTGAGATGAGGCGGTGCCCTCGCTCGATGAGCCCAAGAGCCGCCTCGCTCTTTCCGACCGATGAATCACCTTGGATGAGGACACCCACGCCAAAAACCTCCACAAGTGTGCCATGGCAGTTGACGGCCGGTGAAAATTCTTCATTTAAAAGCATCGTCAGTTTATTGAGCAAGTTCATTGTGACCATGGAAGAGCGGAAAAGGGGAATTTTCTTCTCTTCACAGAGCTGGTAGAGCTCCTTTGAGGGGCGATATTTACGGGCAAAGATGACGGCGGGGGTGAAGGGAGTCAAGAGGGCATTGAGACGTTCGACGCGCATTTCCAACTCTAAATCGCGCAAATATTCGATCTCCACACGGCCGAAGATGAGAATTCTCTTTGCCGCATGCCCTTTTAAAAAGCCTGCCAAGCTTAAACCCGGCCGATGAGCTTCGGGCACTTTGATGCGCCTTTTTAAACCGATGCCGCCAGCTAAAAGCTCCAGGCTTAAGCGCTCTTTGTGCTGTTGATAAAGGTTTTCCACAAGATACATGAAAAAGCCTTGATTTGGATGCCCACCCGATCAAAGGTGAGAAAGTTAAAAGGACTCTCCCCTCTTTCCATAGGCCAGCCTTCAAAGAGATTCTTTATAAGATCTTTAAAGTAGGAGCTGAGAATCTTTAAAGGCGAAAATTGGCCAGAGAGGTCAAGCAAGCAAGTTTCACATATTATATTTTTTTTAGCAAGCCGCGCGATCAGCCAACGCCGCTTATAACTAAGGATTAGGCATCAACCCTAGCTGACAGTCAAAATGAGGGGGGCGATAAAGCGCTCTTTAACACAACTTCGCATCCACTTAACCATTCACCCTCGCAATTAAAAATTTTAGCATTCATATCCTGTTGACCAGATCGAAGCTTTTTATTAAGATTTCTCCCTTTTTCATTAGTAAAAGGAGTCAGAATCTATGTGCAGCCCTATCAATGGCGCTCATTCGGCACAAAGGACAGAGATCGAGGAAGAGCTTCTAGATTTTGAAACGACCATTGGGCCCGGTGTTACTGATGAGGTATTCTTAAAAATATTTTCTTATTTGGACATTCGAGACTTATTGAGCACCCACCATTGTTGCCGCTCTTTTAGGCAAATCAGTGCAGATGAGTCCTTATTAAAAGACCTTCAATTCCCTTTTGCCCCTCGTCAAGGAGGGCTCAAAAGCGGCATCTTATCTCAAGCTTGCCTGCACCAATTTAAAACAGGCTCTATCTCTTCTTTCCGTTTAGAAGGCCCTGGCATCTCGTTTAATGGTGTAGCCGCCACCGATGCGGTCATCGCATCAGGAAGAGATGATCACACCGTCTGCGTTTGGGACCGAAAGACCTTCAAACCCCTGGCAAGCTTAGAGGGGCATACTGATTGCATTAATGCTGTAGCCGCCACTGATGCACTCATCGTATCAGGAGCTAGTGATAAGACCGTTCGTGTTTGGGATCGAAAGACCTTCGACCACCTAAACACCCTAACCGAACATACTGGCCCCGTCAATGCTGTAGCCGCCACCGATGAAATCATTGTATCGGGAGCCGATGATAAGACCGTTCGCGTTTGGGATCGAAAGACCTTCGACCCCCTGAAAACCTTAACAGGGCATAAGTCTTTGGTTAAGGCTGTAGCCGCCACCGATGAAATCCTCGTATCGGGAGCCAATGATAAGACCGTTCGCATTTGGGATCGAAAGACCTACGAGCTCTTGGCAACCTTAGATGGGCATACGGCTCCCGTTATTGCTGTAGCTGCCAACGATGAAATCATCGCAGCAGGCTCATATGATAAGACCGTTCGCGTTTGGGATCGAAAGACTTTAGCGCCCATGAAAACCTTAATCGGACATACAGGTCCTGTTAAGGCGGTAGCTATCGCAGGCCGCCTCATCATATCGTCATCAAGCTCTGATAAAACCCTTCAAATTTGGGATTCCATGAGCGGGGAGTCAATTGGCAAATGGACAACACTGCATACTCGGGGCATTGCCTTATCTCAGAGCGCCATCATAGGAATACCCCTCTATGGAAGCCCCACTGTTTTTGACTTAAGACCAAAGGATTTGAGAGACAGTGCATCAGATGAAAGGAGCAGCTCATTTTGAAGGGGCGCTTTTTCCCCTTTTCTGATAGGGGCTTTTTTAGCGCGGGCAGCTAGCCACGCTCAACTTCTGCTAGCCCTAACGCAAAATAGTTGCTGGAATTTTAACTTTTTTTTCGGTATAATCTCTTGAAAATAAAAGAAATTAGATCTCTTCATCAATCCATGGAGAGGCTTTTAAACTCCCCTTTTTAAGGATTTCTCATGATCGACCAGCAAAATAGGCCGCTCAAGCCGAATTTTCACCTCACGGGCAATAAAATCTTCTTCATCAGCCTCGGCTGCCCCAGAAACTTAGTCGACAGCGAAGTGATGCTGGGCATCCTTTTAAAGGCCGGCTACGAGATGAGCCCAGCCCTCGAAGAGGCGGACTTCATCGTCATCAACACCTGTGGATTCTTAGACGCCTCCCGCCAAGAGTCGATCGACACCATCCAAGACGCCCACACCCATAAAAAGGCAAGCGCCAAGCTGATCGTCACCGGCTGCATGGTGACCAAACACTCCGATGAATTGCACAAAAATTTCCCCACCGAAATCAATTACCTGCTCGGCTCGGGCGATGTGGAAGCCATTTTGAAAGCTGTGCAAGCAGAAGAGAAAGGACAAGACATCTCCCAAGAGAAGAGCTATCTCGAGATGGGCGAAGTTCCCCGCATGATCTCCACACCCAAGCACTATGCCTACCTCAAAATTGCCGAAGGCTGCCGCAAAAGATGCGCCTTTTGCATCATTCCGCAAATTAAAGGCCCGCTCAAAAGCAAGAGCAAAGAACAGATCGTCAAAGAATTTCACTCCCTGCTCGATCAAGGAGTCAAAGAGGTGATCTTGATTGCCCAGGACCTTGGCGACTATGCCAAAGACCGCGGCGCCAAAGGCTCTGAAGGGCTGCTAGACTTGCTTGAGTCGCTTTTAGATAATCAGCGCGATTTTTGGATCCGCCTCCTCTACCTCTACCCCGATGAGATCACCGACGACATCATTGCCCTCATCAAAAAAGAACCGCGCATCTGCCGCTACCTCGACATGCCGCTGCAGCACATCTCAGACCGCATCCTCGCTAAGATGCTGCGCAAGACCGACCGCCAGCAGATCATCTCCATTTTGACCAAGCTGCGCAAAGAAATTCCAGAAATCTGCATCCGCACAAGCTTAATGGTGGGCTTCCCCGGAGAGACAGAAGAGGATGTGCAAGAGCTGATCACCTTCTTGCAAGAACATCCCTTAGACAACGTCGGCATCTTCCAATACTCCAAAGAAGATGAAAGCTTCTCTGCTAAGATGGAAGACCACTTGCCAGAAGAGGTCAAGAAGGAGCGCTATGACCGCGCCATGCAAGCGCAGCAAGAGGCTTTAGCCAAGCACAACCGGCGCTGGGTCGGCAAGACTGTGGAAGTGGTCATCGAAGGGTATCACCCCGACTCCCAATATTTAATGCGCGGCAGATTCTACGGACAATGCCCTGAAATTGACGGCATCGTCATCATCAACGACACCCGCAAAGTCGACGCCTTTGGCGAACGCTACCTGGTCAAAATCACAGATGCTCTGGGCTATGACTTAGTCGGCGCTGCCATCTCCAAGCGCCCGTTTAAAAAAGATCCTCCAAAATCGTCACTCTCCTCTAAACTATCTTTAGTTTAGCTTTTAAAAAGCTTTGAGTGCTAATTCAATTGCTCACACAAAAGAATTGGTTCTCAAAGCCTTTCTCCAATCTTCAAGAATCTGAGCTTGAGCAAATTGACGGCATGGACACCTTGACCCGATAATTTGCAAGGATTCCCCTGATCACAAACCCTAACGGCAAAGAGGGTGAAACGCCCCAAAAAGGGTAAAAAGCGTCCTTTTTCTTCCTTAAAAACCCCTATCTTCTTATAAGGGGAGAATCTTATATAAGAATTTGAAGCTACAGCTCTCCTAAGCCAAGGAACCGCATCATGAGATCGCTTTATTTTACCCTGTTGATTTTATTCTTATCCGTATCCTGTCAAAAGTCTGCTCTCAAAGAGGGGCTGTCAGCTCGAGTCAATTTAGAGGAAGTGGATTTGTTGATCGGCCAGCGCGAATTCACAAAAGCCATCGACAAGGCCAATGAATCTTTAAAGGCCATCGACGCCATTTTAGCAAAGAACTCCGAAGAGAAGGACTACCAACTGCTCTTTGTCAAAGCTCACCTGCTCCTTTTTTCGGCAAAAAATACCGGCATCATCGAAAATGCACCCATTCAACCAAAGAACTTTGTCCGCCTGCCCGCCCTCTCCGATTACATCGACTATGAAAAAGACGTGCTGCCCGCGCTGGCCATTTTGACCCGCCTCTCGCAAGAGAAGCTGCCCCTTTCGCAGCAGGTCTTTGTAGCAACGAGCATCGCCTTTATTAAAAGGCTCGATCTTCAAACCGCAAACGAAGCCATAGACGCCTATAACCAAGCCCTGGCCCATCTAGAAGTCTTGGCCGTAGAGAAAAAAGAAGGAAAAGGAGGCGCGCCCTCTCTCTTGGACATTCAACAAGAAATTCAAAGCATTAAGGCGCAGCAAGTGGAAGTTTACTTGCTGCAAAATGCGTTTCAAGAGGCCCTAGGAAGGCTAGAAGAGCTGGCTGCCGGAAAAGATTTGCTCTACTTCTCCAACCGCTTCAGGCTTTTAGAAGACAAGATCTATGAAATCCGCAGCCACCTGCATCAAGAGGCCCCGCCCTTGGATGACGACCGATCTGAACAAACAAAGCTTCGGCAAGAGAACCCTTACCGACTTGAGTTCAGGCATCTGCAGCAAGAGCTTGTCAACCTACAAAACAATCTCCTCTACCGCCTGATTTGCTACAAGCAGCTGCAGCAAAAAGAGGAGTTCAAGCAGGGGCAGGAAATCTTAAAGAGCTTCTACCCTGAGTTGAATGAAGAGTTAGAGGCGCTATTCCAGCGGCCGTGAACCACCGCCAAGCGATAGAGCATCGTTTAGAAAAAATCCCGGCCCATGAAAAAGGTGAGCCGGGATTTTTTTCTTGAAAAAAGGGAGAGGCTTTAAGGCGCTCTTAAAGAGCGGATGAGGGCATCTTTAACCTGATAGAGCGACTCTTCCATGCCGACCGGGTAGCTGGCTTGAGCGTCCAAGCGCTTTAGGGCCGTTGGGAAAAGCTTGAGCTGGCTCAAGGCGCGCTCTTGCACTTGCTCAAGCGGCGGCACTTGATAGACAAGCGATCCTTCGCGGAAGATGGGGACCAGCAAGTCTTCATGCCGATCGGAAAAGTCTGTTGCAGAGAGATTTTTTAAAGAGCCATCGGGCAGCACAGCTTGATAGGCCTCCAATGGCGGGGCATTTTCATCGAAGATGAGGTCGGCCACCAGCTCCTCTCCCTTAAAAAAGCGGCGCACCTGCAAAATACCTGGGTTAGATACTTTAGCAACTTGCTCTGACAGCTTGATCTTATACTGCCAAGGGCCATCGCCTTCTTGCAGAGCTGATAGTTTATAGACGCCATCTAAGGCAGGCTGGTCTTGACCTGTGACCAGGCTTGTGCCAACGCCCCACACTGAAATTTTAGCGCCCTGGCTCTTTAGCTGGGCAATCACGCGCTCATCGAGAGCGTTGCTAGCTACAATGGCGGTTTCAAAAAAACCGGCCTCATCCAAAAGCGCCCGAGCTTGGATGCTCAAGTCGGCTAAATCTCCCGAGTCGAGGCGAATGCCATCGAGAGAGCGCCCTTCTTGCCGCAATTTCTTGCCGACAGCAATGGCTTTTTTGATGCCTTGGATCGTATTATAGGTGTCGACTAAGAAGACTGTGCTGTAATTTGTGGAGCGGGCAAATGTCTCAAAGGCTTCCTCCTCTTGATCGAAGAGCAGCACCCAGCTGTGGGCATGGGTTCCTGTGAGAGGGATATGGAAGCGCTTGCCAGCGAGCACATTTGACGTGGCAGCGATGCCTCCGACAAAGGCAGCTCGGCTTGCCGTCATCCCGCCATCGATGCCTTGAGCGCGCCTTAGGCCAAATTCGACCACCGGATCCCCTCCAGCTGCTAAGCACATGCGCGCCGCCTTTGTAGCGACCAATGTTGGGAAGTTGATGGCATTCATCAGCATGGTCTCTAGCAAAATCCCTTCGATCAGCGACCCTTTGACACGCACCAGAGGTTCAAAAGGAAAGACTAAAGAACCCTCTTCGATGGCATCGATAGAAGCTGTCAGGCGAAAGTCTTTTAAATAGTTTAGAAACTCTGTATCAAAGTAAGGCTGTTGATTTTCCCCTTTCAACCCACCCAGGTATGCGAGGTCATCTGGTGTAAAGCGAAAAGATTGCAATAGCTGAATAGCTGGTTCAAGGCCGCAGGCAATGGCAAAGGAGCCTTTGAAGGGATTTTTTCTAAAGAAGAGGTGAAAGACCGCTTGCCGATTTGCCTGCTTGGATTTCCAGCAGCCATAGGCCATATTCAGTTGATAAAAATCGAGTAAAAGGGAAAGGGAAGAGCATCTATTCATAAAACCACCTCTAGAGCCAGTTGAAAAGGACTTAAGATTCAAGCATCTCTTGGATGGCTTTAATGCGTTCTTTCAATTGCCGAATTTGTACTTTGAGCTCTTTGACCTCTCGTTCGTTTGCTTTGACGAGGGCCTGGTCAAGATTGCGCAGGCGGCTATTGTCCCGCTGCAACCCTTTGCATTTTTGTTCAAGAGCCTTTAGCTGCTGCTTGAAGAGAGCCAGGCTTTGGTCGTGCTGTTCAGTGACGGGGGAGGAAGGATAGGAGGCATCGCGGCATGCTGTTAGGGAACATAATAGGATCAGCCAAGACCATCGGTAACGCATTGATAAACTCCCTCTACCAGTGAAACTGAAAAAAAGCCATCTTAACCGATCCTAGAGATTCCTTTCTAGGCTTTTATTTAAGATCTGCAAAAAACTCAACTTTAAATTTGCCACTTGCTTAATGGTCAAAGTTTTTGAGCGCCTGCTCAGCTAAAAAGATTTGCTCCGCGTACTTCTCAGCTTGATCGCGATAGGAGCGAGCGGAGAGCTCATCGCGCGTCTGCAGACGAAAAGCATTGTGCTCGGCCATCTTCTTCAAAGAGGAGAGCTGGATAATTTTTGAGGCCAGCTGCTCTTTAGATAAGGACTGAAACTCAGCTTTGCTTTGAGGCGGGTTTTCATGGGCTTGGCCTAAGGCTGGAATCAGCGTTAGCGCACTCAGCATCAAAGATCGTGCATAGTTCTTCATCGACTTCTCTCCCGTTAAAACCCAAAGCGTTGCAAATGGCAAGTTGGGTTTAAGTTTAAAGCAATTCTATGGTAAAATAAGCCATGTCCCTAGTGCCCGACCACAGATGTTGTTGCGCATGTTAAACGGCGTCAAAGCCTCTAGAATCGACGATTACCTATCCCCTCATATTGGCTTAATATGGGGGGACAGGTAATCGTCGATTCTAAAGAGCTTTCACGCTCGTTTGACACGTAAAAACAAATGTGGTCGGGCACTAGTGCCCGCTTATTTTTAGCATTTCTTTTTCTCTTTAGCCCGCTCAGCGCCGCCGAGCTCTTTCTCAAAGAAAAGCTTGCAGAGGCCAGAAGCGGGGACTATTTCGTTTTGCTACAGAATAAGACATATACCATACTGCATGTCAGGCAAAAATCGGGGTCGACGCTCTCTCTCGACGAGATTGCTCTGCCGGTCGGCCTACAAAAAGAAAAGAGGCCCCAATGGAGCCAGTGGCTGCAAAGTCAAGCGCCTGGCCACTCCCATTGGCTTATATATGACATTGATCTGCAATCTGCAAGCATTTCTAAGGCGTACTCTAAAACAAAGGGCCATGCCGTTCAAATTGAGGCCTATGAGTCCTTTCTCGCTACACTCATCCGCCTTTCCTTCAAACCTGTCCCTTTAGAAGAGCGGCGTAAAATTGGGCAAAAAAGCGATGCGCCAGATCGGCGCACTCTTTGGCACCCCCCCTTGATTGCCCATGGCCAAAAGGTGGAAAAGGCGCTCTTTTCGGCCTGGAAGGCCTCCTGGCCGGAAGACAATACTCCTCTTTCTGGAAAAAAGGTGGAAATTTATCTGGCGGAGACAAAGGGCGCTTATCCCGCCTATTTTCCTTTTTGGATTTCCATCTCTAAGAGCCTCGGCCAAGGCATCATTCGCCTGGTCGACTGCGGCAATGTGGCAAAACAGGCAAGCTTTTAAGAAAAGCGCTTGTTTTTAATTGGGCCGAGCTCCATAGTAAGGCCTACTTTTTTAAAACGGCTGTTGCCAAGGGTTTTTCAACGCTTAGAAGCCCCTTTCTTGCCCAAGTTATGATCAGTTATGAACAGTTCATCGACCAAATCCCCACAGGGAAATCTCCTAAGTGGTGGCTTAGGGACACGCAAACATAACTGTCTATAAATAAATAATTTAAATAACGTCTCCTTTTTCCTTTACCCCCTATTCTAAAAGAAAAAGAGCTCTTCCTAGGCGCCCCCTCGAGGATTTCCTTTTCCTTTGTTCACAACAAGCCCACAAATCCAGCCCAGTTTCCCCCTCGAATTTAAGTAAAAGGCGAACAAAAGGTGAAAATACCTGTGACAGGTGAAAAAAAGTGCTTTCAAAAGGAGGCTTCCTTAGAATGTCTTTTAAACCTTCTAACCTCACGATAGACAATGCCTTTTTTTAAACGCCCTCCCTCCTGGAATAAATGTCGCCACATCTTCTATGCCGCTTGCCAAACTCATCGCAAAAAAAGCGGCCAGCTCAGCGAAGCCGACCGCCAACGCTTTGAAAAACTGCTTCTCGAACTGGAATATGCTGTAAAGCATAAAGATAAAAAGCTGGCTCGAGAAAAGGCTCCTCTCCTCCTTCAATTCATCGATACCCACTTTCAAAAGACGTGGGCCGACTACGCCAAGGAAATTGTTGCCGCCTTGGCAATTGCCTTCCTTTTAGCTGTTGTTGTCCGGCAAACCCTATTTGAGTTCTATGAGATCCCCACCGGCTCGATGCGCCCCAACTATCGCGAACAAGATCGCTTGCTCGTCTCCAAGACCTCTTTTGGCATCAATATTCCTCTGGTCACCGACCACCTCTATTTCAATGCCAAAGCCCTTAAACGAGGAGGCGTCATCGTCTGGAGCGGCGACCAAGTCGATTTAGAAAATACTGACTCCACTTTCTTCGGTCTCCCCTATAAGAAGCGGTTCATCAAAAGAGTCTGCGGCTTGCCAGGAGACACCCTCTATTTCTATGGAGGACGCATCTTTGGCCGAGATGCTGCAGGAAATCCCATCGCCGAATTTGCTCAGATCAACGAAGAGCTGCAAGTGGAGACCATCCCCTTCCATCAATTTGAGGGGCGCCAGCATAAGCCAAATGATGGGCGCTATTTTAGCTCCAAAAACCGGCGCCGAGAAATTGTCCTCAGCTATTTCAACCGTCCCTTAGCGCGCATCTCCTTAGATGAGCAAAATAGCCCTGTCGGAGATATCTTCACAGAGCTCGACTGGAAACGAGAGACTTGGGTTCCAGCTCAAAAAGGACAAAGCGGAGAAGATCAGCTGAAGGCGCCCAGGACGCTGTCTGACTTTTGGGGCATGGGCAACTATGCTATGGCCCGACTCATCCGGCCAGAACATGCGCCCAAAGAAGAGAAGTTAGCTGACGCCCTCATCTACTTAGAACTGCGCCATCATCTCAATGTGAATATCAATAAGCCCATCTTGTTGAAAGGCAAGCAAGGACACTGGACACCTATTATCCAACCCTTCACCTCTTTCATTCCCTTGTACAAAGAAGGGGTCGAAGCTCTCAAGGCAGCTCTCTATACAGCGCGTTTTATCGTTAAGAATGGCAAGGCCGTGCGCTATTCGGCCGAGGAGTCTAACAGCTTCGACTACAGCGTCGATCTAGAAGGAATTCCCGATGGGTGCTACGAATTTGAAGACGGAATCGCCTATGAGATCGGATTTGCCGGCATCACAAAGCCGCTGGAGCGCTCCCACCCCCTCTACCGAGATGACATTGCTCTCACAGAAAAGCTATTCAATTTCGGCATCAAATGGGCCAACTTCTACGAGCCATCCCCTTGGAATTACCTCTATTTTCCAGAGAGATTCGCCTACTTTAAAGAGGGGCAGCTCTTTGTGATGGGACACCCCATTTTAAAAAGAGAGGATGCAAGCCTCCTCGCCTTTCAGGCTAAAGAGGATAAGCTCTACCAGCAAGCTACAGCCAATCACCCCTACCTGCCCTTTGTCGACAGCCCTCCACCTCTTGTTGCCGATGGCGGCATCGATCCCCAATTTTTAAAGGCATTTGGCCTCGCCATCCCTCTCGGGCACTACCTGGTCTTGGGCGATAACCACGCCAACTCGCTAGATGGACGCTATTTTGGCTTCTTGCCAGAAGCCAATATCCAAGGAGCTCCCATCTTCCGCTTTTGGCCGCCCGGGGGCAATCTAGGCTTTCTTCCCAATGCCCAATCGGCCCTTTCCTGCAGCCGCACAACCATTGTCGTCTGGTTAGCTTTGCTTAGCGCGATCTCTATTTTATATCGCTATCAAAGGCGAAGAGCGGCCCATTGGCAACGCAAATAAAATGTTCTGATTTAACTTTTCCCAATCGATTGAAAATGGATTTCCCCCTTCCTTGCCCGACCCAGGAAAAAGAAAAGGCCTCTCAAAAGAGGCCTTCACCCCCCCCTTTCTCCCAAGATAAGAATCTCGCCCCGCCTAATCGCTTTCAGCGATTGCACAACAATATTTTTAAAAAACCGCTCCAATGGGCCTTTTCCACCCCTTTCAAGAAAAGCCAAAGAGAGGCCAAGGATCTAAAGAGCCCGTCTATCAGCCCCGATATGAATGAGCGCTCTGTATCTGTCGAGCAGGACAATTCTTTGGCTGTTCTCGAGTCTTTAGGGAAGTTAAAGCTCTCCATCGATGCCGTTTCTCAAGAGCAAACGCTTCATCAAATGCTGGCGGCAGGCCAGGACGCATTGCTCATTGCCTTCCTTTGCCAAAGGAAAAAGTTGGGAAAAGAGCGCTTTCAATGGATCGACGCTGAAGATGATAAAGGGATGACACCGCTGATGATTGCCAGCCAACAGGGCTCAAAAGCCTTGCCGCTGCTGCTCTCAGAGGGAGCTTGCATTGACAAGCAATCAAAGGGTGGCGACACAGCCCTGCTCTTGGCCATTGAGTGGCAACATTTTCAACAGGCCTTTTATCTTCTAGAGCGAGGAGCGGATGTCAACTTGCAGACAAAGGGCGGCTATAGCCCGCTCTTATTTGCTGTCTACCACAGCCATTTAAAGCTCTCTAAAGCTTTGCTCGATCACGGGGCGGAAGGCAATCCAGTCATTTTAGCTACAGGAGAGACGCCCCTCATCATTGCCTGCGCCCGCAATCATTTGGGGTTAGTGGAACTGCTCCTCAACCACCCCTTTACAAGCCAACACATCGATCTCGACGCCCAATCTAAAATAGGCATCAGCGCCTTGATGATTGCCGCCGGGCAGGGCAACTGCAAATTAGCGCTGCTGCTGCTCGAGCGCGGCATCAATCCAAACTTACAAGATGACAATGGCAATACGGCTCTTTTCTATGCCATCAGGCGGGAGCACTCAGACGTTGCCAAGATGCTCATTCAAAGAGGCGAGGTCGATATCCATCTCAAAAATTGTGCGCAAGAGACCGCATTGATTGTGGCCGCTAGCCTAGGCCTTTTGCCGATCGTCAAAGAATTGGTCAAAAGGAGCCCGGCCTCTCCCTGGATCCCCAATAAAGAGGGCCTATCAGCGAGCGTCCTGGCCAGTTCCAGCGGGCACCAAAATGTGCGCCAATTCCTCGCCCATCTAGACTCTCCTTGCGCCCTGCCGCAGCAAGAAGAGTGCGCTGATCGCAAATTCTTGGCCCACCTCTTTCATTTAAAAGGGCGGAGCAAAATCCACTCCATCGACTACGATGCCCAGGCGCAATCCTTCTTTTCACAAGATATCGAGCTGGATCTGGAAGGTTTTCTCAGCTCGGCAGCCATCTGGTGGCAGCGCCTTGTCAAAGGATCGGAGCTCTTTCAAGCTAAAAACCCTCAGCAGATGGAGCAAAAGGATTTAAAAGAGCTGCGGCAAATCGCCTCTTTATTAGCCAAAGGAAACACTCTCGATTTCAAAACCCTTTTGAAAAGGCAGCGCCAGCATCGGCCCATCTTAATGCCCTCCGGATTTGCAGGGCATATCATATATATTGTGATCTTTAACAGATTGTTCTTCATCTGCAACCGGGGAGAGCTGAGCGAAGTTGATGCGGGCATCTATCAGTTCAATTCGGAAAAGCTAAGCGCACCCATTCTAGAGGCGATCCATCAAATCAAAGGCGATGCGGCTCAGTATCTCAGATACATGAAAGAAGAGCTTCCACATCAGCTCCAATTTGAAAAGACAGAGCCCATCGATCACTTAGAAAGCCAGCTTCAGCTGCCCGGCCAGACCGTCGGCAACTGCTCTTGGGCTTCCATAGAAAGCGCTATCTATATTCTCTTCTTTTTGCAGACCGCCAGGAAATATCCCGAACAAAATTTAGAACAAACTATTGCCCAGGCGCTAAAGCTATTCAACCAGTGGCTATTCTTTCAGCAAGCCTTTCATCTCAAAGAGTACTTCAAGTCCCACCCTTTATCTGGGGCATTCGGAGAGCGCTCCGGCGACCCAACATTGGCAGCAATGGCCTCAAGAAAATTGATCCAAGCCAAACGCCTCTTTGACATGGAACCGTCGACGCTCGAACTCGTCGATCAAGTGGAGCGCTGCTTTCAAGAGATGAAAAATAGCATGCGAACTTCTCAACCTCCGACTGAGCACCAGCGGCTCTAGCCCTGCAAAAGGTTTGCCTTTGGAAAGGGTCTCTCTCGCCCCTCTCTGTCAAAGGGTAAGGCCCATTTGATGGCCTACAAATTGAGCGGAAAGAAAGGCAAAAGGCTTCAAGCCTTGGGCTCTAGCCCATGGATTGAAGCCTTTTGCTTGACTGAACAAAGCTTCCAAAGGGCCAAGCCCTTGGGTTGGGATAGGGGCATAAAAAAACTCCTTATAAGGATTCCTTATAAAGAGTTTTTTTGTAAGAAGAAAGCGCCTTCAGTTAAGCATGCTGCACTTCTTCGTGGTCATCTTCATCTGAACAGGACAGGTTCTCTAACAGTCCCGGCGTCGAAAGCAGCTCTAAGGTAATCATCAGATGATCAAAACTCTCTTCCGATAAGACAACGATCGAGCCCTCTTCGGAGGTGACTCTAAATTTAGCGCGCTCGCTGACGGCTTCTTTGATAATTGCGGCCAGGTTACCAGTAACCTCTTCCTCTTTCAGCGTTTTTAAATGCGCATAACTCATAAATAGTATCCTTTTCTTAAGATTCTACGGCCCTATCAAGAAAGGGCGGGTGAAGAGAGATTAAATGCTCTTTTCACTTTTTTTGATAGAGATTTTTGTTAAAGAGCCATTGAGGTCCCACTCGCGGCCGTCTATCTCGCCAAAGCTCACTTGATCGGCTAAGATCTCCTGACAAATATAAACTGAAAACTGTTGAAATGCTAGCTGAACATGATCGCTTGTCTCCATCACCACCTCAATGCGGTCGGTGACAGCATACTGCATTTCCCGCCGCATCGTGTTGACTTTATTGACGATCTCGCGGGCCAACCCTTCTAAAATTAATTCTTCATTCAAAGCGGTGTCCAAGGCGACGGTCAAAGTCCCCTCTGTAGCCGCCACCATTTGCGAAGAGACTTCCCGTTGAATGGAAACTTCTTCGGCGCTGATTTCAAGGTCTTCGCCAAAGACGGCTCTTCC
>JARBTN010000051.1 GCA_029240195.1 Chlamydiales bacterium
TGTTGATTTGGTGCATGGAGAGAGAGCACTAAGTTGACGCGGAAGTCTTCTTCAGCCAGCTTGCGGATCTCTTCGATGATGCCCACTGTGGAGATGGTGATGCGGCGCTGCCCAAGGGCGAGCATCGTGGGGTCGATGAGGATGGAGACGGCCTTTTTGACGGCGTCATAGTTTTTGAGCGGCTCGCCCATGCCCATGAATACAATGTGGGAGACGCGTTCGTTGCGCTCCTTTAAAAAGCGGTCGATGAGAAACACTTGCTCGACGATTTCGCTAGCAGAGAGGTTGCGAATCAGCCCTTGCTTGCCCGAGGCGCAGAAGCTGCATCTAGCGGGGCAGCCCACTTGGGAGGAGACGCAGACAGTGCGTCGATCAAACGACAAAATCAGCACAGACTCGACGAGTTTGCCATCAGCAAGGCGCCATAAAAATTTAAAGGTCTCTTGATCGCTGGAATCTTCTCGCTTCACCTGCTCGATGGTGATGAACTTTAGCGTTTCAGCGAGCTTTTCGCGCGTTTTCTTGGCGATGTTGGTCATCAAAAGGGGGTCGGTGATCTGCTTTTGGTAGACCCACTCGATGATTTGCTTGGCTAAGAAAGGTTTTTCGCCTTGGGCGACGACCCATTCTTTGAGTTCGGCTTCTGAGGACTGGAAAAAAAACATATAAAGGGATGATCCTTATTCATTTATATTCATCTATTATCAATTAAGATCAATTGAAATGGAAGGAAATTTCCTTCCTAAGGCGCAAGATCCCTGAAATATTGAGAATGAGCAAAAGCGCATTGACCGAGGCCATTAAAGCAAACGCTTGCGAGTTATCTTTAAAGGCAAAGATAAACAGGGCAATGGCTGCATAGATGACGTAGAGGTAAATGCCGTAGCGGGCGTTGAGGAATTTAGCGCATTTTAAGCCCACCGTGAAGTAGGCAATGATGGTCGAGTAGCCAAGCAGGAAGAAGAAAAAGGCAAAGAAAATATCCATATACGGGAAGAAATCGGCCATGGCGTGCTGCACGAGCAGTGTCGGGTCGAGTTCGGTCGTCCACGTGCCAGATGCCAAAACTAGGAGTGCACTCAAGGTGCAGATGACGATAGAGTCTAAAAAGATCTCAAAGAGAGTCAGCGAGGCTTGCACTTCGGGGTGCACTTCTCTCGATTCGCTGTGAATGATCGACGCGTAGCCGACGCCGATGTCGCCAGAGTAAGAGCCGCGGCGAATGCCCTGTGACATGGTAAATAGGAGCGTGCTGCCGGCAAATCCACCCAAAGCGGCATGGCCGCTGAATGCCGAGCTCAAAATCAGATGCAACAGAGCTGAGAGCGAGGCTCTATATTGATAGAGGACATAAGAGCCCATGACAATATAGAGGAAGACGAAGACCGGAATCAAGGTGCTCGAGATCTTGCCGACCCGGCGCACACCGCCGAGAGCGGCCCAGAGGACCATGGCAATCAAGGTGACGACGACCAATGTCTTATCAAATCCAAAGGTCTCTGAGACGATGCAGGCGACTAAGCGGAATTGATAGACTTCTACACTATAGATGATCAAGAAGAAGGCAACGATGCGAGGCAGCCAGTTGTTTTGAAAGGCCGCTTTTAAGTAGTACATCGGCCCGCCGCTATAGGTGCCGTCCAAGGAAAGCTCGCGGTATTTGATCCCCAAGTAAACTTCAGAGTATTTGACCAAACTGCCCATGATGGCTGTCACCCAAATCCAAAAGATGGCGCCGGGGCCGCCGATTTGGATGGCTGTAGAGACGCTGATGACATTGCCGATGCCCACGCAGCCGCCAATGCAGGCAAAGAAGGCGTTGATGGGGTGGACGTGGTTGCTCTTCCGATCCCTTGTGCTCAAAAGGCGCCAGAAGATGGTGAGCACTTTTGGAAAATTGAGGATTTGCCCAAAGCCACTTTTAATCGAAAAATAGAGCCCTGTGGAGAGGAGAATGGGAAAAGCCAGGTAATTCCAGAGCAGGTTCTCTATAGCTTCTAAAGAAAAAGAATCGATATCCATAAAAATAAATCCTTTAAAGGCAGCAAAAAGATTGCCTTGAAAAAATGAAGGCGCTTTTCCAGCTTGAAGCTGTCAGCGCGTTAAAATGTGGGCATTTTGTTTTAAAAAGGCATCTTTCCAGTGGTAGTTAGCCAAGATGCCTTCTGTACTGCGGCCGAGAAGAAAATAGGCCAAAAAAAGAGCTTCGGCTGAAGCAAGCCCCCGGGTGGGGTCTAGGCAATCATCCTGCCGCCTGGGATAGGCTGTCAGGCAGCTGGCTGGCAGGCTTCTTTTTTTTAGCCCCTCGATTCCTTTTAATTGCGTGTGTATTTTACCAGCTAAGCGCCAGGTCGCATCGATTAAGAAAAGGCCGTTGGAGGCGTCTTCTATCGATAGCTCGGGGGCGTCCAGTGTTAAACAGACATAAGAGGAAGCAAGAGACTCGAAAGACTCTGAAGAGAGAGTTTTAACGCACTTTGGATAAGTATAAAACTGCATATCCTCGCGCTCTTCTAAACCGCGGAGGGAGCATTTTTTTAAGTTTTCCCTTTGATGACGGACAATCATCGTCGGAAGGTACGGGTGCATAAGCTCTAGCTTGCCTTTATGGGCTAACTTTACCATGATTTAAGGGTGGAAAAGGCGTTCTCTTAAGAAGTGATCCATGAGAAATTGAGTGAAAAAATTCCCTATGCAGAATAGTTTAGCAAATAAAGGCATTAAAAACAATGGGATTCATCGCCCGCTTTGTCGCAATCCTTTCTCAGAAAATAAAAGATTTGGCAAAAAGCCTGCAGAAAATCTCTCTTCTTTTCTCCCTTCACTTGATAAGGGGCGTCTCCTTCTCCTCAAATATGCCAAGCTAGCCTTAAGGCTTTGAGCTTCTGAAGGCATCATAGAATCTCTTTAAACCATGGAAGAGAAGGCTCTTCTTTTCCTTTCTCACGCAATCAATCAAAAGTTTCGCTTCTTGTTTTTCTTCTATTTATTTTTTATAGGTAGAGGTTTGTTTTTGAATTAAATTAATTATTTTTTTAATTATCTATTTTATTATTTAATATTAAATAGAGATGAGTATAAGATTAAAATAAAATATTTAATATAAAATTAGACTCAGGTTTTTTGTTTATGGATATTAATCGCCTATCCAGCCTTAAGATTGAGATGTCTGCTGGTGGAGAGCTCTCCAACCGCTCTCTTTCTTCCCAGCAAGAGTCGACAGCACGTGTGGCTCAGAAAATGCTCTCCTCTCCTACGGGAAGTACGTGGCAGGCGGTGCGCTTGGCAAAAAACTCTCCCCGCTCTCAAGCTTCAACCTATGTCTCGATCGGGCGCCCTTCTTTAGCTAGCGCTACCATCAGCCGCAAGTCGATTCCCTCTGTGCCCTTAGAGCTGCATGAGGCGCAAGAGAAGAGCCAGACGGCACTCTCTTCTCTTCCCACTATGACAAGTCATTTTATCAAGGCGCGCAATGAGGAGATTGCTTTAGAGGCAAAAAAAGAAGCCATTTTAGAAGACCGGACGCGCCAGGGGCTGGTCACCTATTCTGAACAGTTTACAAAAGCTGGGTTTCAGGCCTTAGAGGCCGCTTATCGCGCCTTAGATGGTAAAATCCCAGATGAGGCGAAAGGCGCTTTGGATGAAAGCTTTGCCAACGCGCAGCTCAATTTCGGGCGGCTAGAAAAGACGCTCTCTCACCGCCAGGCCTTTAATCTCCTTCCGGATGAAGTTTTGCAGCATCTATCAGAAGAGAGCCCCGAGGGAGATGCCGCACGTGCGCAGTTAGAAACGGCTATGAGGCAGCCCGTCATCGGCGGCAAAGAAAATGCCGAGATGTTAGAAAAGGCGGCGGCTGAAGCGGAGCTGTTAGATGTAGAGTGTCAATCGCTGATCTTTGCCTTTTTAGAAAAGGCAGTCTCCAATCTTTCTGAAAGCGGGCAAGCTGATTTGCGCCCCTTTATTGATGGCTTGAAAAAAGAAGTGCCAAATTACATGGGGAATGCGCGCGCCAATCAGTTGCATGCGCAAGCGGAGTGGCATGAAAAAGCGAGCTTCACCATGAATATTAAGGCATCTGACCAATCGGACGTGAGCTTTTCAAGCACCTATCAAGCAAATGGCCAGCCTTATAGCTCAGCGCTTCCGCGCAATCGCTTAAAAGAGGAGACTTGCCCGGCCAACTTTTTTGCGACGGAGCTGGAGGGCGCCTCTAAGGAAGTGCTCTTTTCCTCGTCGAGAAGTGCGACGCCCACTGAATTTGGCCTCGATAATCCAGAGCAAAGAGCTCAAAGCACTCAGCAAAACGTGAAAATTATCTTGGACCGGCAATTGCAAAAAGCAGTTCAAGAGTCTTTTGATAAGGGAGAGCCGATTGGCGAGACATTTGTCTTGAAGACACAGATGCTCCTTTTGATGACCCCTGACATCGCTCGCGACATGGGCTCTAAGTTGATGCCAAAGCGTGTCAACCGAGCCGACAACGAGCGCTTGCTCTCTGAAGAGACAATTGCGGCCAATAAACATTGGAATGGGCAGACAGATCGCGTCAAAGTGACCATCATGGTCGATGGCAAAGCTGTAGAGATGGAAATTCAAGTCACCTACCAGACCAGCACCTTTAACATCCCTTGCAATAGGACTCAGGAAAAGTTGAGCGGCTCCATCTTAAAGCAAGCGGTCGCCCATTCTGCTACCGATCGCTCCAACCAAGAGGCCCTTCAAGCCATGGCCGAGCAAAAAGAGAGCCGGATGCAATCTTTGCGCGCAGAAACTGATCGCTATGCCTCTTTACCGGGCAGTGCCTCTCTTATCAGTGAGTTTAAATCCCTTATGTCAAAAAAAGAAGAGGCGCGTAAAGCTTTAAGCCAAGCGGGCAATGAAACCCAAGAGAAAAAGGCCTTGGCAGAGTGGCAATTGCTCTCTAAAGAGGTCAAAGCTCTCCTCGACAAAAACAGTGGATTGCCAAAAGAATTGCTCAGCGCCTTGAAAACGCAGCACCTCATCGAAGATGCCTTTGCCGATGTGAAAGAGATGATCGACAAAAAAGTGTACAACAACTTAAAAATTGTCGACAAAAGCCGCTACGCCCTCGGCGCGCGCATCTTATTCTTAGGCAATCTATTAGAGACGAGCCAGCACTTCACCTGCCGCAGCGGCAAAGACCGCACCGGATTGCAAGACTCCGAAGGCAAATTGCTGGCCGCAGAAGTGGCCGCAGAAGGGCGCTTTTTAAGCTTTCATGAGTCGAAGTATATGGATTCCCACGACATCAACCGCATTCTCGTCACCACGCAGTCGGGCAACGATGTGCACAACACAAAAGCCAATGTCGGCATGCGCTGGTACAATATCAAAGGCGCGCGCTTAAATAGCGACCGGTATGGGCTGCAAGAGGTCTACAGCCAGCTCCTCAGCGCTAGCAAAGTGTTCAAGCGCCCAAAAGTAGGCAAGACCCCTCTCCTCGGAGATAATTCTCCGATGACTGTCAACCGTCAAAGAAGGGAGGAGGCTAGGTTGGCGAGCCTTGCAGCATCGATCCAATCGGGCCGCTCTCAAATGCGGCGCCAGCAATCTTTATAGGGAAGCTCTTTTTCAGCAAAAAGATGTGCCTGTTTTTTTGAAAAGGGATATGATCTTTTCAAGGCTCTAGCGCGGCTTAAACCTTGTAAAGGGGCAGGCGTCGGGCCCATTTCCTTTAAAAAGACAGGTGCCCCCCCATGGAATATATCGCCAAGCATCAATCCCAGCATTTTACTCCCCACCCTAGCTGCTCAATCCAGCAATTTCCCACTGAAGATGCCGAAATCGACATGGCTCTTGCTACCATCTCTGAGCGCTATCCAGAGAAGGGATTTGCCCTCAATCGTATTGCTAAAATGATCGTCTATGTCTTAAAAGGGGAAGGATCGGTCGTTTTTAAAGAGCGAGAAATTGCCCTTTCTGCGGGGGATGTGGTCTTGATTGCCCCCGGCGAGGCCTATTTTTGGCGAGGGGCGTTAGAGCTGCTCATTGCCGCGACACCGAAATGGTCACCCGAGCAGAGCGAAATTCATTGAGCATTCTTTAATTAAACTTGATTTAAAGCCTTTCTATCTTCTTTCTGGCAAAATCTCTACAATGTTTTGCCT
Organism: Chlamydiales bacterium; assembly: GCA_029240195.1. Lineage (GTDB taxonomy): Bacteria > Chlamydiota > Chlamydiia > Chlamydiales > JARBTN01 > JARBTN01. The sequence continues at coordinate 6,129 of JARBTN010000051.1, forward strand.
TAAAAGGGGCTAAAGGCGCATTTGCTACATTTTCTTCCCCTTTTTTTAACGCCATTCAAGGCGGCTTGATAAGGAGTTGGAATTTGAGCCTCTAGTAAAGAGAGCCTCGTATTTCCAATTGAAAGTAGCTTATCGCAAATCTTCTATTTGCTATAAAATTAAAATAAAAAGGTATTCATTTATTGGATAAAAACTCGGTATGATGTTAGATTTAATTCATCTCTAGCTTGCGCGCAAGGAATTAATTATGAAATAAAAATCTCCATCGAATTTACCAGAGGTAAAATAAAATGTATGTCTCCCGCGCTTTTCAAAAAGTAGAAGATATGTACTCCAATATCAAAGCATCTCCCTTAAAAACTTTTGGTGTGGGAGTCGTTGCCGGTTTTGTGACAAGTAAAGTCTCTAGTTTGGCTACTAGCATTTTGGCTCTGGGTCAAACGGCTTACATTTCCTTAGCGGCTGCTGGCGGCTATCTAATCGGTCGCATTTCTGCTCCCTCTTCCCCATCCAACCACATCTCAAAACAACAGCAGCAGCAAACCGCTTCTTCCGAAGCTCTAAGTGAAGTCGATAGTAGCGCTCATGCAGAAAACCACAGTCACTCCTCTTCCCAAATTCAAAATGAAGTGGATAGCAGCGCTCATTTAGAAAATAAAAATAGCTGTCAATCAAATACCTCCAACAAAAATACCACCAATATCAAGATTCCTGCCTCGGCTCTTCCAAGCTATAAGCTGGAATCTAACAATCGTATTTGTGTAGAATCGATTAAGACCAACTCTCCAACTATTTATTGCGGCCCTCAATATCATAATTATATAACGGAAGGTGCTTTGCAAAGCAGGATTGATGAGCTTTTAAAGAAAGCTCAAGGTCTTCAAAAATTAACCGAGCCAAAGTCTCTTAAAAAAAGCGTAAAATGCTATCAAAAAGCTGCTGATTTGGGGTCTACACTAGCTCTTAAAGAACTTGCTATTTGCTATAAATTTGGCAAAGGGGTCGAAAAAAATACGCAAGTTGCTTTTGAGCTCTATTTGAGGGCTTATCGATTAGGCGATCTCAATTCGACCTTTCACTTAGCCGTCTGTTATCAGACAGGAGAAGGGGTTGCGCAAAATGATTTTGAAGCGTCAATATTGTTTAAAGAAATAGCCAGGCGGGGAGATGCGGCTTCCTTAACCAGATTAGCCCTTTTTTACCAGGGGCAGATTGAGCAGGGCCATTTTTTGCCTGGGATAAATGAAGCTTTGGTTTTTAGGCTATTTTGTCTGGCTGCTAAAGAAGGCGATCCTGAAGCACTTCTTAATCTGGGTTTTTGCTATGAAAAAGGGTTAGGGGTGAGTTTGGATCTCTTTAAGGCTTCTGAATGCTATAGAGCAGTTGAAAAACAGCTCCAGGAAAAAATAGAACCCTCGCTTGAGAATAAAGAAAATAGTTCTCTTTATAAAGAAATATTAGCAATCGCCTATCTTATGTTAGGCGATTGCTATCTCTATGGGAAAGGGGTCGATGGCGACCAGAAAAAGGCTTTTTTGCTCTACCAAAAAGCTTCTGAAAGCGGAATTCGAAAAGCGAAGTTTGTTTTAGGCTTTTGCTATCAAAAAGGAATTGGAACTGAACCTAGCCCTGAAAAAGCTTTTGAGTGCTATGCGAGCGATCTCAATTTTTTGGAAGAATTGGAGCCAAACGATAGTAGAAAGGTTGAGGCTCAATATTTTTTGGAGCAATGTTATCAAGAAGGATTTGGCGCAAAATGACATCCTTGCTCGAGTTTATTATGAAAAAGCAGTTGAGAAGTAAATGAGAGCTGAAATTTTGCCGTTCTTGAATATAGCAAAAGTTTTGCTAAAGTGAAACTGCTTTTGATTGGCACCGCCTATCTAGTTGGCTCCTTATGAGTAGGGCTTTGGCAAAAAAAAAATAGGGTCTTATTTTTAAAATCCTGCAATAAGCGATTGGATAGCAGAGTGCGCGCGATCTGTTAAATGGGCCTCTCAACCTTTCGGGCATGAGCGAGCGACATATTTTTTGCTACATCTCATCTGGAATTCATCTGGAATTTTCAACTTCAAAGCGGCTGTAGATGGCCGCTTTGAGCGGCCTAAAAAGAGAAAAGTCATCCGTTTATCGAATCGCTTCAACAGTCATCTCTGCAGGTGTCAAAGATGTGGATAAAAGGCTTGCTAGACTGCGCTATTTTCTGCTATTATCTCCCTGTTTATCTGTAAGAATTACTTGAAGCGAGAGCCCGATTGAAAAAGTTTTATTCAAGAACTCCGCGCAACTATGATGGTTCTAAACTGACAGCGCACGCTCTAAGCGATGTGCTGCCCATCGTTCTTCGGCAAATCGGAGAGGTTTGCCAAAGCCGTCCGGATCTGATTTTAGCAGCTTGGCCCGATGTGATAGGGGAAAAGCTAGCTTCTATGGCAGTCGCTGTCTCCTTTGAGTCGGGGATTCTCTTTGTAAAGGTAAAAAACTCTACTTTGCTTAGTTTGCTCAGCCAAAGAGATAAGCCAAAGATCTTGAAGAGCTTGCGCGACAAGTTTCCTAAACTTTTCATCAAAAATATCGTCTTTCGCTTGGGCTAAACGTTTAGCCTAAACAAAAGCGCTTTTTGCTCGAAAAGAGAGGGCAGAAGGCAGTTAAGGGGTCAAACCATCCTGAACGGATCTATCGATAGAAGGGAATTTCATGGCAACTCATACCCCAGAAGAGCAGCAAATCAAAAAGTCCAGCGAATACACAGCGGCATCCATCACAGTCTTAGAGGGATTGCAAGCGGTGCGCGAGCGGCCTGGGATGTATATCGGCGACACAAACGTCAATGGGCTCCATCAGCTCGTCTATGAAGTCATCGATAACTGCATCGATGAAGCGATGGCCGGCCACTGCACCGATATTGAAGTCGTCTTATATAAAGATGGCTCTTGCAGCGTCGAAGATAACGGCCGCGGCATCCCCATCGATAAGCATGAAAAAGAGTCGGTCAAGCTCGGCCGCGATGTATCAGCTGTCGAAGTAGTGATGACGATTTTGCACGCCGGAGGCAAATTCGATAAAGACACCTACAAAGTATCCGGCGGCTTGCACGGCGTCGGCGTCTCCTGCGTCAATGCCCTTTCAAAAAAGCTGATCGTGCAAGTTTTCAAAGATGAGGGCATCCACCAGATTGAATTTGCCAAAGGGCATACTGTAAAGCCTCTTGAAAAAATAGGCGCCTCCTCTAAAAAGGGGACGAGAGTTTGGTTTTGGCCCGATGAGACTATCATGGAGGCCACTCACTTCGACTCCGAAATTTTGGCCAAGCGCTTTCGCGAGCTTGCGTTTTTGAACCGCGGCATCCGCATCATCTTCAAAGATGAGCGGGAGGCTAAAGAAGACGTCTCCTTTTACTATGAGGGCGGCCTGGTCTCCTTTGTTCAGTTCTTAAACGAGAGCAAAGACCCCATCTTTCCCAAGCCCATCCACTTTCACGGCGTGAGAGAAGGAGTCGACGGCCCTGTCGAGTTTGAAGGGGCGATGCAGTGGAACGGTACCTTTACCGAGACAGTCTACTCTTATGTCAACAATATCTCGACAAAGTTTGGCGGCACCCACCTCACAGGCTTTTCCACCGCCCTAACCCGCGTGCTCAACACCTACATTAAAGAGCACCAGCTCTTTAAAAGCGATAAGATCACCATCACCGGCGAAGACATGCGCGAAGGGTTGACAGCGGTCATCTCCGTTAGAGTGCCCAATCCCCAGTTTGAAGGGCAGACCAAGCAGCGGCTCGGCAACAGCGATGTCGGCTCAGTGGTGCAGCAGATTGTGGGCGAAGAGCTGGCCATTTTCTTCGATGAAAATCCGCAGATCACCCGCCAGATTGCCGATAAAGCCATCTTGGCAGCGCAAGCTCGCGAGGCCGCTAGAAAAGCTAGAGAATTGACCTTGCGCAAGACAGCGCTCGATAGCGCCCGCTTGCCCGGCAAGCTCATCGATTGCCAAGAGAGCGATCCCAAGCTTTGCGAAATCTATATCGTCGAAGGGGACTCCGCCGGAGGTTCCGCAAAAGGGGGACGCGACCGCCGCTTTCAGGCCATTTTGCCCATCCGCGGTAAGATCTTGAATGTCGAGAAGTCGCGCTTAGAGAAGATCTTGCAAAACCAAGAGGTGGGCAAGATTGTCGCCGCCCTCGGCTGCGGGATTGGCAAAGATAACTTCAAGCTAGAGAAGCTGCGCTACCATAAAATCATCATCATGACTGACGCCGACGTCGATGGTTCGCACATCCGCACCTTGTTATTGACCTTCTTCTACCGGCATATGCCGACAGTGGTCGAAGGGCAGTTCATCTACATTGCGCAGCCGCCCCTCTACCGGGTCAGCCGCAAAAAAGAGAGCCGCTATATCCATTCCGAACAAGAGATGGACAGCTATGTGCTGGAGCTTGGTTTAAGCGACATCCGCATCAACAGCCTCCAAGAGGGGAAGACTTTCTCTAAAGAAGAGACTGAAGAGCTTTTAAAGACCATCTTGCTCGTCGAAGAGATGATCGGCCGCTTGGAGCGCAAAGGAATCCCTTTCCGCGAATTCTTAAATTCCAAGGGCGAAGATGGGCGCTACCCCCGCTTCCGCGTCAACACCTCAGAAGGAGCGCTCTTTGTCTACTCTGAAGAAGAAGTGCTCGCTTTAAAGGCGGCCGATGAGCAGCAGCAGAGAGTGATGCACGAGAGGAAGTTGGCTTCCATTCCGGAAGGGGAGCGCACAGACGATCTCTTTAAAACGCGCAGCTTGCCCTACATTGAGCTTTATGAGGAGAGCGTCTTTCAAACCATTGAAGCGCGCCTAAAAGAAATGGGCTCAGACATCTCCCGCTACCTCATCCCCGGATCCCCCCTCTTTGAAGTGGTCGGCGACCATGAGAAGGTCTTTTTAGCCTATACCCTCAAAGAGACCATTGAGATGATTCGAGAAAATGGGCGCAAAGGGATTGAAATCCAGCGCTATAAGGGTCTCGGCGAGATGAACCCCGAGCAGCTTTGGGAGACGACAATGGACCCCGAGAAGAGAACACTTGTTCAAGTGACAGTGCCCGATGCGATGGAAGCGGACTTGACTTTTTCCATGTTGATGGGAGAAGAAGTGCCGCCCCGTAAAGCCTTTATCGAACAACATGCGCTTTCGGTTAAAAACCTCGATATTTAATTCTATAAGGCTAATCAGGAGTGATTGAAAATGTCGTATACCGAAAATGAGATCGTGATCGGGCGGAATATCGAAGAGGAAATGCGTGACAGCTACTTGAGGTATTCGATGTCGGTGATCATCGCGCGCGCTCTGCCAGATGCGCGCGATGGGCTCAAGCCTTCCCAGCGTCGCATCCTATATGCCATGCGCCAACTGAACCTCGGGCCGAATGCCAAACACCGAAAATGCGCCAAAATCTGCGGCGACACCTCCGGGGACTACCACCCCCATGGAGAGGCCGTCATCTATCCCACCTTGGTGCGGATGGCTCAAAGCTGGTCGATGCGCTACACTCTGATCAATGGGCAAGGAAACTTCGGCTCCATCGACGGCGATATGCCAGCTGCTATGCGTTATACAGAAGCGCGCCTCACAGCATCAGCAGTGCAGCTGATGGAGGACTTGGAAAAAGACACCGTCGATATGGTCTCCAACTACGACGAAACGCGCAAAGAGCCCACCGTCTTCCCCTCCAAGTTTCCAAATTTGCTCTCTAATGGCTCATCTGGCATTGCCGTCGGCATGGCGACCAACATCCCGCCTCACAACTTGTTAGAATTGATCCAGGCCACGCAGATGCTGCTCGATCGCCCAGAGACCTCTATCGATGAGATCTTAGAGGTGATGCCCGGCCCCGACTTCCCGACAGGGGGTGTCATCTGCGGCTACCGAGGCATCCGAGAGGCTTATCACACCGGGCGCGGCAAGATCATCTTGCGCGGCACGGTCCATGTCGAAGATGTGGAGAAGAGCGATCGGCAGAAAATCATCATCGATGAGATTCCCTACACGGTCAACAAAGCGCGCCTTGTCGAACAGATTGCCCACCTCATCCATGAGAAGTCGATCACCGGCATTGCCGACCTGCGCGATGAATCGGATAAAGACGGATTGCGCATCTGCATCGATTTAAAGCGGGGCGAGCTGCCCGATGTCGTCATCAACCAGCTCTATAAATATAGCGAATTGTCGACGACCTTTGGCTGCAATATGCTAGCTCTCGATAAGGGCTTGCCGCGCACCATGAATATCAAGCAGCTGATCTTAGCTTGGATTGAGCACCGCATCGAAGTGATCCGCCGCCGCATCCGCTTTGAGCTAAAAAAAGCTGAGTCGAGAGCTCACATCTTAGAAGGGTATCTCAAGGCCATCGACCACTTGGAAGAGGTCATCCGCCTCATTCGTTCGTCCGATAGCCGCGATTTCGCCAGGGCAGCCCTGATGGAGCAGTATGAGATGACCGAGCGGCAAGCCAATGCTGTCTTGGACTTAAAGCTGTATCAGCTGACCGGCCTAGAGCGGGATAAGATCACCCAAGAGTACCACGATCTCTTGCTCCAGATTGCCCACTATAAGCGCATTTTAGCTGATGAAGCGCTCGTCCGCGACATCATCCGCACCGAATTGCTCGAGATCCGCAAAGACCCGCAGAATAAGCGGCGCACGCAGATCATTGCTGCAGAAGGGGAGATGGAGATGGAAGACCTGATTCAAAAAGAGCCGGTCATCCTCACCATCTCTGAAGACGACTACATCAAGCGGATGCCGCTCGATGCCTTCAAAGAGCAGAAGCGGGGCGGCCAGGGCGTGATGGGCATGCAGTTCAAGCGCGAGAGCGACACCATCAAAGGGCTCTATGTCGCCACCACGCACGACCACTTGCTCATCTTCACCTCTCTTGGACGCTGCTACTGGCTCAAAGTGTGGCAAGTGCCCGATACCGGCCGCCGTTCGAAAGGCAAACCGCTTGTCAACTTGTTAGAAGACATTCGGCCAGAGGAGAAAATCGCCGCCGTCCTCTGCATTGAGGGCTTTGACCAAGATGGATTCATTTTGCAAGCTACGCGCAAAGGGATTGTCAAAAAGACGGCTTTGAGAGAATTTAGCAACCCGCGCCGCAAAGGGGTCTTCGCCCTGAATATCGATGACGGCGACGAGTTATTTGCCGCTCTCCATGTGCAAGAGGGGCAGCAGATCATGCTCTTCACCAAAGGGGGGATGGCAGTGCGCTTTGATCAGGCTGAGACGCGTCCTCTCGGACGAGTTGCCCGCGGCGTGCGCGGCGTGACTTTGCGAGATGAAAAAGATATCGTCGTCGGCTGCGAAGCGGTCAAAGGGGAGGAGACTATCTTAGTCGTCTCTGAAAATGGCTTTGGCAAACGCTCACTCGTCGACGACTTCCGCCTGACAAAGCGCGGCGGCCTTGGCGTGCGCTCCATCCAGACTAGCGAGCGCAATGGCCAAGTTGTCGGAGCCCTCTCGGTCACCGATCAAGATGGCGTAGTCATGATGTCGGCAAATGGCCAGACTGTGCGCATTAAAATGCGCGATGTCCGCGTCCTCGGGCGCAACACGCAAGGGGTGAAGCTCGTCAACTTAAAAGATGACGACCACTTAGTCTGCGTGCAGAAGGTAAGCCAGTGCGATGAAGAGGAAGCTGAACCTGCTGTAGAGTCACCAGCTGATTCGACAGCGCCGCCAGAACAGGACGGATTGCACCCCTCAAATGAGGCTCTGCCGGGCACCAAGGATGGAGAGTGATTCCCATGAGGAAACGCGGCGCATTAGTCACTTTTGAAGGAGGGGAGGGGGCCGGCAAGACGACTTTGATTGCCTCCCTCTATGAAGCCCTTCAGGCAAAAGGGGTGTTGGTCATCAAGACCCGGGAACCGGGCGGTTCGCCTCTTGGCGAAGAGATCCGTTCTTGGCTCTTGCGCACAGACGGAGCCATCGCTTCGGAAAAGACCGAGCTATTGCTCTTTTTGGCTGCCCGCGCCGAGCATATCAAGCGCACCATTGAACCGGCTCTCGAGGCCGGCGCTTTGGTGCTCTGCGATCGCTTTAACGATTCGACCGTCGCCTATCAAGGCGCCGGCCGCGGCCTGGGCGAAAAGGAGGTTAGATCGATCTGCAACTTCGTCTCGGGAGACGTGCAGCCTCAATTGACCTTCTACCTCGACATCGATCCACGCTCAGGCCTCGAGCGAGCCCGCCGCTCGCGAGCGGAAGGGCTCGACCGCTTAGAGGAAGAGGAGCTCTCCTTTCATCGCGAGGTGAGAGCCTCTTTTCAGAGGATGAAGGAGCAAGAGCCGGCTCGCTTTTTGCAGCTAGATGCCGAAAAGCCGGCAGATGCCCTCGTCCAAGAGGCGCTCTCTCACCTCGAGACTTTTTGGAGCTGATATGTTTGAACAGCTCCTAGGCAACACCCTCATCAAAGGCTATTTGAGCCGGGCATTTGAAAATTCCCTGTCCGGCTCCTACCTCTTTTATGGGCCTCCCGGCGTGGGAAAGAGCTTATTTGCCAGATTCTTTGCCGAGGCGATTCTCTTTGGCGGCAAAAAGCCCCCTTCGCTCGCCAAAGAATTTTGCTCCTCCCATCCCGATCTGCGCATTCTCTTTCCAGAAGGGAAGCTTGCGCAGCACAGCATCGACTCCCTCCGGCAATTTAGCCAAGAGGTCTTCTTAAGCCCTTTTAGCTCAGAGCGCAAAGTCTTTATCATTGAAGAGGCGCACCGGATGCCTTTGCCCAGCGCAAATGCGCTGTTAAAAACGCTCGAAGAGCCCGCCTCTCATGCCATCATCATCTTGCTGACCAGCGATAAAGAAGCCCTTTTGCCGACGATTGTTTCGCGCTGCGCAAAAGTGCCTTTCAAGCGCCTGACAGATGGTGAAATTCGCCAAGGCCTTTCTCATCTGCCAGCAAAAGGCATCGAAGAGGCCCTCTTCTTTGCAGAAGGCTCTCTTGGGGATGCTCTCCTCTATCTGGAATATGAGGAAAAGCGAGAGCTGCAGCATCACCTGTTGCAATGTTTAAGCGCTTCCCATCTAACCTACGAGCGGGTCACTGAAAGCGCCGATCTGTTGGCAAAGCTTGTCGAAGCCATTCGCCGCAAAGACGAAGAGAAGGCCCGCTCGAAGATGCTATCCAAATTTTCCGAGACCCTACAAGCTCAGGAAAAGGCGCTGCTTGAAAAAAACCTGGAGGCTGTCAGCTCTTTAGCCTTCTACCGCGAGGCTCACTCCCTATTAAAAGGGATTCTCGATTGGCATAAAGGCCGCTTCATCTACCACCTCCTCGGCGAAGCCGCCCCTCTCACCCTCGCCGAAAAAAGACGATTTGTCGCTTTGGAGCACTTGCCTTTGACTCCGATTGAGAAGGTAGAGCGCGTCATTCAAGATGCCATCACCTCTCTCGAACGCTCGACAGCGCTGCCCATTGTTTTAGAGCAGAGCCTGCTCAGCCTCTGCTAAAACCTCAAACTTAAGTGAATGGGGCACTAGAAGCCCGCTTGCCTAAGTCATATCCTCTATATTTTATCCCGTATATTGCATTCTCTTGCTTCTTTCTTCTAAGCTCAATAATAAGAAGATGATGTCCTCCAAACAGGAGAGGGCCTCACCCACTAGTGCCCGACCACAGATGTTGTTGCGCATGTTAAACGGTGTCAAAGCCTCTAGAATCGACGACTACCTGTCCCCTCATATTGACTTAATATGGGGGGACAGGTAATCGATCGATTCTAAAGAGCTTTCACGTTCGTTTGACACGTAAAAACATCTGTGGTCGGGCACTAGGCTGCCCGTCTACCAAGGCGCGCTCGATGGCACATCGCTGGAGAATTGGCAAGGTAGTCGACAGCTGGGTTTTCAACGCCATTTATGCCGTGAAGGAGTGCGATGCAAGTTCCAAGAGAGAATTTTTCTTGTCCCCCCTACGTCCAAATCCCTGCTACCAATCCCCAACCAGCTGCCAAGCCGCAGAGGCAGACGAACGTTGGCCTGAAAGGCGCTTTTGTTTTGAGCTCTCGAGAAGCTGAGCCGCCCAATTGCGAATTATTATGGAGGAGCATTGCGCCAGATCATGAGCTAACTCCTCTAGAAAGTCCTCCATCCTCTGCTCCGATTTTTTCAAAACAGAGGCTTAATCCCTCTCCAGCCTCCCAGGATAGTCCGATTCCCGCTCCTTTTGAGGGCAGGCCGTTTAAAAAAGATGCCGCCTGCAATTGCCCAGCTGCGATAACCCTGGCAAGAGATATCTTTTTTTGCAAAAGGGAGCCTGAGTCTCCCAAGCCTCCCAGACCCCTCCTTCCGCAACAACCCGGGCCCACTTCGCTTACGCCGCCTATCTTAACCTCCGAGACGAGCTTCCTATTTTTAGAGAAGGTTGCAAGCTGGCTGCAGTTTTTCTGGACTTTGTCCGGGGAAGAGAAAAAAAAGCAAATGGAGTGGTATCGCGCCGATTCTCAAGCCTATTCTTCCGTTCTCTTCAACCATCTGAAAAATGGAATTGAATTCCTCTACCGCTGTCAAACCCCTCTTCCAGAGCGGCAGCCGCCGATCTCTCAAACTTTCGAGCTTATCTTTAGAAACCTCTTTTTGCTCGTCGAGGATGTCAATGCCATCGTATTGGATCCAGAGGGGAAGATGCTCCATCTATTGCCCCTGGCCTATCATAGCGACCAACTCTTCGGCACAAATTGCACCTATGCGTTTTTTCAGGCAGGGGGCAACTGGCTTTTAGCTGTCGAACGCTTGCCCATTGAGGAGGAGGATCCTTTAATTGATATTTTGGAAAGGATGAGGAACCCATCATCTAATCTGCACGTGTACTATGGGCCGCTTGTGCAACACCTGCTAATTCAAGAAAAGAGTGCTGATTTAGGGCCGATAAAAGCCTCTTTTCCTTTACGCCTCTTAAGCGAAATTGTAAAAAATGGCAATTGGCTCAAGAGAGTTCAGGACGGGCCAGAAAGTCGGCTTAGAAGGGAGTTTATCTCTCTCTTGCCTTTTTATAAAAAGAGCCCTGCCATCTTTATCGAGGCGCTCGGCTTTCCGACGCTCTATTACCTCGATATCCTCCTGCTCCAAACCGCCATTTCCGGCGCTTACCGAGAGTATCATCAAAATAGAGTACAGCCTTAAGAGGGAGCGCAGATTGCCTGGGCGCTTTGCAGCGCTCCTCGCCTCCTCCTAGTGCCTGACCACAGATGTTTTTACGTGTCAAACGAGCGTGAAAGCTCTTTAGAATCGATCGATTACCTGTCCCCCCATATTAAGTCAATATGAGGGGACAGGTAG
>JARBTN010000110.1 GCA_029240195.1 Chlamydiales bacterium
GTCGCAAAGGCCCCATCACACAATTGATGATTCTCTTAAAGAACGTCTCTAAAGAAGAGCGCCCTCTCTTCGGCCAGATGATCAACATCCTCAAGTCGACTGCAGAGACGCTGTTTCAAGAGGCCATCGAGCGGCTGGTCAAAAAAGAGGAAGGGGAGCGCTTGCAAAATGAAATGCTCGATATCACCTTGCCAGGCCGCCGCCGCTTCCTAGGCTCCGCTCACCTGTTGACTAAAGTGATGAACGAGCTGCTCGAGATCTCTTCCTCCATGGGCTTTTCCATCCAGCTCGGCCCAGAGATCGACTCCGACTACTACAACTTCGCCGCCCTCAATTTCCAAGACGACCACCCGGCGCGCGATATGCAAGATACGTTTTACTTAGCGCCCAACGTGCTGCTGCGCACCCACACCTCCAATATCCAGGTGCACGTCATGCAAAAGGCCAAGCCGCCAATCCGCATCGTCGCCCCCGGCCGCGTCTACCGCAACGAAGAGGTGTCGGCCAGATCTCATGTCTTCTTCCATCAAATTGAAGGGCTCTATATCGATCGCGACGTCTCCTTCAGCCACCTCTTCCATTTGATCGAAGAGTTTTTGGGCCGCTTTTTCAAAAGACAAGTGAAGACGCGTTTTCGCCCTAGCTACTTCCCCTTTGTGGAGCCCGGCCTGGAAGCCGATGTGGAGTGCCTCGTCTGCCAAGGCTCAGGCTGCTCTCTTTGCAAGCATACCGGCTGGCTGGAAATCCTGGGTGCCGGCATGGTGCACCCCGAAGTGCTGAACAACGTCGGCATCGACCCCGAAGAGTACCGCGGGTTTGCCTGGGGCCTTGGCGTGGAGCGCTTGGTGATGCTCAAATACCAAATCCCCGACATCCGCTTCTTCACCGAAAATGACTATCGCTTTCTCACACAGTTTTCTTCTCTTTAGTCGGTGAGGCCTATCGCATGCTGTTTTCGGTCGAAGACCCCCTCGCTTTGCTGCCCTATCTCCGCCTCAAGTTCCCGGACCATTCTGCCAAGAGCTTAAAGCGGATGATTGAATTGGGAGCTTGCTCAGTCAATGGCCGCCCGGAGCGCTTCGCCTCCCGCTGCTTAAAAGCTGGCGACCAGGTGGCCTTTCAAATTCAAGATAAAGCTCCCGCCAAGCAGGGGGTCATCCTCTTTGAAGATGAGTGGCTGCTGGCCATCGATAAGCCCCCTTTCCTACCTTCCGACCCTGAGGGCGCAAAAAAGATGCTGGGCAAGTTAGCTTCTTGCCATCTCGCCCATCGCCTAGACCTTGAGACCACAGGCGTCCTCCTCTTTGCCAAGACTTTGGACAGCTTGCAGGCGTTGGAATCCCTCTTTCGCGAGCGCCTCATCGAAAAAAAATATCTGGCCTTTGTCGCTGGCCGCCCCTCTAAAAAAAAGGGGACCATCGACAACTTTCTCGCCAAAGAGACCAAGCACTCCTCAGCTCTCGTCCGCTCTACCTCCAAGGAAAAGGGCCTGCGCGCTATCACCCACTGGCAAGTGCTTGAGGAATACTCATCAGCGTCTCTTCTGGCCTGCTCTCCACTCACCGGGCGCACCCACCAAATCCGCGTCCACTTAAGCGAAATGGGCCATCCCATCTTAGGTGAGCGCAAATACGCCTCCCCATCCCACATCTCCAGCTGTCCCGGCATCCCGAAGCGCTGCCTGCTCCATGCTTCAAAGCTTAGCTTCATCCATCCCTTCACCAAAAAAACGCTCTCCATTCACGCCCCGACTCCGCTCGACTTTAACGCTATCCAGGAAGCGCTCTCATCATGACCTTGAAAGTCCTCATCATCAAGACCTCAGCTCTCGGCGACATTGTGCAGACGTTTTCAGCGCTCGATGCCCTCCTTTCCCTCCATCCCGATGCCCAAGTGGACTGGGTGGTGGAAAAAGCGTATGCTCCTTTGCTCAATGCCCACCCTAAAGTGCGGCGCGCCCTCGCCATCGACTCCAAAAAATGGCGCTGCTACTTTTGGCGCTCTGACTGCCGAGAGGAGATGCGCGCTTTTAGCGCCTCTCTCGATAGCTACGATGTCGCCTTTGACATGCAGGGCAATCTCAAAAGCGCCTGCATCCTGAGCTTTGTCCAGGCTAAAGACAAAGTCGGCTTTGGTTGGAAAACAGCCCCCGAATGGCCGAGCTGCTTTTTCACCACTCAGCGCTTCAACCCACCCCCCGGCGGCTCGATCCGCAGCGACTACCGCTTCTTCATCTCTGCTTACTTCAAACAGGAAATCCCCCTCCTGCCCGATGCCATCGATCTGCACGGCCACTGCCCCTTGCCGCCCAGCTCCAAAAAGCGCTTTCTAGTCTGTCCCGGCGCCAAATGGGGCAATAAACAGCTCTCTGAAGAGACTTTAAAGCAGTTTCTTAAAAAGGTGCAGAAGGCCACCGATTGCCAATATCTCTTCTCCTATGGCAGCGAAATGGAAGAAAAGAGCGTCCGGCTGTTAGAGGCGGCCTTTGCCGGCAGCATCTCTTATGCCTACTTAAGCTTTCCTGACCTCCAGTCGCTGATGGCGCAAGCAGATCTCGTCATCGCCATGGACTCCTTCCCCTTGCACCTGGCTGCCACCACTTTGACCCCTACCTATAGCGTCTTTGGCCCCTCCAGCGGCCAAAAATATGCCCCCGAAGGGCCGCACCATTTTTATCTACAAGCCGGCTGCCCCTACCAAAAGACATTCATCAAGCGCTGCAAAGAAATCCGCTCTTGCCAGACAGGGCTTTGCCTCAAAGGGCTCGAATCGCAACAGCTCTTCAATCACTTTATCGCCTGCTGGCAAGGCTACTGCCAAGAAAAGCTGGCAAATCCAAGCCCCTCCTCTCCTTAATTGGAGAGAGGTGGGCAGCCCTTTTCCCAAATAACCCTCGTTTTATGCATCTGGGTCGATTGCGTTCTAATAGATACGATATTGGCAATTGTAGATACTCTATTGTCTTAAAATGGATTCATTTAATATCATTTAATCTGTAATTAATTTTTTAAAAAATAAAAACAGACGGAATGTAGCAATGAAAACAATCGATTATCAAAAAATGGCAGAGCAGGATTCTTCCTATCAGGTATATCTTAATCATTACCAAGACTTGCCGCGCCTGCCCAACCCATCACTTAAGGAACGGATCGTTGACTTCTTTAAAGAAAACTGGGCTTCATTTTTCGTCCTCCCCCTTGTCTTTCAAGTGTCTTACCAATTCTTTTCTACCCGCTCTGTCTTGAGCCGAGAGCTTTTAAACGATATCAAGCTCACTACAAAAGGGCATAAGCGCTTAAATAAGCTGCAAGAAAAGGTGCGGCAGATGGCTGAAAAAGCGGGGATCAGGGGTGCAAATCGCCTTTTGCTCTACCCATCTGCTACAGGAGTGGGTTTTGGAGCGGCAAGCGGCGCCTTTGATTCCATTGTGATGATTCCTTTAGAGTTTTTAGTGAAAGAAAAAGACCTGCCCCCTTATTTAAGCACAAAAAAGGTGGTCGAAGGACAAATGCCCGATCAATTTTGGTCGGTTCGCTTTGGGGAATGGCTAGGATGTGAAATCGGCCAAAGGCAACAAATTTATCCCTCTCAAATTGCTTGCGATCATAGGGATGTTCTCTTAACCTCTTGGCGCACTGTTTTTCAAAGACCTGATTATGAACAGGTGAGGGAGGGGATAATTGGTCATGAATTAGGCCACATCGCTTATCGACATTCGACTTTGAAAACAGGAATATGTCAAATAGCCTATGCTATTTTTTCCCTTTGCTTTTTGCATATCCCCCTTGCGTTTAGAGAAAAAGCCATGCGGCCGTTAAGTTTTCACTTTGAAAAACAAGCCGATTCTTTTGTCGCTGAGAAACTATCAAACAAGAAGCTGCGCCATTTTTTACAGGCGATCTTGGATGGCCAGAAAAAAATGGCCGCTCGCTATCCTGAGCGCATCGATTCGGAGGGAGAATTTTCTCTATCGAAGGACCATCCTAAGCTAAAGGATCGCATCCATTATCTAAAGAGCGCTTCTCGATAGATCGACCAAAAGGGGGGCTACTTGCCCCTCTTAAAATTTGCCTTAAGGTGAACTGCCCCCACTAAATTGAAATTCTAATGGGAGCTTCTTGGTTCTCAGATGGTTGCCTAAGAAAGGTCTTACATCATCTCCACAAGCTTTACATC
>JARBTN010000111.1 GCA_029240195.1 Chlamydiales bacterium
AAACGCGCTACATCAGTGACCCTTATGCTCTAAAAGATGCTTTATGCTCAGAGGTATGGCGCCTCAACATCGCCTCTTTGTTAAATCAGCACTCCATTCTCTATCCTCTTTTGCAACAATGGGGAGGAGAGCATCTCGAAGAAAAACTCCAAGCTCTCTATGAGCAGGTGACAGAAGAGATCCATCGAAAGATGCCCCAGTTTGATCAGACGAAGTTTAACCCTAAGCGCGCTATTCGATCAGGGCTGGCAGACTTTGGCTTTTTTGGCGGGCACCGCAGATCTCGCCCGCGCACCGATGCCTTTAAAAAAGTGCACGACCAGTGGACAAATCCAAAGAATGCTAAAAATACCGAGCTCATCTGTTCTGAATTTGTCGCTAAATCAATCATTGCCGCCCTCCTCGCAATGGAGGTGCGCTTAAAGGGAGAATTAAAAGGGGAGGTGGAGGCAGACATTAAATTTTCGGAAGCAGAAAAAGCCAATTATAAAAAATGGATCGATGAGGCCGATACACCGATGTTCAACATCCCCTTTGATGCCAATGAGCGGCTAAAGAGAATCCACCCAGGAAGGATCATCCGCCTTCTCAATCGCTTAGGGGCTTTAGAGAAAATCAATCCCCCTAAGTTCTTATCTCAGATCTGCGCTCAACCTCAAGGCGCTTCCTTGCTTTAAGGGAGCCCTCTTTTAAAGCGCTTTTTTTGCTCCATCGGGTTTTCCTTTCAATTGAACAGGGAGCAGATAGGGCATCGCCTATTTACAATATAGTAGTCAAAGGCATATACTAGTCAAATTATTGCGGACTTCTCGTCAGCGGTCTTATTCATCTTGCTCGTGTCTTATGGTAAAGAGCCATCTCCATCTATTTTTTTCTCCACAGAGAGAATTCAAGGGCGCTTTTAGGCTTTAAGCCATACTTTTTTGACCGAGTGACCCGTACAGGTGCGGTTTTCTGCTCTAGCCAAAGGTCAAAGAATTTTTCTAGCCACTCATCTTTTTAAGAACTATTTGCAGTGCTAGTGCCTAGACACAAAGTTTTGTACGTGTAAAACGAATGCGAAACCTCTCGCAGTTCAACGATCATAAGTCGCTTCATATTGCTAATATGTAGGAGTTACAATCGGCTATTTTAGAAGCTTTAGCGGCCGTTTGATACTCGTTAAAACTCTTGATTTATAGAATGAGTCAAAAGCATCCATTGGCGAGAATAACTTGTTGAATTTTAATAATAAATTGAGGCGTTCATGAAATTATGGATGAGAATCTTGGCGGCCATGTTCCTAGGCGTGCTAGTAGGAGCGGTCTTAGGTCCTAAAGCGACTTATTTGCAACCCCTTGGGTCTATTTTCCTAGGCCTAATCAATATGTTGATCGTACCCTTGGTCTTCTCTTCGATGACTGTGGGAATCACCAGCATTCACGACCCCAAAAAGCTGGGGCGCGTCGGCATTAAAAGCATTTTAATCTTTGTCTCCACGACCATGGTGGCAATCGTGCTGGGCCTCTCTTTTGCCTATATCGGCAAGCCAGGCATAGGCATCCATATGGAGATTCCGGGCGGCGCCGTCGCTGTGGAAAACCGGGGTGTTGTAGAGACGCCCAATCTATGGAAAGTATTAAAGGAATTGATCCCCTCCAATCCAATTGCTTCGATGGCTGAGGGCAATATCTTACAGATCATCATCTTTTCCCTCTTTTTAGGGATGGCCATCATCGCCTCAAAGGAAAAGGGGCAGCCCTTTTTAAAAGTCTTGGAGTCGCTGGCCGACATCATGCTCTCTTTGACGGGTATCGTCATGGAATTTTCGCCGATTGGCGTCTTCGCCATCATGGCCTGGGTCTCTGGTTCTTTTGGGGTGAAGGTATTGCTGCCCCTCCTGCAATTCTTAGGCCTTTACTATCTGGCAAGCTTAGTGCATCTGTTCTTTGTCTACTTTGCCATGCTTAAATTCATCGGCGGCTTGAGCCCGATCCCTTTTTTAAAGGGGATGGGAGATGCCATCATGCTGGCCTTTTCGACGACGAGCAGCTCGGCAACCCTCCCGGCTTCTTTGCACTGCGTGCAACAAAACTTAGGCGTATCTAAGAACATCGCCAACTTCATCCTGCCCCTAGGTTCAACCATTAACATGAATGGAGCGGCCCTCTTTCAGGGCATGACTGCGGTCTTTTTATCACAAGTGTATGGCATTGAATTGAGCTGGACCAGCATCTTGATGGTGGTCTTCACCGCGACGCTGTCAGCTGTCGGCGCGGCCGGCATCCCCGGCGCCAGCTTGCTGATGCTCTCTGTCGTCTTGGGCCCCATAGGCATCCCAATGGAAGGGATTGCCATCTTAGCCGGCATCGACCGCATCCGCGAGATGATCTCGACTGTGATCAACGTCTTAGGTGACTCCCTTTGCGCCGTATTAGTGGCCAAGTCTGAAGGGGAGCTCGATATCGACCGCTACTATCAGATTGAAATCATCAAATTCGAGCAAAATCCACCCTCTTGAAACTGGAAAAAAGGGGAAAGGCGTTGCCTCTCCCCTTAAACCCCTCTCGACCAAAGGGCTTGCCCTTTGGAAACCCGAGTTCTTCAAAGGGGGCTTTTAAGCCTTTTTCTTTAAAGCCGCTGCTGGCCTGACGGCCATCAAAGGACTTTAAAGAAAAAGGCTTTCAGTTGGCAAGAAAATGCGATTTTCTTGCCATTGTAAATTATAGTTCAGCGGACAAAGATCCAGGACGGACGGACAAAGCTTTGAGCTTGCCGGGTCTTTTGGGCTTTTCTGGTCGCTCCAACTGTGCTTAATGCCAAATTCAATTTATCTTCTAAATCCTGTCTCATCTTCTCTAGCGCCTGCCAATCTTTTTCGGAAAAGCGCTCTTTATTTTCTGCAAAGGCTGCCACTTGTTGGTAAGATACATCATATTCTGCATAGAAAGAGGCGATGAGCTCTTCTTGCCTTTCAATTTCCAGCGCCAAGTTTTCAATCTGACGATCTTTTTCTGCAATCTCGGTGTCCAGCTGTCGGGTCTCAACAAAGGGTTTCATCGGCGTCTCCCATCTATTTTCTCACCAGCTTAGCACATTTGTCCTAAAACGTCACAATAAAATAAAATCGGTTTTATTGTTTATGTTTTAAATAATATTTTATTATGTTAATTTAAAGTTAATGTAAATCTAAAGTAGAGGTTTGATCTATGAGTAGTCCTATTTCTAATATAAATGGAATTAATCAAGCTTTCCAAGAGGTGAAGCAATCTGCTGCGCCCGGCTCCGATCCCAAAGGAAGAAAGTACATTCAAATTAAAGAAGATGGCTCTATTGGTACGGTTCAGGGTAAGTTTAACGAAAGTGGGCAGCGGATTGCTAGTACAAGGAAACAGGTTAAACAATATTTAGAGCGCTCTTTTAAGAGTGAGGAATTTAAACAGCTAGGACCTGACCAAGCGGCTGTGGCCCTCTCTCATTATAAATGGGTGAGAAATCCAAAAGTGGGCGGATTGAAAGGGGCGCTGATCAAACTGCAAAACTTAGGGCAAGATGCTTTCTCTTATATAAAAAGCCCATTCAACTATCGCTCTCAAGTTGAAAAGCAGGCTCAGGATTTGATCAAACCTCTAGAGGTAAAAGCAAAGGAGCATTTTGCTGAATTGGAAAGCGCCTTTGAAGGCGGATCCGATTATTTTAGGGCCGATACGTTGAGGTCGGGCCTTGCAGCATGTGAAATGGATGTTAAAGAAATTTATAAGTCTTCTTTAGATGTTTCTGAAGGTATTTCCTTTGCAGAAAATAAAAAGAAGGTTGAAGATAAACTTGTTGATTTAGAGAAGTCCGGTAGATTAACCCCTGAAGTTAAAGATTTGACTAACTATGTCCTTTGCAAAATGGAAATTCGCTTTTTAACAGAGCCAAATATTGATCTGGTTAAAGAATCTAGCAGATTAACTGAGGAAGCAATTAAAAATATTAAGATTCAAGATTCCTTACAGGGCTTTTAACCCCTTTTTGGAAAAAGCAAAAGGCTTCAAACCTTAGGCGTTAGCCTATGGTTTGAAGCCTTTTTTTTTGCCCTAAAACCCAACTTGCCACCTATTGCCTTTTCAAACTTAAACTTTCAGGCAATCTGCAACAGAATGCATTTTGCCAAAGTCTAAAGACTTTGCCTTCAAT
>JARBTN010000052.1 GCA_029240195.1 Chlamydiales bacterium
TAAAAAATATGGCATCTATAAAGAGCGGCTGATCTCATTGAATTTTCCTGAGACGCAACAAGGCAGGGCCCAGATGCAATCGGCCATGCAAAGCTTGCGCAGCAAGCCGCCGAAAAACATCGGGCATCACCGCATCTTTGTCAGCCAGGATCTTTTATCCGGGCAATCGACCAACCATGAAAAAAAAGAGACCTCTCCAATCGATTTGCCCCCATCCGATGTCCTGGTTTTTTTAACGGAAGAGGGCTACAAAATTGTCATCCGCCCCTCAGGTACAGAGCCCAAAGTCAAAGTTTACCTGGGCGTATCCAACTTGCATTCTCTATATTTAGAACAAGGGATGCTGCAATGCCAACAAAAGCTCGACGAGCTTCAAGCTGAAATGCGCGCCCTCTTTCAATCTTAAAGGCAAAAAAAAGCTTAAAAGGGCCTTAAAAAAAGGCCCTTTCAAGCTCTTTAGGGTAGCTATTCCCCTCTCGTTTCTCTAAATCGTTTCTAGTGCCCGACCACAGATGTTTTTACGTGTCAAACGAGCGTGAAAGCTCTTTAGAATCGATCGATTACCTGTCCCCCCCTATTAAGTCAATATGAGGGGACAGGTAGTCGTCGATTCTAGAGGCTTTGACGCCGTTTAACATGCGCAACAACATCTGTGGTCGGGCACTAGATGGATCAAGAATCTATTCCATCAATTTTTTGTCCAGAGTCCAATCAGCCCAAAATCAAAAACTAGGGGCAAAAAATTAGCAATTGTCTTTAAAGGCTTCTTGAATTGCTTTTGAGAAAGTATGCTGCCCGCCGCCCGTTGCCTTCCAATGGGAGACGGCCTTTGCGGTTCAATATTCTTTTCCTGACCAGCTTCCCCTTGTATCGGCATGCGGGCGCTATCGCTTGCGCTAGTCGAGTAGTGCCCGACCACAGATGTTTTTACGTGTCAAACGAGCATGAAAGCCTGAGATAAAGATCCTATTTCAGCCATTTTTTTTCTAAATAAATTTTGTTTGCCTCGAGAACTAAAGCAGATTCAAATCAATACTAACTACTTTTCAAAAAAATTAATAAAAATAATTCATAATATTTAGCTTTGAATCTATCACATGTATCTTATTCTTCCATGACTGGAATAGGCTAACACAGCTAATTTCAATTAAATCCACTATGAGGCAATAATAAGTTTAACTGGTTTAAAATATGAAATTTAATTATAATTTTAGCCTAAAATGATTAGATAACCAATAGGATCAATGGATATTAACTCAACAAATAGCTATTTCTCGTATTCTCCATCTTTGATACCATCACAAGTTGCCCTAAATGACAGGTATTTTCAAGAAACCATGCGGGCTTATTGCTTGCACTCGAGCCATTTCGAAGCGGCAGCACTTTTACAGCAACGAGTCAATCACGATCCCTCATTTGACCCTATTTCTTTTATCTTTGAGCAACAGCACTATCAGCTAGCCCACTTTTTAATCAGCAACTACCACCATGCGTTTAAAATTGCTTATGAACAAATGCAGCAAATTTTCTGCTATGCCTTGATCCAAGGCCGAAAAGAGATGATGGAGTTTGCGGCCACCAAGATCGATCTCAATGCCACTTTCCCAATGACGCCTAACCTACAGCTTAGGCTAAATGCGCAAATACCGCTGCCTTTACCAACGCCCCTATATCTAGCCATCTCCTTAGGCAAAAAAAGGGCTGTTAA
The DNA here is from genome assembly GCA_029240195.1 of Chlamydiales bacterium. Taxonomy (GTDB): domain Bacteria; phylum Chlamydiota; class Chlamydiia; order Chlamydiales; family JARBTN01; genus JARBTN01. The sequence goes on from JARBTN010000052.1 coordinate 1,709, forward strand.
ATGGTTGATTGAATCGCGCGCTGCTATCAATTTGCCAATAGAGAAAAGCGTGACTCCTTTACACTATGCCTGCTGTTTAGGACAGATTGAAATCGCTCAAAGCCTCATCGAAGCCGGGGGCAATATTCATGCTAAAGATCATAGCGGAAGCACCCCTCTTCACATAGCAACCGCTTGTAAGCTCATAGAAATGATCGATTTTCTGCTCTTGCATGGAGCGGACAGCAACAGCAAGACAGTCAGGGGTGAAACTCCTTTACATTTAGCCTGCAACGTAGGGGATCTTGAAATTGCTAAGCGCCTCGTGCAAGCAAGAAGCCAGATAGAAGCTAAAGATGCAATGGGGTGTACCCCTCTTCACATGGCAGCGTCTTATGGCCACTACTGGATCGTCAAATTTCTGATCGAGCTCGGAGCTGGCGCTGACTGCCAGGACGATCATGGTGCAACCCCTTTACATTTAGCCTGCGAGTTAGGATATATTGAAATTGCTCATCACCTCATCCAAGCAGCAAATATTTTAGAGGTTAAAGATAAAAATGGGCGCACCCCTCTTTATTATGCAATCGCTGCAGGGCGTGAAGATGGGGTCAACTTTTTGATCGAGCAAGGGGCAGTTATCAATAACCAAGAAGAGCAAGGCAAGACCCCTTTACACATAGCCTGCCAACACGGATTTCCTAGAATCGTCAAGCGCTTAATCCAAACGCAAGCTGACATCAATGCTAGAGATCACAGTGGATACACTCCTCTTTACCAGGAAGTTGCAAACCAACACATGGAAATGGTCTTTCTATTGCTTTCTCTGGGAGCAGATAGCAATTGCCTCACGAATAGAGGGTCATCCCCTTTACAGTTAGCTTGTAGCATAGGAAATATGCAGATGGCTGAGGGCTTAATACAAGCCAAGGCCATTCTCGATGCTAAAAATGAAATGGGATTCACAGCTCTACACCTGGCAGCTATGGATGGTCATCAGGAAATCATCACCTTATTGCTCTCTAAAGGGGCCGAGGTCAATCATCAAACGACCATAGGAATCACCGCTTTACATATTGCCTGCCAAAAGGGGCACTTTAGAGCCGCTCAATCCCTGATCGGGAACGGCGCTGATCGACAAGCTAGGTCAGAATTTGGGCACTCTCCCCTTGATTTGGCCATCGCTCACGGAAAAGAGGAATTGGTCAGTCTCTTCCCCTCCTTTGCCGACAAAGAGCATTTTCCAAGGGTAGAAGCTAACTCTCCTCCCGCCATTGAAATCATCGAAATCGATTCTGAAGAGACAGACCTAGAGGATGAAGAAGAAATTGAGTTGAAAGTTAATTTTAATGCCCCTTTAAATGCTGACCTACAAAAGCTTCTCAAGAAGAAAAAAGCGCTCGAAGAGCAAGGGTTAGACTGGGAACATCACTTCTTGTCTACTTTACAATCAAAACTCAACGGGGCAAACAGCCCGAGCGCCCTTGGCCTGAGGCTGCAAAAAAAAGAAATTGATCTCATTTTTGCAGATCTTGCCTTCTACCAGATCGATCCTAATAGTTATCTGATCGATGGAGATAAACAACAAAGCCTGTTAAAAATTGCCTACTTGCTTGGCAAAATATGGCAAACGCCTTATGTCAAACAGCTCATTGAACAAGAAGCGTCTTGGATTGACGCTGTGCGGGCTGAAAGCCCTTTAAAACCTCAAAGCGCCCTCTTCACTTTGATCCAAGATCTTTTAGATACAAACGCAGATGGCAGCGCCCTTTCTGTTGAAGAGAGAAGAGAGCTCTATCAGCTAATTTTGCTAGATACCCAGGCCAAGGCAGATGCGGCCCTTAGCTGGAAAGTAGAATTGCTTGCCCATTTAGTCAAAAATCAACTCGCTCAAAAAGAAGTCCAGGAGCTACTAGCCCTCTATGAAAATGACAGCCCCATTCCTTTTTTAGAAGCGGTCATCCTAGGAAAAAGCGATTTCCCCCTTTATGCTAAAGTGATCGAGCGCGCCTTTGCTGAAATTGAGGAAAGCGAGCAGGAATTGTCGGCAGAGTTACAAACTTTTCAAGCCGCGCTTTCCTCTTTACCCTACAATAGAAAAAACCTGTTAGAAGCTAAAAAGCGCATGCTGGAGGTGTTTCCCCCAAAAAGGAAGCGAGAAGAATTGCTTGAAGAAGAGCAAACGAATAGGCCGCGCATCTTTGTCAAAGGGTCGTTTCCAACCTTTGAAGCCGAGCTGAAACAATGGTTGAAAGACCTCTCCTCTACCGAAGCCGACCTCGCTCTAGAGGCGTACAGCGAGCAGGTGGAAAAGTCGTTGCAAAGCAACCGCCATCAAATTCCTGCCGGCATCGATATCAACCACCTCTTAAACCATGCCGCTAAAAAATACTTAAAATTATTTTTTAAGCGCAGGAACGTCAACCTCCACCGGAAAGATCCCGATCGTCAAAACCCCATTGGGATATCCCCTCCGGCAAATTCAGGAGCGACAAGATACAACTTAAAGGCGACTATTTTAAAGCTCATTCAAAGTGGAATCAAAGAGCGCTTAGAAGCAACAAAAGTCTCGCTCGTGTCAAATACTTCCTTAGAGTCGCTTGCAGAAATTGAGAGCAGGCGGACGGAAAATGACTTTAGCCTTGGCAAGCACTCGAGGCTCCCTCGGGCTAAAAAGCCGCGCCTTTACTACATTTTTGAAGAGACGCATGAAAAAACAGTGCCGCCAAGAGCACCTCTCCCCTCTGTAAACACAGAAGGGCTTTCTCGTCAGGAATGTGAGCGGTTGAGGGGCCTAGAGCGCAAACAGGAGATGATCACTCAAAATTATATGAAACAAAGCTTAGAGCAGCTTAGAGCAGAAGTTCTCAACCCGTCTTTGAGCGCTCTAGCTAAAAAAATCTTAGAAGAAGTGATCGAAACTAAAGAAGTAGCCAGACGAAATATTCAAAACAACCCCTTGCTTAACCTAGCAGCCCTTCAACAGCGCCCAGCCCGCCCTTCTATGGCTGATTTGCATAAGAAGAGGGGAGTCTAGAGCCGATCTGGCTTTTGAGAGAGGGCTCTTAAATTGCCCTCTTTCAAATCTTGCCTCATTTTAAAATGTTATTTATAAATCCATTAAATTGTGAAAAGCGAATTAAAATAAGAAGTGATTGCTCATTAATTGACTTAAATAAAAATTTTAAATATAGTTTTTGCGTTAAAAAAACTATAAAATAGGTCATTGATGGATATCTCTTCCAACTATTCTAGCTCTCCATATCCCCAATTTCCCCTCCTAGGTAGAGAAAGCAGGGGGTACCCAGAATTTTACCAAAAATTCCTGACTTTTTGCCAATGGTCTAACTACTTAGGTGCCGGCGCCCTTTTAAAGAGCCGGGGCAAAGAGGACCCCGCTTTCGACCCCATTTCTTTTCTCTTCAGACAAAGGCAATATCAGCTGATCCAATTTTTAATCGACACCCCTCCTCATCACATGAATGCCCTTTCTCATGAAGAGATGCAGCACCTCTTCTGCTGGGCTTTGATAGAGGGCCAAGAAGAGATCATGGAGCTTGCCGGAGCAAAGATCGATCTCAACGCCCCTTTTCCTATGAGCCCTGGTTTAGAGCAGGCTCTATGCAACATTTCAGAAAGCATTTTGCCGCTGCCTAAAAACGACCTTCTCTACCTCGCCATCTCTTTAAACCATCAGAAGGGGGCCGATTGGCTCATGCGTCAAGGCGCCGACATCAACAGTCGATCGAATACATGGCTCACCCCTCTACACCACGCCTGTTTTAAAGGAACTTTCGAGATTGCTCAAAAATTGATTCAAGCCGGGGCCAACCTGAATGCAAAAGATCAGATCGGAGCTGCCCCTCTCTATCATGCTTGCGTCAATGATCATCAAAAGATTGTCCATCTGCTGCTCTCTTCAAAGGCCTATGTTGACAATCCAATAGATAAAGGAGCCACTTCTTTACATGTTGCTTGCCAACTCGGGCATCTTAAAATTGTTCAACTCCTGCTTCAAGCCGGGGCCAATATCGAAGCTAGAAATGAGAAGGGATATACTCCCCTTTACTACGCGACAAGCCGCGGCCATCTGGACACCGTCATTTTTTTGCTCTCTTTAAATGCGAATGCCAACTGCCAGATCCAGGGAGGAGCGACCCCTCTCCACTTAGCTTGCCAAATAGGGTCTGTTGCAATAGCTCGGCAGCTCATGTTAGCCGGCGCCTCTTTAATGATCAAAAACGAGCATGGGATGACGCCCATGGACTTGGCAGCAGCTCATGGGCAGCAGGAGATGATCCATTACCTCCTATCAACCACCTCCTTGGGACAGGGCGAGTTTAAATCCCCTTTGACTTTCATCCCGACAAATGCAGACGCCACAAGGCTTCTCTTGAAGAAAAAGGGGCTCTTTGAACAGGGGCTGGACTGGCAAGCTTGCTTCTTGCAAGCGTTAAAACTGAAGGTCGAAGGGATTGGCAGATCCCCTCATCTGCAGCTGGAAGAGGGCGAACTCGACCTTATTTTCAATGACATTGCCGCCCACCAGATCAATCCCAACAGTGTCTTCAGCGAGAGACAACATATCAGCCTGCTAAAAATGGCCTACCTGCTCGGCAAAAAAATGCACAGGCCCTATGCAGAGAAGCTGATTGCCCAAGGGGCATCTTGGCTAGAAGCAGTGCAAGCCGAAGCGCCGTTGAGGCCTCAAAGCGCCCTATTTACCCTCTTAAAAGACTTTAGCGATCTGCGTTCCCCCCATTTTAAGGAGAGAAGAGAGCTCTATCAGCGCATTTTACTCGATATTGAAGAAAAGACAGCTCTTCCTGTAAGCTGGAAAGTACAGCTGCTGGCCTATTTAGCAAAGCCTGAGCTGCCCTATGAAAAGATCGACGAGCTGCTCACTTTTTATGGACAGGAAAGCCCTCTCCCTTTTTTGCAAACGGTCCTTGAGGGGAAGGAAAATTTTCTTCCCTATATCAAAATCATTAAGTGCGCCTTTGCTGAAATGGACCAGCAGCTGCTGGAATTGCCGCCCAAGCTAGAAGCCTTCAAAGCGGCTTTGTCTTCCTCATCTGATCAAAAAGATCAGCTATTAGAAGCCAAGCGGCAGGTGCTGGAAGCTTTTCCAGTCAAGAGAAAGTACGAGGAGGCCCCCTCCAAGCCCGTTCCAAACCCTGATGAGACTAAAACTTTTGCCAAAGGTTCGTTTCCCTCCTTTGAAAGAGGCCTCCAGGAATGGCTGCAAAATCTCTCTTTTGCTGAAGCTGATCTAGCCTTAGAAAGGCATAGCGAGCAAATGGAGCTCTTCATCCAACAAAGCCTGACTCAATGCCCTCCCGGCATCGATATCAACCAACTCTATAACCGCACAGCTAAAAAATACCTCCCCCTCTTTTTAAAGCACCGAGCGCTCAACCGCCGCCCGCAAGATCCCGACAGCCCAAATTTAGGCTCAGACCTTTTTAAAAAAAGGTCGACAACGAATACGAAGGATAACTTAAAAATGCGAGTTTTAGCGCTCATCCAAGACAGCTTGAAAGAGCGCCTCGGGCCAAAAAAGTGTTGGATTGAAAACACCCCATTGGAAACGCTTTTTGAAATAGAGGCAAAGGATCGAGAACGATCTCCGGCTCTAGGGGCCTTCAAAAATCCACAGGCAGCTAAAAGGCCCCGCCTCTATCACATCATTGAAGGAGTGAAGGAAAAAACAAAGCCACTATTGAAAGAGCCTTTGCCCTTGGCCTCAAGCCCCTTCATGTCGCGCCAAGAGGCGGAGCAAATTCGAGCCAAAGATCAAAAAAGGGAGCGTCTAAAGCAATGGTATATGAAGCAGCGCCTGCCCGATTTGGAAAAACTGATCCAAGAGCCATTGGACGAATCGAAGAGAGCCATTCTCCAAAAGGTGATTGAAAAGAAAAAAGAGGCCAGAAGAAGGCTTGAGCAAAATCCCCTTCTCAAACTGAGGAGAGGCGATTGATGTGCAGAGGGCGCACAATTTTTGAGCTAAGAAGGAGGCTTGGCCTCCCCCTTTCCCCTTTTCCTCGAGCGTTTATTGGCGCTGACGGAAGATTTCGTAGAAAAAGATGCTGGCGGCGGCGCCGACATTGAGCGAGGTGAATTTCCCAGGCAAGGGAATTTGCACAAATTGATCGGCCAGCTGCTGGTAGCTGACGCTGACGCCGCTAGTTTCGTTGCCCAAAATTAAAAAGAGCAGATCCGAGCCAAAAGAGGCTTCATAAAGAGATGTGTCTCCTCGGTCACCTGAGGCGATGAGGGCAATGTCATGCTGCATGCGCAAAGCTTGCAGATGAGCGGCAAATTGCTTCACTCCGTCCACATGGTAGATGGGGATGGAAAAAAATGTCCCTACGCTGCTGCGGATGCATTTGGGGTCATAGGCATCGGCACCGCGCCCGGAGATAACAATGGCGCTGGCTCCAAAAGCGACAGCAGATCGAATGATCATCCCTAGATTGCCGGGGCTCTTGGGCTCATCTAACAGGATGACGACATCGCGGGGCTTGGGCTGGTAGGTCAAAAATGAGGCGGGCCTCGTCTCGCCAATGGCCAATAATTCCGGCAGATCGCCCTGTTCGGCGATTTTCTCCATCAAAGAGGAGGGGATCGAATAGGCCACCTCATACTTTTTATTGGCCAGGAGCCTTGTTGCCCAAGCAGATCTCGGGGCATCTTGGTTGACAAAGAGCGTCTTGACTGTCCAGCCCATTTCATAGGCCTGGTCAATGGCGGCGTGCCCTTCAATGAGAAACTCCCGATAGCGGTGCCTTTTATTGCGCGATGCGCGCAAGACGATGGCGCGCTGGATTTCATTGGTTTCTTTGCTGAGTGGGATGAGAGTCATGGGTTTGTTTTTCCATTTTTTTTGAGCCATTATGGCATAAAGCGCTCTATTTGATTAACGAAAAATCAGTAAGCAAGAGTTTCGCATTCAGAAATTCCCTTGGCGCCTCCTTGTGAGTAGCTCAAGGATTTGGATAGGGGACTTGGACTCAAATTCTTAAAATATAAAACTAAACATAAACAATAGTTTACTAATTATGTTTAGATTGCTATTTTAAATAACTAGAATAGGGCATTATTAATTTATGCAATTCTAATAAAACACACTGAATAAAAAATAGCTCTCTCATACGGGACTAAATATAGGCAATTAAACCAACTATTTATTGAACTGGAGAATATGATGGGAGAGATCAGAGGAAAGAAGGCAGAGACTGCTGCCGAGTTTGAGACTTTTATGAAAGGGTTTGCGGGCGTTGAGCAGCAAACACATGTGCGGCTTAAAGTCGCCAAGCGCGGTCATGAAGCCTCTTTGACAAAAGTTGTCAAAGGGTGGCGGGGCAGGCTTTGGGAAAAACTCTCCTTTGGCAGAAAACGAGAGATGGAGCAGGCCGCCTCTTTTTTAAACAGCTACTTAAAAAATAATCAAGAATATCTAAAATTTTCCGCCGAAGAAAAGCCTGACCTAACCAAAGTTGAGCAAAGCTTAAAGTCTTTAACGGCTTACTTTACAATTGAACCTCAAGCCAACGAAAAGGTCTTAAAGCAGATTGAAAAGATGGTTAAAACAATAGGCAAAACAAATCAAAAAATAAAAAAAAGGGAAGAAAAATTAACTCCCATTCCTATTGCCCAACATCCCCCTTCTATGAACCACTTACATGCGATAAAAGAAAGACAAAAGCATATGGATGCTATTTTGCGCTGCAAAGATGGAGAGGTTTCTTCAGCAAAATTAATCCTAAGCCAGCTTGCATATTTTGACAATTCGCTGCGCGATGCGACCAAAGGAGCACAAGGGCAACCCACCGTTTTTTCTCTGGAAGACTATTCTAAACAAACTGTCGAGCATTTCAATGACTATCTTTGGGAACGGGTCTTGCCTAGAAAACTAAAACCAGACGCATGGAATGAACTTTTTGACCTGGCGCACTTTACAGGTGCTGAAGAGTTAGAAGAGCATCTCTTCGAAGAAATTGAAAGGCAATTCTCAATCGACATCGCTTTCGAGTATCTAAATTTGCCAACCGGTCCCATTGACGCCAAAATGGTGGTCAATCCGGCCTTTACCAAGCTTCAAGAAAAGGCTGCCATCTATCTCGCTCGCCATTTTTCTGAAATTAAAAAAGAGATGCTGGGCCAGTTGCATCCTTCGATGCTAGCGCTCATTTTAAACCAGCGCCCCCTCTCAATAGACAACGAAATGCTCTTACTCTTAAAGCTTTTAAAAATTGCGCAGCAAAATGGGCGCTCCAAAGAGGAGGCCGAAGCCTTTTTGACAACCCCACTGCCAGAGTCAAACCGCTCCCTGCTCGAAGAAATTCACTTTGAATATCTCTATTTTATCGATCAAGCTTTAGCTGCGGGCTTGCCAGAACAAGGGCTCGAACTATTTATTAAAATGCACCAAGAGAATTGGGACAAAAGACCGCCCCGAGCGGCCTATTGCTGCCAAAGCTACTACATGTCTGATCGCGAGGGCAAATATCAAGTGGAGATTAAGTTTACCCTCATCGATTTGAAAAAACAGCTGTCGGAGGGCAAAAAGGACTCTTGGCAATTGGTCAGAGACGATACCTTCAAAGATGTCAACCTTTCCATGGGACTTAAAATCGACAGGAAGAGAAAAAAACTGATCTACTTTGTTAAATCAGATGCCCCCTTAAAAGTGGCTACAACTAGTCAGCTTGCTCTCAACTTCACCCATGCACCAAATGCCGATGAAGCAGAGCGCCCCCAAATGGGGAATCTATACAGCCGCGAGCAAGCGGCTAGAAAAACATTCGATTTTACTTGCTCAATCGATTTTGAAAACCTTCTCCCCTACTACCGTGGCGATGACTTAGAGCTTTCATTGTATGTCACACTCGATTGCCCGCCTAGATAAAACTTAATTTGCTGCCTATGCCCTTTTAAGGGTTAAAGTTTTAGGCTCCCTGGGCGGTTATAGGCAAGCCATTTCGGTTTAAACGCCCAAGGGCAAATTCAAGCTCTTTTCAAAGGCTAACCCCTTTTCTTGTATGTTTTATACAATTGGTTTATACTCTTTTCCTCCTTAAGAACCACAAGCTCAAATGATCTTAGCTTTTAAAGAGGGGAAATTTCTACCTATGGCTCTTTCCTTTGTCACTTCCAATGTCGGCAAGTTTAAAGAAGCTGAGCACATTTTAGACATGCCGCTTGAGCAAATTTTGCTCCCTTTAGAAGAAATTCAAGGGCTCGGGCAAGAGATTATCTTTCATAAAGCAAAGAGTGCCTTAGAGATGTTAGATCGCCCTCTTTTTGTCGAGGATGTGCAGATGGAATGCCCGGCCTTGAACGGATTGCCCGGCCCCTACATCAAAGATTTTTTGCGCGCTCTCGGCGACGAGGGGTTTGCCCGGCTGATCGAGCGCCATGCAGATCGACGGGCCCGCGTCATCTGCCTTGTCGCCTATATTGCTCCAAATGAGCCCATTGCTTTTTTTGAAGGGGCATTAGACGGCACCATCGTCTTACCTAGAGGCGTCAGCCAGCATGGCCAATTAAGCTGGGATACGATCTTTCAGCCCCAGGGAATGAGCCAAACCTTTGGCGAACTCTCTTTAGAGGAGATCAGCCAAATTTCACACCGCCAGCGAGCCATGAGCCAGCTGAAGCGTTTTTTACAAAAGAGTTAACCGATGACTGTCCGCGATTTAACAATCTTAGGGTGCTCCAGCCAGCAGCCGACCCGTTTTAGAAACCACGGCGCCTATCTTTTGCGCTGGAATTTAGAAGGGATGCTATTTGACCCGGGCGAAGGCACGCAAAGGCAATTCATCTTTGCCAATGTGGCCCCCCCTGTTGTGAACCGCATCTTCATCTCCCATTTTCATGGCGATCACTGCCTGGGGCTCGGCTCGATGCTGATGCGTCTGAATTTAGACCATGTCACCCATCCCATCCATTGCTATTACCCAGCGCGCTACAAAAAATACTTCGATCGCCTGCGCTATGGCACCGTCTACCATGAGACCATTCAGGTGGTAGAGCACCCGGTGGCCAAAGAGGGCTTAGTGGAAGATGACGGCAAATTTAAAATTGAAGCGGCCTTTTTAGAACATGGCGTCGATAACATTGCCTGGCGCATTACCGAGTCGGCGACGCGCAAATTTGATAAGGCTCGCTTGAATCAATATGGCATCCGCGGCCCGCTCATCAAAAAGCTTGAGCAAGAGGGGCACGTGACCATCGGCGACCAGCAAATTTCTCTTGAAGACGTCAGCTGGGTGCGGCCGGGGGACACATTCGCTTATGTATTAGACACGAAGTTTTGTCAAAATGCCATCGATATCGCCAAAGGGGCCGATCTGCTGCTCGCTGAGAGCACCTATCTCGACGAGCACAAAGATTTAGCCCATAAGCACAACCATATGACGGCCAAAGAAGCGGCGCTGGTTGCCAAAAAAGCGGGCGTCAAAAAGCTGATTTTGACCCACTTTTCGGCGCGCTATCAAAACCTCAAACCCTTTGAGACCGAGGCCAGACAAGTTTTTGCCGAGACAGAGATTGCAGACGACCTGCGCGTCTTTCCCTTTGAAAAAAGCGCAAGTGCATCACCTTGGGAAAGTCCGGTTGCTTAAAACTTCGCTTATTTTTTTTGGCGTTAAATAACAAATATGGTAATATAACCGATATTTACCGATAATTTCTTTTTAAGCTTTAAAAGTTTTCGGGCCCTTGCCAAGTAAACGTGAGCTAAGAGTCTTTATAGAGTCCATTAACTGCCCTCTAAAGCCTTCTTTCTCCCTCTCAAGTGACTTCAGGCAAGGCGATAAAGGGTCTTATTTGCCTTTACGGGCAGAATTTCGCCCCGCTAAAGAGGGATCGGATGATTTTCTTTTTAGCGGGGCGGAAACTGACCGAAAAGGTGAGTAAGACCTGATAAAGCATCTATATTTCAGCCTGTTTTGGAGCGTTCTAGCATGTCGAAAAAATGTCAAGTGACTCAAAAGCATACAACTCGCGGCTACAGATATGCCACGAGAGGGATTGCAAAAAAGAATAAAGGGATCGGGATCAAAATCACCGGTAAAACGAGACGTAGTTTCTGCCCTAATTTATTGAAAAAGCGCCTTTGGCTGCCTGAAGAGAACCGTTTCATCACACTCCGCCTCAGCGCCAATGCTCTGAGAACGATTGATAAAGTCGGCCTATCTCAAGTCGTGCGCGAAATGCGTGCCCGCGGAGAGCAGTTTTAAGACATTCGGAAAGACTTGGCAAACAAGTCCATCCCTTTTCAGCATCAAAAGCGCCGTAGCTCGCAAAGCATGACATCTAAAGCTTTGCCTGTCTACGGCGTTTTTGTGCAAAAAGGACACGGGCAGCGACCCGTCTCCTTCTGCACCCTAAAGCTTTTTTAAAGGCTTCTTAAACGCTGGGTGAAGCTCTTTTTCCACTAACCCCTGTTTGGAAGCAAACGATGCTAACCTTAAAAAATGTTTCCTTCTCTTATTCAGACCAACCCATCCTGCAAGAGATCGACCTCGAACTGTCTTCTAAAAAGATCATCTCCCTCATTGGACTCTCAGGCTCGGGAAAGAGCACCCTATTTAAACTGATCACCGGCATCCTCAACCCCACCTCTGGCCAAATCCTCATCGAAGGGGAGACGACCGCCTCGACCCACAGCCAAATCACCTTCATGATGCAAGAAGATCTCCTGCTGCCCTGGCGATCGGTCTTAGATAATTTAACATTGACATTAGAGCTCGGCGCTGACCATAAAGACCCCTCCCTCTTTAAAGGGCAAGCCCTCGATATGCTCAAAGAAGTGGGGCTTTCGGGAACCGAAGACCTCTTTCCCGATGAGCTCTCAGGCGGGATGAGGCAGCGAGTGGCCATTGCCCGCGCCCTGCTGCAAAATAGGCCCTGGATTTTGCTAGACGAGCCCTTTGGCGCTTTAGACGCCATCATCCGCGAGCAGATGTACTCCCTGCTGCTGCACATCAGAGAAAAATATCACAAGACGATTCTCTTAATTACCCATGATTTTCGCGACGCCCTCATGCTCTCCAATGAAATTCACCTCTTAAATCAAGGAAAAATCGCAAAAACATGGCAAATCTCTCAAGAGATCAAATATAATTCTGAGATGATGAGAGATATTGAAGAAGATTTAAGGCAAGCGATGTCACTGTGCAGTGTAGCCTCACAGCACAATTCCTAAAAAATGATTAAAAATATTCAAGAAAAGGAGGCAGCCACATGAAATCTTCACTCGACGCCAAGTCATGGCTCTTATCGGGAACCGCTTTTATCGTATTGCTCGCCATCTGGCAATTTTTTAGCCAGGTCTACAGCGAATCTGTCCTATTCATTCTCCCAACGCCCCTAAGAATCTTTCAAGAGCTCATGGCTCGCCCTGATCGCTTTTCTTTTCATACCTGGGTGACCTTTGAAGAGATCATCGGCGGCATGCTGATCGCCTTCACCCTTGCCTTTCCCCTTGCTTGGATGATGGTCGTCAATGGCACCATCCGGGCTATTTTGCAGCCCCTGTTGATCATCGTCCAATCGATCCCTATGTTTGCCCTGGCCCCCATTATGGTCCTTTGGTTTGGCTGGACCTACACAGCAATTGTCATCCCCACAGCGCTCATGATCTTTTTTCCGCTGACGCTCAATATCTACCAGGGCTTAAGAGCGACGCCTGAGTCTTTGCTCGACTTCTTCAAAGTCAATCAAGCGACAGCCTGGCAACAATTTTATAAGCTGCGCCTTCCCTATGCCCTGCCCCACATCTTTAGCGGATTGCGCATTGCCGCCGCCATCTCTGGCATCGGCGCCATTGCCGGCGAATGGGCGGGGGCCCAAAACGGACTTGGCATGCTAATGCTGGAAAGCCGCCGCGGAGCCGATCTCGAATCCACTTTTGGAGCGCTCTTCTGCCTGACCGCCATGAGTCTTGCTCTTTATGCTGTTGTCTCTTTAGTAGAGTTCCTCTGGCAGCCCAAAGTATGGCGCTTTTGCAGAAAAGTCTTTGAACCTAAGCGCACCTTAAAAGCGATCAAAGCTGCGCCCCTCCTCCTCTTAATTGCGCTGGCCAGCTGCCAAAACGCGACTCCAACGGCAGAAAAGACCCGCCTGATGCTCGACTGGCTGCCCAACCCCGACCACGTCCCCCTCTATGTTGGACTTGAGCAGGGCTACTTCCAAGAAGAAGGCATCGATTTAGACATCCTCAAAGTGCGCGACCCAGGCGATGTCATCCCCTACCTCACCTCGAAGCAGGCCGAGATCGGCATCACCTATATGCCGCGCACGCTCGAATCGATGTCCCGTGGCGCACGCGTCAAGCTGCTCGGCTCCCTATTTGACGAACCTCTCAACTGTTTCATCTTTCGCAAAGGTGCCTTTCATAAGCCAGAAGACCTAAGCCAGGCTGTCATCGGCACATCGGGCAGTTCCTTTGGCAAAATCTTTCTCAATGCCGTTTATAAAACTCGCGGCATCGAACCTAAGGCCACCATCGTCGTCAATTTCGACATTGCAGCCGCATTAGCTTCCAAGCGGGTCGATGCAGTCTATGGCGCTTACTGGAATATTCAGCCCGAGCAGCTCAAAGCGATGAATATAGAGACCGGCTTCTTTCGCATCGGCGAATTTGGCATCCCCAACTATTTGGAACTGATCTTCGTCGCTGCCGAAGGGTCCAAGCAAGCGGAGAAAGACTTTGTTGAGAAGTTCCAGCGCGCGCTGCAAAAGAGCATCGATTACAGCTGTCAACACCCTGAAGAGGCTTTTCATATCTACCTCCAACACAACCCGGATAAATCGCAGTCTATTCAAGCTTGGGAGCGAAAGGCCTGGCTCAATACCATTCCAGTCCTCGCCAAAACACAAGAGAATGACGTCCAACTGTGGCAAGAGTTTTATGATTGGCTGGTTGAACACGAAGTGACCCAAGCTTCATTCGACTGGCAAAGAATTTTTCCGTAAATCCCAAAGGCTCTGGTTAAGACGCATTTTGGTTGAAAGTCCCCTACGCTAAAAGAGGTCTTTCCCAGAGCCGAGGCTTTAAAAGCCAAAATGCGTCTTAATTTAAGCGATGTGGCTTAAAACCTTAAAATCCCTATCAGCAATAAGAAACATGACCGATTTACCCACTTACCAGCAAAGCGAAGAATTTAAAAACCGGCTGCGCAAGCTGCAAGAGATCCAAGACGCAGGGATCGACCCTTTTCCGGCCAAGTTCACGCCAAATATCCGCCAAGACCAGCTCGCCGAGCGCTACAAAGACTTTCAAGCGACGAGCGAACAAGCAGAAGCTGGAGATACCGACTACCTGTTCATCTCCGGCAGACTGGTCCTCTTCCGCGCCATGGGTAAAAATGCATTTGCCCACCTTCAAGACAGCACAGGCCGCATTCAGGTGATGTTCAACCGCGACCAAATCCAAATCAGTGGCTATCAACCCGAAGGGGATCAGCTGGCGCCGCTGAAGTGGATTGAGAAAAAGCTCGACCTCGGCGATATTATCGGCGTCGAAGGGCACCTCTTCCGCACTCACAAAGGCGAGCTCACCCTCTTTGCCCGCAAGCTCACTCTCCTCTCTAAAGCGCTCTTGCCTCTCGCAGATAAGCATAGCGGCTTAAGCGATAAAGAGACGCGCTACCGCAAGCGCTGGCTAGACCTGATCTGCAATGAAGAGGTCAAAGACACCTTTTTGAAGAGGAGCCAAATCTTTAAACTCATCCGCGCCTTCTTCGACCGCTACGAATTCATGGAGGTGGAGACGCCTGTGTTGCAAGGGATCTACGGCGGCGCAGAAGCGCGCCCCTTCATCACCGAGCTCAACGCCCTCGATCAGACCATGTACCTGCGCATCGCCTTAGAGATCTCTTTGAAGAAGCTGATCATCGGCGGCATGGAGCGGGTCTTTGAAATCGGCAAAGTCTTTCGCAATGAAGGAATCGACCGCACGCACAATCCAGAATTTACCGTGGTAGAGGCTTATGCCGCCTATTGG
>JARBTN010000112.1 GCA_029240195.1 Chlamydiales bacterium
AACACCACAGGATTGGGTTAAGCTAGTAGGACAAGATCCTTATGGCACCCTAAGTAAGCTAAACTTCACTAAACTTTTAAAAAAAATTGCTTCAGATTAGATGACAGAATAGAGCTTTGGCTAGACATTCGGCTGACCCTGGCTTATAGCCCTGAAAACCATATTTTAACAGAAGCCTTTGTCAAACCGTTCAAAAGAGATGATGTGTGTTTTGCTGCTTTGAAAATCCTGAGCTTGGCAGTGAAGGGTTTTGGAAGAGAGGCAAAGCTTTTCCCCTATATCTTCCCCCTATATCCTTTCCCTATATAAAGCTGCTTGATACAAATAGATTCGCTTGCGTATATTTTTTTGTTCCATATCAAGCTTTTCCGAAGGAAAAACCATGCAGACGACGAAAGAGATCCGTAAGAGATTTTTAAAGTATTTTGAAAATAAGGGACACTTGATTGTGCCCTCATCTTCTGTTGTGCCGCACGACGATCCCACGTTGCTTTTCACCAATGCCGGGATGAACCAATTCAAAGATATTTTCCTCGGCAAAAGCAGCCGCGACTATAAGATGGCCACCACGGCGCAAAAATGCATCCGCGCAGGCGGCAAGCATAATGACTTGGAAAATGTGGGCCACACTAAGCGCCACCTGACCTTTTTTGAGATGCTCGGCAACTTCTCCTTCGGCGCCTACTTCAAAGAAGAGGCCATTCAGTTTGCTTGGGAGATGTCCACAGAAGTCTTTCAACTCGACAGCGGCAAGATTTGGGCATCGGTATTTCGCGAAGATGACGAAGCTTATGAGCTTTGGAAGAAGCACCTGCCGGAAAGCCGCATCATCCGCCTCGATGAGAAAGATAACTTTTGGATGATGGGCGATACAGGCCCTTGCGGCCCATGCTCGGAGCTATTATTTGATAAAGGAGCTGCATATGGCGAGGCGCCTTCTCCAAGGGAAGACAGCAGCGGCGAAAGGTACCAAGAATTTTGGAACTTGGTCTTCATGCAATACGACCGTTTAAACGCTAAAGAGCAAATCAACCTGCCCAAGCCTTGCATCGACACTGGCGCCGGCCTCGAGCGGGTCGTCGGCCTCATCCAAGGCACCGACAACGTCTTTGAGACCGATATCTTGCGCGGTTTAATCCGCGCCATCGAAGAGCGCTCGGGCATCGCCTACTGCGCAAATGATGCGAGAGCCCCCGCCTTCCGAGTCATCGCCGATCACCTGCGCTGCCTAACCTTTGCTATTGCCGATGGAGCGGCGCCGGGCAATGTCGAGCGAGGCTATGTGCTGCGCAAGATCTTAAGGCGCGCTGTGCGCTATGGCAAGTCGCTTGGCTTTGAAGATCCATTTCTAGCCTCCCTTCTGCCAGCTTTGATTCACGAGATGCAAGAGCCCTATCCGGAAATTGCAGCAGGAAAAGAGCGCATAGCCGACATCCTCTCTCAAGAGGAGGAGTCTTTCTTTAGGACGCTGAAGCGCGGCGGCAATATTCTCTCCCGCGTCATTGAAGAGTCCAAAGACCAGACCATCTCCGGCGATGACGCCTTTAAGCTCAAAGACACCTACGGCTTGCCTCTCGAAGAGATCCAGCTAATTGCCAAAGATGCGCAGCTGAAAGTCGATATTGACCGCTACTTAGAGCTGGAACAAGAGGCCAAAGAGCGCTCTAAGGTGGCGCAAAAAGGGGGCGGCGAGCGAAAAAATGACGCCCTCTTTGAAGAGATACGAAAGGAAATGGGCGAGACGGAGTTTTTAGGCTACGAACAAAAAGAGAGCCTGTCAGAAGTGGTCGCTTTGATCGTCGACGGCGCCCACGTCCAGGCAATTGAGGCGGGAGAGGAGGCCATTGTCTTGCTCGATCTAACCCCTTTTTACGCCGAAATGGGCGGGCAAGTGGGCGACCGAGGCTCTTTGAAGGCCGAAGATGCCCTCTTTCAAGTGACCGACTGCCAAATCTCCTTTAAAGGCCTCTATGCCCATAGCGGAATTTTAGAGCGGGGCACTTTAAAGGTCGGCGATCAAGTGGCGGCGGCCATCGATCAAGAAAGAAGAAAGCTGATTGCCAATAACCACACGGCCACTCACCTGCTTCACCTAGGGCTAGAGCAAGTACTCGGCGGCCATATCAAGCAAGCGGGATCTGTCGTCGATGAAAACCGGCTGCGCTTTGACTTTAGCCACCATAAAGCGCTCTCTTTAGATGAAATGCGCGCCATTGAAAGAAAAGTCAACGCCTCCATCCGGGAAAATATCGCCGTAGAGACGCAAGAAATTGCCTATACGGAAGTGCTAGAGCGGCGGGAGATCAAGCAATTCTTTGGAGATAAGTACGATCAGATGGTGCGCTTAGTTGATATTAAAGAGTCAAAAGAACTTTGCGGAGGCACCCATGCCGAGCGCACCGGAGATATTGGCTGCTTTAAGATCACCTCTGAAGCAAGCATTGGAGCGGGCATTCGCCGCATCGAGGCGGTCACCGGCAAGAACGCCGACGAGGAATTCTACCGGCTAGAAGACACCCAGCTGTCATTGGCAAAAGAGTTGAAGGCAAACCCGATCCTACTGCTCGAGCGCGTCAAAAAACTGCTCGAAGAGCATGCTCAGCTGCAAAAAGAGGTGGCGAGGGCGCATTTAAAAGAGCTTCAGTCTTTAGCGGAAAAGCTCAGCGCAAAAGCGGTGCAAGTCGGCAATGTGACGTGGCTCTCGGCCATTGTAGCTGTCGACATCAAAGATCTAAAAGACCTGGCCGATCAGCTGGCCAACTGCCTGCCGTCTGCTGTGATTGCTCTGGCTGCTAAAGAAGAAGGGCGCTGCCAGCTGCTGATTAAAGTCAGCCAAGATTTGATCAGCCAGGGCATCTTTGCCGATGCGCTGGTCAAAAAGGCTGCTCCTTTAATTGAAGGCAAGGGCGGGGGCAAGAAGGAGATGGCTCAGGCCGGAGGCAAAGAGAGCAATCGCTTAGAAGAGGCCCTCTCTCTCATTGGAGAGCAGCTCCATGGCTGAGGCTGCACAAGCTGATCGAGCCGGGCAAGCCTCTCTCTTGCTGCATGAAGTGGAAAAGAGCCCGTGGATCCAAGCCTATAGCCAAGCCGCTCAGGCGGGCCACTCTTTCATCTTCGAGGAGCTTCAAGATACAGCGAAGGCATTTTTGTGTCTCTTTGCCCAAAAGGCTTGCGCCAAAAATATGCTCATCTTGACAGTAAAAAGCTCGGACTCTTTTCAGCTTTTGCCAAACTTAGCGACGCTCAAGGAGGACTCTCTTCTTGAGTTTCCCGCCTGGGAGACTTTGCCCGGCGAAGAGATTAAGCCGAGCGCCGACATTGTCGGCGCGCGCTGCCAAACGTTGCGCGCCCTCTCTCAAGATGCGCGCCCAAAGATCATCTCCGCCTCCTTGCAAGCCTGCCTACAAAAGGTGATTGCGCCAAAGGCTCTGGAAAAGCTCTATCTCGATTTAAAGAGCGGATCGCAGATTCGCTTTGAAAAGCTCATCGAACAACTTGTCGCCATGGACTACGAGCGGGCCGCCGTCGCCGCCGACAAGGGGCAATTTGCCGTGAGAGGCGGCATCATCGACATCTTCCCCGTCTCGGCTAAAGAGCCGGTGCGCCTCGATTTCTTCGGCGATGAAATTGAGTCCATCAAGATCTACGATCCGGTCAGCCAGCGCTCTATTGCCGCCATTGGGCAGATTGCCATCTCTCCAGCAGATGAGAGCGAGCTCCTCAAAAGGCACCCCCTGGCCACTCTTTTAGACTATCTCGGGCCCGACACCCTGCTCGTCTTCGACGGGCTGGAGGTGTTGGAAGAAGGATACGCGCGCTTAAAGAGCCTCGGCGCCAATGACCGCTTTTTTCTCTCCATTGAAGACTTTTTAAAACAAGCCAAGCCCTACCAATCCCTCTATTTCACCGAGCACCTTCTAGATCAGCTAGGCACTGTCACCCCTCTTGCCAAAGCGCCCGAAAATT
>JARBTN010000053.1 GCA_029240195.1 Chlamydiales bacterium
TAGAGATTCCAAAGAGCTGGCTCTTTGGCGGAGGAGGGTTTGGGAGGAGGCAGCGCCGCCTCCCAAAAGCTAAACAAAGCTTAGATAGCGTATGGAGCAACTCCCTCTTTCAAAAAAAAATCAGTAGAGCACTTTAAATAAGAAGAGGCCGTGGGGCGGGGCGGCCATGCCGCCTCGGCGGCGGTCTTTGGCGGCAAAGATGTCGGGGAGGGATTCGACAGAGATGCGCTTGGCGGCGATGTCGAGGAGCGTGCCGGTGATGTTGCGCACCATTTTATAGAGAAAGCCATCGGCTTGAAATTCCAAGGTGATCTCGCCGTTTTCTTCGCTGATATCGAGCCGCTCTAAGGTGCGGACGGCGTCTTTAGCGGCCGACCCCTCCTCGGGTTTGTTGGCAAAGGAGGTGAAGTCATGGGTGCCGAGGAAGTGGAGGGCTCCAGCGCGCATGAGATTTAGATCGAGCCTTTGGCGCAGGTGGTAGCTGTAGAGCCTTTGAAAGGGCAGCTGGTAGCGATTGAGGTTGAGATGGTAGCGGTATATTTTGCCGACGGCGCTATATTGGGCGTGGAATGTGAGATCGGCAGGCTCGACGGCTTGGCAGCGGATGTCTCTTGGCAATATGCCGTTAAGCTGGTTTAAGAAGCGGTAGGGGTCCACTTCTTTTGTGGTTTTGAAATGGGCGACTTGGCCGAGGGCATGGACGCCGCTGTCCGTTCTTCCGGAGCCGATCACTTTGACCTCTTCGCGCAGCAAAGTCTGGCAGCCTTGCTGCACCAGCTGCTGGATGGAGAGGCGGCTTGGCTGAATTTGCCAGCCGTGGTAGGCGGTGCCGTCGTAGGCGAGGAGCAGTCGATAGTTATATTTCATGGCCGATCACGAAAGCTATTCAGGTGCAGCCCGATTGCCTCAGCAAAGATTAGGTCTTCGAGGGTGGTGATTTTGATATTGGCATGCGACCCTGAGACGAGCTGTACGGGATGACCGAGCTTTTCTGCGGCCGAGACGTCGTCGACCAGGTCGCCGGGCAGATCGAGCCCTTTTTCCAGCCAGTCGCGGCGCAGCACCTGCGGGGTCTGAATTTCAAAGAGGCATGTGCGGTCAGGGGTGTGCTGGACGCGCAGCTCTGCATCGGCTTGCTTGACGGTGAATTTCAGCGGAACGGCCAACGTCGCTGCGCCCCCTTCAAAGGCGCTTTCCAAGACAGTTTCGAGAAGCGCTTGATCGATGAAAGGCCGGGCGGCATCGTGGATGAGGATGAACTGGCTGGAGGGAGAGGCGCTTTTTAAGCCGCTCAGCACCGAGTCCTGCCGCCGCCTGCCCGGCTCGGCAAATTTGAGGGGCGTCTCTTTGGATTGAAAGAGAGAGCGGTAGGGGGCGCTTGCGACGATGATAATCTCCTGTAGAAAAGGGCAAGCGAGCAGCTGCTCAAAGCTGTAGAGGCAGATGGGCTTGCCTTTGAGAGGGAGGTATTGTTTGGGCTCTTTGCTTTTTAGGCGCGTTCCATGGCCGCCGGCCAGCAAGATAGCGCTCACTTGAAAAGACATCGGTTATTCTCTTTTTAAGGTGATGTGGGTGATCTCTGGCGCAGAGAGAAAGCGAAACGGGCGCCCGCCGAGCCCGCGGCTGACATAGAGCTGTTTGTTTGACGCGCCACCGGCCAGGGGGATGAGCCCGCGTTTGTAGAGGGGGTTTTCCAGCCAGGTCAGTTTATTCCAGAGGAGAGGGATGTTCACTTGAGCGCCATGGGTGTGGCCGGATAAGATGAGGTCGCCCATGCCCTCTTTCAGCTCTTTACAGGCGTCGGGGTTGTGGCAGAGGACGATGCCAAAGGCCTCTTTTTGATAGTGGGAAAAGGCCTGCTTGGGTCGAAAATGGCCGCTCATGTAGTCGCCAAGTCCGACAAGATTGAAGGCGGATCCGCGGTAGGTGAGCGAGATGCACTCATTATGCAGCACTTTGACCGGCGTCTCTTTGATCAAGGATAATAATGCGCTGTGCATGGCTACAGACTGCGCCCTGGCGTTATATTTGCCAGAGGGCTTTTTGTTGGAGAGGAGGCGATAGATCCCTTTTTTTAAATCGGCAGTCTCGGAAGCGGAAGAGCTGGTGTCGTAGTCGCCCTCTTGATTGATGGAGAGTGGGGAGGCGTAGTCGTGGTTGCCGAGCACGGCATAAGCGCCGAGGGGCGCTTGCAGCTCATTTAAAAAAGCCTGCAGCTGTCTTGGGTGCTTAAGCTCAGAGCGGATGATGAAGTCGCCGGCGAAAAGAATGAGGTCAGGATTGATTTTTTTTGTCTTTTGCAAGATGCGCTTTAAAAAGGAGGGCTTTGTCTCTTCTCCTAAGTGCAAATCGCTTAAGAGAGCAATCGACAGGCCGTCGAGACCTGGCTGCTTGCAGGGCAGGCTGAGTTTTTTGACAAAGAGCATGTTCGGTTCGATGAACCTTGGCCAAATGCCAATGACAGAAGAGAGGCAAAAGAGGTCAAACAGGTGATTCTTTAGTAACTTTTTGAGCTGTGATAAAGGGGGAAAAAGGGTCATCGGCCGGGCGCTTGCCTTGAGAGTTGTCTAAATAAACATACAAGATATGTGGAAAGAAAACAACATTTTGAGGGGGGCCGGGCAAAAAAAAAGAGGCCAAAAAAGCCGCCTAAAAGTATAGGGCTGCTTTTTTTAGCCTCGAAGCTTAAAGAAGCAAATCTTTTAAGCGTTTTTGATGTGCTTAGAGACTTTGCCTGTCATTTTAAACATATCGATCGGCTCTTCCGATTCGAAGATCTTGCCCAATTTATGATCGGGGTTGATATTGCGCTTGTTTTTTGTGTCCTGCAGCTTGTGCTTTTTAATGTATTCCCACAGCTTTTTAGTCACTTCTGTTCTCGGCATCGGCCCTTTGCCTACGACTTCTGCCAAATCTTCTGAAACTTGGACAGGCTTCATGAATGCCGATGGTTTTTTTTCTGTTGTCATGACTTGCTCCTTAATTTGGGTCTGCTTCATCGAATCATCGAAGTCGGAGTAAATTTTTATCGCCCCGGCTCTTTTCTAGTCAAAGTTTTTTCAAAAAAAGCGCTTATCAGCGACTGAATCTATCTCTTTTCTTGAATCTGTTTTTCGCTTATTTTAGAGCGCACTCTTACGTTTAATATCCCCTAAGTTGCTGCCGACCCTTCATAAAAACTTTGATCGCCGATAGTCGCCGCTTGGGTTTTAAGGAATCTTTACGCCTAATGATTGCTGCAAATATCCGTTTCTGCTTTGTTTATCAAGAAAAGATACTAGGAAGGGATAAAAATAGCATGCAAAAAAATAAATCTCGTTTTAACAGCTGATTAAAAGTGCAGAGACGGTACTCATCTTTATGAACAAAGAGACTCATTTACTTGAAGATAAGATCAATCGCCTCGAGCCTTTTGTCGAGCAGCTGTTGGATAAAAATTTAGAAGAGCGCTTTGCTTTGGTCGAACAAGATGTGCGCGTTCACGCCTTTTTTCAAAAGAGGGAAGACCTTAAAAAGCAGCTGAGCCGCTTTAATTTACAGCAAAACTACTTGTTAAAAGTGTGCGCTTTGATCGAGCAGTCCTTTGCCATATTTGGCCAAGGCCCGATGACCTCTATGCAAGTCGAAAATCTCCTCAATGTCTTGCAGCCTGTAGAGCACTTTTACCGGCAGATTGGAGGCGTCGCAGGCTATTACTTGCGCGTGTTGAAGCTCATTTTGCAGCATAAGCTTGGAGAGGAGGAAAAGGGGCTTTCGCGCTATTTGAAGCCGGCCGTCTTTGACGTGCGTCAAAACAGCCAAGATGTGCGGCAGGCCATATTGTGGGGCATCGAGCATTTAAAGACGGCAGCGGCCATCTTTCCCGTCGGAGGAGCCGGCGATCGTCTGAACTTGCAAGATGCCAACCAAGAGCCTCTTCCCGCCGCCCTCCTCTCTTTTTGCGGCATCACTTTGCTAGAGGGGCTAATCCGGGAAGTGGAAGGGTGGGAGGCGCTCTATTTTCAGCTAAAAGGGCAAAAGATCACCTTGCCGATTGCTCTGATGACGTCGCATGAGAAAAATAACCACACCCATATTCTGCGGATTTTAGAGTCGCAACAATGGTTTGGGCGAGGCCCAGAGTCTTTTTTCCTGATGGTTCAACCTCTGGTGCCGGTGATTACCGAAGAGGGAGAGTGGCTGATGAAAAAGCCAGGCATTCCCTTTTTAAAGCCGGGAGGGCACGGCGCTCTTTGGAAGGTGAGCAAGGATGCCAAGCTCTTTGAATGGCTCGAAGGAAAGGGGTGCGACCATGTCTTTATCCGGCAGATCAATAATCCGCTCGGAGGCCTCGACTATGGCTATTTGCCTTTGCTAGGCTTAGGAGGGCAACATCAAAAAGCATTTGGCTTTGCCTCTTGCCAGCGCCGGCTCAACTCGCAAGAGGGGATGAATGTGATTGTGGAGCGGGGCATTTCAGGTGAGGGAGAAAGCGGTTTCACTTATGCGCTGACCAATATTGAATACACCGAATTCACCAAAGGAGTGCAAGAGCACCCTTTTGAGAGCTATGACGACTACCCATGCAATACCAATATCTTATTTGCCAATTTAAAAGCGGTCAAAGAGGCTGTTGAGAGGGACCCTTTGCCTGGGGCTCTGGTCAATTTAAAGAGTACTGCACCCTATGCCGACTCTAGCGGCGAGGTGCGGGAGGTGCGCATTGCCCGTCTGGAGTCGACGATGCAAAATATTGCCGACACGTTGAAAGACACCTCTTCAAAGCAGCTAGATTCTTTAAAGTGGAATACGCTGAGCTCTTTTGCCACTTTCGCCGAGCGGCAAAAGACCATCTCCTCAGCCAAGCGTAGCTTTGCAGGGGATATCGAAGACACCCCGGAAAAAGCGTTCTACGACCTGCAGACAAATTACCGGCAAATCTTAGAATTGGCCGGTGTCGACATGCCGAAGCTAACGGGCTTGGATTCTTTTTTAGCGCGCCCTCCCTTCTATGTCTATCTGCACCCTTTGGTCGGCCCTCTCTATGATGTCATTCGGCAGAAGATCGCAGGGGGAAAGCTTTCCTTAGGATCTGAGCTGCAGCTTTCTGCCCATGAGGTGCATTTAAAGAATGTGCAAATTCAAGGCTCTCTATGCATCCAAGCCACTGCATTGGTCGATTACTCAGAATCGATTGCCTTTGACCGGACAGGGCGCGTCGAGCTGATTGACGTATCCATTGCAAATGAGGGGCTTAAACCCCGGCAAAGGGATCCCATTTGGCAGAACCAGTTGGAGCGAGAAGGCTTATTTTCCCTCACCTTATTTGGCAATGCTGAATTTTATGCCGAAGGGGTGGCCTTTCATGAATCGGAAGAGATTTTAGTTGAAGATGGGTGGCGGATGAGTGTCTTTAAAGAGGGGGGGCAAAGGCAGATCGTGAAGGAAAAAATTGAGAAAAGCTCTTGGCGATGGACTTATGCGTTGACAGATGATTTGTATATTGCCTTGAAAAAAAGCCCAGCTTGAATCAAGCTGGGCTTTTAAGCTCCTTAGCCAAATAGAGAAGGCATAAAAGACGCTTGGGTTCCAGCAAAGAACACCAGGGCAAATCCTGCCAGCGCCAGCGTGGTTTGCAGTCCTCTCATCTTTTGGTTCTTTGCGACTTCGCTAAGTCCAAATGCTGTAACACCGCCGACGAGGAGCATCGCGACAACGCCATAAGGAGTCTTGACTACATCAGCAGAGCGGCTCAGCAAAGGTTGGGAGTATGCCCAAGCTTTTTGTGCACCTTCAACGATTTTTAAAAAAGAAAGCTGCAATAAACCCATCACAGCCTTTGCAATGTTGAAGATCTTTCTGCCGCAAAATGTGGCTGCATCAACAATTGGTTGAGTCCAATTAGAGAGTGATGCTGCAGGGGTGATATTGGTTGTGAATGCCATTTTTAAGCCTCCGTTTACTGTGTGTTAGGTATCGATCGAAATCGATGGGTGTTATTGAGTAGATTCTGAAAGGATCGAAAATCCAGAGACACTCTTATTATAAAAAAAAGATAGCAACTTTCTTACTTTCAAATCCTTATAGAAAAAAAGACTGGCTTGCAGACGATTTTTTTTTCTCTCGCTCCGATATGACTAGACTAAAAGTATGTCTCTAACCTAAGAGAGAGGGTCGTCTTATAAGGGTTGTTACCTTCCAGGAGTTTAAGTATACTATTAAATTGGCCTTTTTTTTTAAAGGTAATAAATCCCAGCCTATCAATCTATTTTAATTTTTGAGATTTTTTAGTTTTAATCTTTCTAGCTTGATGGGAAGGTTTTCTTTCGACAAAAATTAGGCGAGAAGTCAAAATACTATTGCTTTTTTTGAGGGATATTGATCTCTCAGCAACTACACTTTTGAATAAAGCGGAGATTTCCCATGAGCCAATTCAGCGAGCGACTAGATACCATGCAAGAGAGAGTGCTTCATATGTGGAGGTATCTTTGACCTCGCTCAAAAACTGCAGCGGATTGAAGAATTAGAGCAGATGATGCAAGACCCAAGCTTTTGGGACAATAGCGAACTGGCCAAGAAAAGGATCGATGAGAGCAATGCGTTAAAAGAGTGGACCGTCCCTTATCAGGCCATTAAAAAAAGCTTGAGCGACCTCATCGAGCTATCTGCCGACAGCGCGATCTTAGACGATCCAGAAATGGCGTTAGAGGTGGCAAAAGAGGCCGATGCCATTGAAAAAGAGTTAGAAGAGCTTGAGCTTAAGAAAATGCTCTCCCAAGAGATGGATCGCAACTCTTGCTTTTTGAGCATCAACGCCGGCGCCGGAGGCACAGAGTCATGCGACTGGGCGCAGATGCTTTCTAGAATGTATCAGCGCTTTGCGGTAAAAAGGGGCTGGCAAGTGGAAATGCTCGACTCTGTCGAAGGGGATGTGGCCGGCATTAAGAGCGTCACCTTTAAAATTGAGGGCGCCTTTGCCTATGGCTATCTCAAGGCCGAAAAAGGGGTGCACCGCTTGGTCCGCATCTCTCCATTCGATAGCAATGCAAAACGCCATACAAGCTTTGCTTCTGTTGATGTCTCGCCCGATGTCGGCGATGAAGCAGTGGAAATTGAGCTCAAGTCCGAAGATATTCGTGTCGATACCTACAGAGCTTCGGGGGCCGGCGGCCAGCACGTCAATAAAACCGATTCGGCAGTCAGAATGACTCACATGCCGAGTGGGATCGTGGTCTCTTGCCAATCGCAGCGCAGCCAAATCCAAAACCGCGAGTCATGCCTGAAGATGCTCCGCTCCAAGCTCTATGAAAAGCAGATGCAGGAAAAAGAGCAGGCCCTCGCTGCCCTGGAAGGGGAGAAAAAAGAAATCGCCTGGGGAAGCCAGATTAGAAGCTATGTCTTCCAGCCCTATACCCTCGTGAAAGATGCCCGCACCAAAGTGGAGTCGGGCAATATCCAGGCAGTGATGGATGGAGAGATCGATCTCTTTATCAACTCTTATTTAAAAGAATACGGAGGAAAATGACCGTGATGGAAACGGATGAGAGACCCCCGCTGCCTCAAGATACCCCGCTGCCCAAAGGCCTTGAGGTGCGTTATACAGTATTAGAGGATGTCAAGCATCTAGCTGAATGGCTTTCAGACCCGCTCATTTTGCAGTTCTTTCCGCTCAGCACAGCTGAAGAGATTGAAGATTCTGCACAGCGCTGGGTTGGATTTTGCCGCATGCAGTCGAGCCTGACCGTCCTCAAAGATGGGGTGCCCTGCGGCTTGGCGACTCTCTATTTACAGCCCTATCGCAAACTGCTGCACCAAAGCGAAATGGGCATCATCGTCGGCAGGGGCTTTCGCAACCAAGGAATCGGCTCTTACCTTCTCAAAAGCATCATCCATCTGGCCAAAGAGAAGTTTAAAATTGAGCTGCTTCACCTGCAAGTATGCGATCAAAATCCCGCCATTCGCCTCTATAAGCGCTTTGGCTTCCAAGAATTTGGCCGCCAGTCTAACTGGATTAAAAACCGCGGCGTCTACACAGGCCGGGTCATGTTCCAAAAATTTCTGTAGCCTTTCTCGGGGGGAGACTTCGCTCTCTCCACCAAAGGTCTCTAAGGTTTCTATCGCCCTTTAAAATCTTTTTTATTTAAAAGCCATGCCTTAGGTCCAATGCGACTTGCATAGGATGTAAGGCATGGCTTCTTCTCTAAAGAAATCCATTTCAAACAGTCAACCCGATAAAAATGGCAGCTAAAAGCTTTGCTTCCCTTCAGGAGAAAGAGCGCGATTCGTTTGACTATAGATAGGATTTGCTGTATTGTTTTTATTCTCTACAACGTTTTCTCTTCTCAAATATCAGATGCCGTGGCCGATTACGCGAACCTTTTCTTCCACTATTTTCTCTAACAGTTTTAGTGATTCTATGATGAATGCTTTAGTCAAAAACTTAAGCCAGACGCTTGAGACTTTCTCTGGAATGAAGTTAAAGCTCAGGATCAATGACAATCGGACGACGATGCTCAGCGTTCGCTGGGAGCCGGAGTGCGCGCGTGTCTCTTTGCACCGCATCTTTTTAGAGGCGCCGGAAGATGTCATGCTCTCTCTTGCTTGCTACTTAAAGCAAGAGCGCAAAATTTTAGGGCCGACGCTCAAGGCTTTTATTGAAGATAAAATTCGAAACGTCGATTATTCCCATTTGCTCGATGAAAAAAAATTGAGCGTCAAAGGGCAGTGCTATGATCTACAAGAGCTGTACGACGAGGTGAATGCTACGTACTTTGAAGGGAAGCTCGATTTGAAGATCACCTGGTTTGGCTGCCGATCTAGCAAAAGGCGCAAATCGATTGCTCTTGGCCTCTACTACGACGCCTTGAGGCTGGTCAAGGTGCATCGGCTGCTCGACCAGGAGAAATTTCCTCGCTATGTTGTTGCGTATGTGATCTATCATGAAATGCTGCACCACGTCTGTCCTTCCTATTATGACAGCAGAGGATCCCATCGCATCCACCATGACGAATTTAGATGGCGCGAATCTCAGTTTAAAGAGCATGACCAAGCGGAGCACTGGCTGAAGGAGCATCGGCTAGATCTGTTTACCAAATTTTAGTTAAGGAGATACCATGGCAGGGCACAGCAAATGGGCTAACATCAAGCATCGCAAAGACCGAGCAGATAAGAAGAAGGGAAAGATCTTTTCGCGCATTGCCAAAGAAATTATCAGCGCGGTGAAGTTGGGCGGGGCCGATGTAAAGAGCAACACGCGCCTGCGCTTAGCATTGCAAAAAGCGCGTGCCGCAAACGTACCGCAAGATGTCGTCGATCGCAACATCAAAAAGGCATCGCAGGCTGACCAGGCCGATTACCACGAAGTCACCTATGAGCTCTACGGCCACGGCGGCGTCGGCATCTTGGTGGAGATCATGACCGACAATAAAAATAGGACTGCCTCTGACATGCGGATTGCTACTAACAAGCGGGGCGGATCGATTGCTCAGCCGGGCGCTGTCAGCTTCAACTACGATCGAAAAGGGATGATTCATTTTGCAAAGGGCAAGCGGCAAGAAGATGAGCTGTTTGAGCTGATCATGAGCGCTGGCGCCGATGACTTTGAAGAGGAAGAGGACATGTGCATTGTCTTCACCCATCCCCATGAGCTATATAACGTCAAAGAGGCGCTAGAAGCTGCCGGCATCGTCTCTGATGAGGCTGCTTTGACGATGATCCCCAAGGTTTATGTCGAATGCGATGAAGAAAATACCTTGGCAAATCTCGCTTTAATCGAGTGGCTGGAAGAGCTGGATGATGTCGATGAAGTGTACCACAATATGAAAGCGTAACTCGGGAAACGACTATGACGGCAAAAGAAAAAAACGTAAGCGCCATCTCTCCTAAGCGGGACGAAGACTATCCAGAATGGTATCAGCAGGTGATCAAGGCGGCAGATATGGCCGAAAACTCAGCTGTCCGAGGGTGCATGGTCATCAAGCCTTGGGGCTATGCCATCTGGGAGCGGATTCAAAGTTATCTGGACAAAGAGATCAAAGCCACTGGCCACCAAAACGCCTATTTCCCCCTCTTTGTCCCTTTAAGCTTCTTAGAAAAGGAAGCGGCCCATGTGGACGGGTTTGCTAAAGAGTGCGCCGTCGTCACCCACCATCGCCTAGAGTTAAAAGATGGGCGCCTTGTCCCGGCAGGCCCCTTGGAAGAGCCGCTCATCGTCCGTCCGACATCCGAGACGGTGATTGGCAGCTCCTTTGCCAAATGGGTCGAGTCTTACCGCGATCTGCCCTTGTTGATCAACCAATGGGCCAACGTCGTCCGTTGGGAGATGCGCCCGCGCCTCTTCTTAAGGACCGCAGAGTTCCTCTGGCAAGAAGGGCATACTGTTCACGCCTCTGAAGAAGAAGCGCGGCAAGAGTCATTGACCATGCTGCAAGTCTACCGCCAATTGATGGAAGAGGTGCTCGCTCTGCCTGTCATCCTTGGAGAAAAGTCGGCTGCCGAACGCTTTCCAGGCGCAGAGAATACCTACACCCTCGAGATGATGATGCAAGACCGCAAAGCGCTGCAAGCAGGCACATCACACTACCTGGGCCAAAACTTCTCTAAGGCCTTTGACATTAAATTCTCCGACCGCGACGGCACCATCAAATACGGCTACACGACTTCCTGGGGCGTCACCACGCGCCTGATTGGCGGGTTGATTATGGTTCACGGCGATGACGATGGATTGCGCCTGCCGCCTAAGATTGCTCCCCAGCAGGTGGTGATCATCCCTATGGGCAATGCCGCCGATGAGGCATCGGTCCAGGCCTACGCCGAAGAGATCAAGAAGGCTCTCTCCAAATGCCTATTTAATGGCGAGCCGGTGCGCGTCTTGGTCGATAATAGACCCTACCGCTCAGGCGATAAGCATTGGGAATGGATTAAGAAGGGAGTGCCTCTGCGCATCGAAGTGGGGCCGAGAGACTTGGCATCTCAGTCGGTTGTGCTTAAGCGGCGCGATGTCTCGCATAAAGAAAAAGAGTTTCTCTCTTTCGCCGATCTGCCGAGAGCCATTGCCAGCCGCTTAGAAGAGATGCAAGAAGGCGCCTTTCAAAGGGCAAAGAGCTTTCGCGATCAGCACGTGCAGCCCATTTCCTCGATGGAAGAGCTCAAAGAGTTCTTCACTTCCAAAGGGGGAGAGGACAAGATGGTCGGCGGCTTTGCCCGCTGCAAATGGAGCCAAGAAAGCGGCAGCGAGCTGCCCTTAGACGAGCTCAAGCTCTCCATCCGCTGCCTGCCCTTCGAACAATCAGGAACAGGTGGCAAATGCCTCTTCACGGGGAAGCCCGCTTCTACCGATGTCATCATTGCTAGATCCTATTGAGATTCAAGTTTGAGAAGCTAAAAAAAACCGGCAAAAATGAGTTGCCGGTTTTTTTTTGCTGCGCGTCTAGTGCCCCGTCTTTAAAAAGCCTTTTTATCGGGTAGATAAAAAGGCTTTCAATATGCAAATAAAATGGGATAAAACTAAATTAATTTTAATCCCTGATAAGGAACTCTATTGATGCCAGGAAGCCCTTCGAGAAACAGCTGAGCTTCTTGTTTTATCTCAAGCTTTTCTGGTCTGCCGTGCATTCCTGTAAAAGCATCATACTCATCATGATCTGTACGAAAATAGGGATATATTCTATCTGCAACGCATCTTGTATACTTAACACGGCCCAGTTCTTTATCTATTTTCCCTAGAATTCTTTCTTTATTCGGATGAGAGAGATACTCTTTCTCAGCCTTTTTTTTGATCTGCTCTACACTTAATGGAACCCCAGGGTTAATATAATGGGTGTAGATGGCTCTAATTTTATCCACATAGAACTTAGCATGTGCTAGATCAATTTTTGGTGGTAGGCTAAAATGTGCCTTAATTCTGCTATTCTGAGTTTTAATCCAATTTATAAAGCTCCCTTTATAAATATGGCAGGTAAAAGGTTTATTTTTATATTCACATTCAAAGCGAAAAGAAATTCCGATGAGTGAAAAAATAGCTCCAATAAACTGGTATCGACAGTAATTGACCCCTTGGTCATTTTCCAAATTAAGAGGAGGGAAAAAACATCTTCCGTTATTAAAATCAACAGGTGTCATAATAAATCTCGTTTAATCAATTTAACTCGGGATAAATGCAAGAATTGCAAAAATCTAAAAAGCTTAATTTTTCGCCGTTTTTTATGCTTTCTATGTATCGCTCTGCAATTTCATATAAACCATCTCGTAGGTAATCGCTAAACTCATCTTGCTTCCTTAGCTCTTTAACTAATACTTGAGCATAGGCTTTTTCAACGCCCTGAAGACGTGCGTCTACAGATATAGGTCCGTTTTGAGGCGCGCGCTCATGCTTTTGTAAATAGGTCAGCAATTTTTTCCTATGGAAGGTTGACATTTCAAAGCTATATTTTTTTTCAAATAAGATTAAATCTAATACCTTTTCGGGAGAGAATTTGCCACCGAATAGGCCGTATTCGATATCAAAAAGTTTAGAGCCTTCTTTTTTATCCAATCCATAAGCGATTCTATTTTCTACTATCTGAGCCATACGGACCAAATCACCTTCAGATAGTTGTTTCAAACCCTCTAAATTCCCGTTGTGATCGGAATGTATTTGATAAGCTTCCTGAAAATTTAATTTATGTTTTTTGTGAGCCTTTGCAAATTTTTCTGACCAACAGATCTGGTTATCTAGCTTATGCAATTCTTCCCTCTCTTCCTTTTTATGCGTGAATTTACCTGCCGCATAAGAAGCAATGACTCCAACAGGAATTAAATAAGGAGAGAGACTTATAACGGGAAGTAACATGACAGCAGTGCCTATTGAAATTAAAGTTTCTTCTCTTGTCTTGCTGTTGTATTTTCCATTAACTTCTTTTTCAAATATCTTTGAATTATGATCGCTCTTTGATTTTCTCAACATTCTTTCTTGAGCGCAAAAAGCTGTGTCAGGTTTAATGAGTTCAATTGTGATGCGCTGGCCCATGCTATGTTTAAAATCATTTTCAGTGACATGGTCAGGGTTAGAGCGATAGGTAATGACACCCTTTTTATTTCCAGGGAGGCCTAGTATATAATCATCTCTGCCTCTAATTAAAATTCCAATAGCCTTGTTGGTTGCCCTATCAATAATAGGTCCCCCTGAGTTCCCTTTTAAAGTATCAAGATCACTATCAAGCTTGTCTAATTTTTCATATTTAATAGTCGAGTAACCAATGCCTGCACATTTGACGGCAGTGCCTGTAGGACACCCTATTGTATAGATGCTGCGCCCTAGGAGGTTGAAAGGGCATTCTTCAGCAGTCATAACTTGAATTGGCTGAATGCCTTCTACAATTCTATCTAATTTAAGTATGGCATAATCAGGCTTTGAGCTCCCTTCTTCATAACTACGAAGAAGAACTCTTTTGATTTTGTAGACAGAATCGTTTTTAAAAAACTTTTTATCTCTGTCATGTTCTGTTTTATGGAACCCAAAGACAACGCGAATATTCCCAATCTGTAGATTAGCGGGAATGCAATGACCTGCTGTTAAAATCTTATTTTTGCTGATTAAAAAGGCTGTGGCAAATCCAGGTGTTAGATCGGAGCGAAATTTTTCATGCTTTGCTAATTTAGACTGAAATTGGTTCTTTTTTGAATCTTCTAAGTTATATACTTTTTCTTTTAAAGGGGGAACAGCAGCGCTGATAGCATAACCATCTCCTCTTTTTACAATCCCATATCCTACACGCATTAAACAAGCGACAGCCAGTGCATTTGTCTTAATCTGGTCTAGATCAGGGTACAATCTATCTGTCTCTTCATGTGTTAAAAAATCAAATTCATACATATTCATTCGAGTGTCGTCTTCATGATATCTTGAAAGAGGTACTAAGCTATTATCCATAGGAGTCTCTTGTTTTGATTATTAAGCAATCTTATAAAATGAGCGGCCTCTAAGTCCGACCCATTAATGATCCTCCAACGATAATTTAAACTCAAATTAAAAATTTGACCCTGCATTTTAAAATTTTTCTTATGATAAAAAAAGAAAATTCACTCTAAAATCTACACCCGCGCCAGGCAAGAGGAGGAGCTAGGAATCGAGCTCTGGGCTAATTATAGGCGCTATTTTATCGAAACTCTAAAATAATTTTGGCCAAAGCCATCTGTAACAGCCGCCGCTAAGTATAAGGGGGTGCGGAACTGTTGAAAAAACCTCAAGTCTTCGGCTCAATGCCATGTTTCTGTCGGTGGTTTTAAAATAGTTGGCGGCCCAGATATAAATAAAAATACGCTGCTATTTGTATTTTTCTAAAAAATCTAAATATAGGTATAACTATAAAAATGTGGATAGTTTTATTTTTATTTGCTACTATTACATTAAAATAATAATTGATGTAATTTATATGTATTAGTGGTGCCATGGATCATCTGCCTGAATCGATAAGAGAGCGTCCTTCTTTGCCGCCAATTGGCCCGGTAGAAGAGCCGAAGGGCAACTCTTTAAAAAAGAGTGGGCCTTCCTCCCTTTTCCCTAAGGCAGATTTAGCTTGGCCAAATCGACCTGTGTCTTTGATCGTCCGAGTCAGGCAACTGATCCCTTCTGTAAAAGAGAAGCTGAGTTTGAAATTTCCTTTCTTGAAAAAAAATAAAGGGAACGAGTTCCTCAAACAATGTGTCAAGAAAGAAGTGGCCCTTTATCTACAAGAAAAATCCCCCCAAAAGCCACAAAACGTGATCGCTTCGATTATCATGTCCTCTGGAGAGAAAAGCCCTCTCATAGCTATCTATGAGCTAGAAAATCGCCTTTTGGCTGTTACAGCAGGGCAAGAGATCAGCCCCTCTTTGCTCAGAGAAGAGATCTATCAAGAATGCGAATCGCTCCTTTTAAAACAAAAGTGGTGCAATAAAGCACTGATAGACACCTTTCGAAGCGAAAGAATGCGCCGCGAAATTGTCTTTGCTGTCAGAGAGGTCGATTATTTAAAAGACACGTCTAAAGAGCAGCTGTTTTCCCTCGTCATTCCCTCCTCTTTAAGGGAAGAAACATGTGACTTTAAAGAGACCCAGTCCCCTGGTTTTTTTTCTGTGGATTGCCGAAAGCTGCCTGCAGCTTTTTTAGAAAAAATGAAACAAGATAAAGAAGATTGTAAAGATCAGCTTAAAAAAGAGCCGGATTTGGATTGCCGAGTTGGTTTAATCGATAAAATCAGACATTTAGATCGAGCCATCTTCAAGATGGAAAACCGAGATCATCTTGAGGAAGCCATATTGCGGCAAATTGAAGCGCAGATTGAAGATCTTGACATCGATAAACTTTCGGCATCGGATCTCGAAACTTGCTGCGACCAGTTGAAGAATCAGCCAGAGATTCTACAGCAAATCTGGAAGAGAGCTTTTGACTCGGTGAGCAACCAATGCTGCTTTAAGGGCTTTGATGCCCTGCCAAAACAGAAAAAAAGGGCATTTTCGGCAGCGCATAAGCGCTATAATCATTTGTTGAGCATCTATTTTAAAAAAAATGGAGAGCTGCCCTCTCTGACACTGAAATATGATGAGTTTTTACCCGTCTATCGGGAGCGTTTTAGACTGACAGAAGAGGAGATAAAGGGCTTGAGTCTTCTTTCCCTTGCTCGCAGCCAGAAAGGGGAGGTTTCTGAGGTAAATAAAGAACGTCTAAATGACTTTTTACTCTCGCTCTTGGGCAATGACACTCTTCTCCCTAAACTTGTTTCGGCTCTAAAAGAAGGCATCCCAACAGAAGGTCTCTATGGAATAGACATTGGAACTTTGAAAATTGTCAGAAAGCTGGCTTTTCGCGCTAGGTCTTATAAGGGCTTTGCTCATGTGCATGGCAAACTGGAAAAAATTGTGGCGTCTTTAAAAGACAACCCTTCTTGTCATATTCCAAGCAATCACCGCCTGCGTAAAATTGATTTTGAATTGATCCATGATTTTAATATATTGAACGAATCTTTGGTGGAGTTGGGGATTGAAAATTTGGTGCCGGAAAATAGTGCCTTCTCTTCCTTTATCCAAGATCTACATCTGTTTTCTGAGAGAAGCCAAGCCCTAGAAGATCGGTTTCAGCAGGAGGTAAATCAAACTGGCGTCTATCGAAGTGGGGATATCACGGCGGTCATGTTTGATGAGACTCTCCATCCGTCAGGGCTAGGGAACACTATCCTACGTTGGTTCACAAAGGATCGCTTCCATATTTCCTATCTCCATAGAGATA
>JARBTN010000054.1 GCA_029240195.1 Chlamydiales bacterium
TTGCGCATGTTAAACGGCGTCAAAGCCTCTAGAATCGATCGATTCTAAAGAGCTTTCACGCTCGTTTGACACGTAAAAACAAATGTGGTCGGGCACTAGATATCGTAGAGGCGTTTTTGATCGTGATATTCTAAACAGGTTGCGAGAGATTTTTAAACAAATGTGCTTTTAAGATAAACTCAGAGCTTTTAGAATTTAATGGAGAAGATGACCAGTTTCATTTGCTTACAGGTCCATTTGCTTATCTGCTGATCCCTAACCTTTGTTAGATGTAATTTAGTCAGCAAGTTAAAGGGGAAATCCTCGTATTTTTTAAGAAAAGAGCCCCTGCAAAAAGAGAAAACTATTCATAGATCTATCCTGCTTACAGGCAAGAAAAAAGATAAAAATAAATGTTGGCTTTTGACAAAGCCCTAAAGAAAGCGCTGAAGCACCAAGCTTTCTGTTCAAATGCAAATTCTGCTGCTGTCTAAACCCAACTTGCTGCCCTAAAGGAAGATAGCGATCTCTAACGGCAAAGCTTCCAAGGCTCTAGTTAAATATTTTATATTGATAATTGATTTAAAAGTAAATTAAGTGTAATATAAAAAGAGCTTCACTTTAAATAAAATACTTAAATTTCGGAGAGACATGCAACCATTAGGTGATTCTGCTGGGCAATTTAATAGGGATCTAGGGCGTCTCATAGAAGACCGCGCTAGCAAGCCGATCAAAAACAAGCTGTTTTTTAAAGTTGACTTGAAAAATGGTTATTACAGCGTGGGCAGCAAACGGGACGCCAGCTCTTTTCTATCCGTCATCCAATTTGTTCTTGCCGCTCAGGCAAAAGCTTCCCGAGAGGGTGGGTCGCCGGAGGAAATTTCCGAAAACTTCCGTGAATTAATGAACCGTTATCAACAAAAGGCCAAAGAGCGCCCCCTATGGAAAAAGGTCTTTTACGCCCTTTCCCATTGGCGCATCAATCAAGCGGCTAAAGCCATCTTAGCCCCTCCTCAGCCCACCCCGCAAGGAAGGTCCTCTCTCAGCACTCAAATTGCTCCCGATCTGCTGCCACCAAGGCTCTCTCAAGACCCTCTTCTATTGCCAAATGAAGATGCTAGAGATCAAGATATAGAAGAAGGGAAAGCAAACCGCTTTGATGAAGGAAAAGAGACGGTAGACGAGCCAGATGAGGAAGGCGATCAGCCCGCTTCTAAAGACACCTCTGATCGAATGACGAGCGCTTCCACAAGTTCCTCTATCGAAGATGTTGTCAGCACTGCAGATGCTAGAGATCAAGACATAGAAGAAGGGAAGGGAAAAGAAAAGGTGGACGAGCCAGATGAGGAAAGCGATCAACCCTCCTCTAAAGACACCTTGGATCGGATGACGAGCGCTTCCACAAGTTCCTCTATCGAAGATGTTGCTGGTATTGAAGATGCTACAGATCAAGATATAGAACAAGGGAAAGCACACCGCTCTAATAAAGGGAAGGGAAAAGAAAAGGTAGACGAGGAAGTCGCTGACCTCTCAGCAGATCGCTCCAATCAGGTGACAGGCGCTTTCATAGAGCCCTTTACTAATGGAGAGCGACACATCCCCTCCCCTAGAGAGAACAACTTTCAAGTAAGGCCCAATAGCCAAGAGCCTTTTCAGGAGGGCGAGCTGACAGAAGCGGCGCTCAAGCAGTCCAATCAAACCCTTTCCCAAGCGATTCTCTCTCCCTTCCGCTTGTCTATCGAATTTTTAGAGAAGATGGCTGATGCAAGAGAGGTGATGATCCCCTCTTTAAATTTCAATAATGCCGAATTTGGCATCTTTATTGGGCATCTAGAAAAAGCGCTCCAGCGCATCCCCTTGACATGCATCACCTTATCCGATACCGCTTTTGCTGATTTCCAACAAAAGAGCCCGCTAGAACAAGACGCTATCCTTGTCACATTGCAGGCCCTGCTCGAAACTATCGCTCCCTTTCCAACGGTGCTAAACTTGCCAAACCTGCCGAGCGAGGCTTTAGCGAGACTGCATAATCTCGCAGCCTTTGATCTGTTGATTGAGAAAAGCTTCCTCCACCCAGACCACCCCGTTTTAAAAGAAGCGAAAGAAAAGGGCCTTAACACAAAAGGGCATGATTTTACAGAACACTCCATCGATGAAATTTACCAGCTCGGTCTCTTATTACCTGAACAAGAACCTATCAAGTGTTTCATCAGGTATGCAGCCTATCTTCGCGATCTTCCTTTTGAGATCAGAGGCGCGAAAATGGAAGCGGCGCTTCTTGCTTTGCAAGGAATCGATCTATTAAAGTTTCCCATAGAGCTTCCAAATGAATTACAAGCGGCACCACTCTTTAAAAAGGTGACTCAGCCCGACCTTTTAGCACTCTTTATCGTACAAGTGCTCCGCTCCCCTGCCCCTGAAGAAGAGCCTGCAGAGCGCATAGCTAAAGTATCTGAGGCGCTGCAGCAGCTCGATTTTCAGATGGAAGGCGACAATCTGCCCTTAGCCCATGAGCGGTTGGCAGAAAACTTGATCCAAGGGCTTTCAACGCCAGAGCTAAAGGCTTTTTTAACCGAGCAGTTAGAAAAGAGAGAAAATCTTTTAGACGGAGAAGAAAAACTCTCAGACACCCTCCTCGTCGCTTTCATGAAAAAAGCCTTTGAGCAGCAAGATCCTTCAAAAAAGGAACTCATCGCTGAATTTTTCTTGCAGCGATTTTACTTAGGCCAATTCCCCCGTTCAAAATCATCCTTGGTGATGGGCCGGGACGACCCTGAATTGGAAGAGGATTCTGAATTGGGTGAGCGAGAAGAGGTGAAAATGTTAGGGAGAGCGCTCCACCTGCTCTTTAAAGAAGATGAAGCAAAGACCCCGGGAAATAAAGCCTTTCTTACCTCTGCCTTGCAACGACTTCGTGAAAATGAAGCCTATTCAAATTTAATTCAGATAAAAAGTTTTATTTTGGGCAAACTCGATAGTAAGTTCTTAGAAGTTTTGCCGACAAAAGAGGCCTCGCCCTCTGAAGCCCCGCCTCAAGGTTGGATGCCTTATATTGCCTCTTGGTTTGGATGGTAAAACCACCTAGCTGATCTTTGCTGACATTCTTCCCCCATCAGGGGAAGAATGTCTCCATCGGTCAAATGCACTCTTGCACAAAACGTTTTAAAAATTTGGCAAATTGCGCATCTTTGAGCTGCGTGCACAAGTGGCGGTGGTCTCCGATCTGAACAAATAGCTTTTGAATTTCGGAGCAAACTTGCTCAAAGCCTAGCGAACAAGAGGGGTTCTGCATCTGAACACGCGCAAAAAGCTGCTCAAACTGCAGGAAATCCAAAGCTGCGTTCTCTTTCATCACTTCTTCTGCCAGCAAATCCAAGACCTTTTTTAAAGGCTCTCTCTTCAGCTGCCAATTTGCCTTATTTTGTATCACCCGCCCTTTGAAAAGAGTGATCACCGCACTTAAAATGCGCACTCGGCCATCTAGGATGCGAGAATGCTTATAATGCTTATAATGCTTGTTCTCCTCTCGATATATGGCCTCTACCCATCTTTTATCGCCTCTCTTTAAGGGAATGCCCAGGTCTTCTAGGTGCGAAAAGAAATTAGATAGATAGTAAAACGGGTGCGAATGCATCTCTCCTTCTAAAAAAACCAGCGCCGAGATCAACTTTCTGTAATAGTCAATCTCTCTTAGAGGCTGCTTCGAGCCTGAAATATTTGGAACAGGTAGAGCAGAGCTTTCTCCATCTTGCAGCCCTGGGCTAGCTATCAATACCATCGAAGAGCTATGGGGACATTCCCTAGTTGGGGTGATGATCGGCTTTAGGGCCATCGAATCGGGCAGGTGGGCGCCCCCTTTTTGAGCCGAAGACAAATCGCTAAAAATCACAGGCTTTGGCGCGGTATATTGCTTTGGCTGAATGGCCTGCACCGAGCGACTAGATAGAGAAGAGGGCAAAGGAGCATCCACTCTGGAATTTGATCTAGCGCGCAGAGGCGGGTAGGGGCACAGACTTTGAATGGATGGCAGTGCAACCTCTTGCGCCATCGTTTCTACCCTTGCCTGAGACGGGCAAGCATAAGTTCTAAAGCGATAGACTAAATATGGCATAGAGAGCTCCTCAGAACCTTTCTCCAAATCAAAGAGCGGCCAAGCCGGCCCATTATTTTGTAGCATCTGTTGCACATTCATGATCGATTCCCTTTTTAATACAAAAGCTAATTTAAATATTAGGTTACAAATAAAAAGGTCCGAATATATCTAGCTCGGCCATATAAGAACAAGTTGAAAAGCACTGATTGTCTAGGCACAAATTTTTTAGGTGTAAAATGAAAAAGAGCTCTCCATTCCATAGAGCCTGCTATAAAAGCGGTAGCATAAAAAAAATGATCTTCATATAATCTGCGCTGCTTGGAGAAGCTCTTCCCCCTTGATAGCCCAAAAGCCCCGCCTCAAGGGTGAGCACTCAAGAATGGCTATTCAAGGATAGCTATTTGAGACCTCTTAAATCCCTTTGCCGGAGTACTTCACACGTTGGAACCTGCAGCCGAACTTCTCTTCTTCTCCTCCGACCCCGAGCAAGCCGCTCGAGAGCTCGGAGACAACCGCCTTTTAGAAGCGCTCAATCAGATGTTGCTCATCCGCCAATTTGAAGTGCGCGCCGAATCGGCCTATCAGATGGGTAAAATTGGCGGCTTCTTCCACGCCTATATTGGGCAAGAAGCGGTGCAGACAGCTGCCATGCAGGCGCTCGGGCCCGATCATTGGTGGAGCACTTCCTACCGCTGCCATGCCCTAGCTCTTCTCTTGGGGGCGACCCCCAATGAGATCATGGCCGAGCTCTACGGCAAAAGCACAGGCAATGCTAGAGGGCGCGGCGGATCGATGCACCTCTACACCGACCGGCTGCTTGGAGGATTTGGCATTGTCGGGGGACAGATTCCCATCGCCACCGGCGCCGCCTTTAGCCTAAAATACCTCAAGCAAGCGGGCGTAGCCATCTGCTTTTTAGGCGATGGCGCTGTGGCGCAAGGCGCCTTTCACGAGTCGCTCAACTTAGCGGCCCTTTGGAAGCTGCCAGCCATCTATGTCATCGAAAATAATGGCTGGGGGATGGGCACAAAAGTCAATACCGCCATCTCTGTCCAGCGCCTCGCCGAAAGCAAAGCGGCCAGCTTTGGCATGCCAGGCTATACCCTTGATGGCATGGACTTTTTCAACTGCTATCAAGGCTTTCGACATATCCATGAACAGGTGAAGCAGACATCGATGCCCGTTCTCGTCGAGGTGATGACCGACCGATTCCGCGGCCACTCCATCTCTGATCCCGGCCTCTACCGCAGCAAGCAAGAGCTGCAAGCCTGCATGAAGCGAGACCCCATTCTCCTTTTCAAACAAGCTTTGATCCAGCGCGGCATTTTGAGCGAAGAGTCTTTTAAGGCGCTGGAGAAAGAAAAGGCACAAATTGCCATCCAAGCCATGCATTACGCAGAAGAAAGCCCCTGGCCCGATCCTGTAACCCTTGGCGATGACGTCTTCGCCCCTTAAACTTGCCCCTCACTTAATCTTTAGGAGTTTTTTTGCATGGCGACACAAATTGTGGATATGCGGGAGGCCATTAGACAAGCTCTCCAAGAAGAGATGCTGCAAGACCCCAATGTCATCATCCTCGGCGAAGAGGTCGGCGCCTATAACGGTGCCTATAAAGTGACAAAAGGGATGCTCGAGCAATTTGGTCCTGAGCGCATCATCGACACTCCCATCGCCGAACTTGGGTTTGCCGGGCTGGCCATTGGAGCCGCCATGACAGGCCTCAGGCCGGTCGTGGAATTCATGAGTTTTAACTTCTCCTTTGTCGCAGCCGATCAGATCATTTCCAATGCCATCAAGATGTATTACATGTCGGCCAACCGCTTTAGCGTGCCCATCGTCTTTCGTGGGCCGAATGGCGCAGCCGCCCAAGTCTCCTGCCAACACTCTCACTGCGTGGAGGCGATCTACGGCAATTTGCCAGGGCTGATCATTGCCGCCCCAAGCAACCCCTACGATGCCAAAGGGCTGCTCAAATCGGCCATTCGCAATAATAATCCTGTCCTCTTTTTGGAATCGGAGCTCTCTTACGGCGATAAGATGGAGATCCCAGAGTCCGAATACCTCATCCCCTTAGGCAAAGGTAAAATTGTCGAGCCGGGAACTGACTTGACCATCATCGCCCATAGCCGCATGGTCTTAGTCTGCCAGCAAGCGGTCAGGGAGCTGGCCAAAATGGGCATCCGCGCCGAACTCATCGATTTAAGGACTGTCAAGCCCCTCGACATCCCTCTCATCGCCGAATCGGTCAAGAAGACGCATCGGGCGCTCCTCGTCGAAGAGGGCCACTCCTTTGCCGGCATCGCCGCCGAAGTTTGCTATGAAATCCAAAGCCACTGCTTCGACTTTCTCGATGCGCCCATTGAGAGAGTCTGCCAGCAAGAGACGCCGATGCCCTATTCAAAAGTGCTCGAGAATGCCACCTTGCCCACTCTAGATCGGATCCTAGCAGCCGCCAAGAAAACACTTTATTTATCTTAAGGAGACGCCATGCCCTTCCCCCTCACCATGCCCAAGCTCTCCCCAACGATGACTCAAGGGACGATCATCCGCTGGTTTAAAGAAGAAGGCGAGTTCATCGAGTCGGGAGACCTTCTCATCGAAGTCGCCACCGACAAAGCCTCTGTGGAATATAACGCTATCGACAGTGGATGGCTGCGCAAAATTTTAGTCGGCGCCGATCAAGAGGCCGCTGTCAACGACCTGATTGCCATTTTCAGCGAGAACGAAGGCGAAGCGTTTGAAGAGCTGCTGCCCAAAAAGAAAGAGACTGCGCCAAAGGCGGAGCAGATTGCCCCAGTCGAGGAAAAAGAGGCGGCAGCCCCTCTTCCAACGCTGAGAGCTAAAGAGCCCGAGTTTCAACCCGAAGCGCCTCGCCCTTTGCCGAAAAAAGAACAGCTCTGGAACTCCGACCACCTCTTTGCCACGCCCCTAGCCCGCAAATTGGCAAAAAAACAAAACCTCGATCTCAGCACCGTCACCGGCAGCGGCCCTGGCGGACGGATCATCGCCAAAGATTTGGAGCGAGCGCAACACTTAACCATCGCAGCCTTTAAAAAAAG
Organism: Chlamydiales bacterium; assembly: GCA_029240195.1. Lineage (GTDB taxonomy): Bacteria > Chlamydiota > Chlamydiia > Chlamydiales > JARBTN01 > JARBTN01. The sequence goes on from JARBTN010000054.1 coordinate 7,132, forward strand.
CCCCCTTCCCCATATAGCCGCTGGATCGTATGAAGAAGAGACGCCGACGCCCATGCGCAAAGTGATCGGGCAAAGGCTCAAAGACTCCAAAGCCTCCATCCCCCATTTCACCGTCGCCCTCTCCATTGACGCCGACCCCTTAATTCAAATCCGCGAGCAGCTTAAAAATTGGGAGATCAAAGTCACCTTCAACGACCTCATCGTCCGAGCAACCGCTCTCGCCTTGAGGCAGCACCCGCTCATCAACAGCGGCTTCAACTCCGTCAAACAGACCCTGATCCGCTTTAAAACAGTCGACATCAGCGTTGCCGTCAGCTTGGATGGCGGCCTCATCACCCCCATCATCCGCCATGCCGACTACAAAAACCTGCACCAAATTTCTGCGGAAGTGAAAGAGCTCGTCAAAAAAGCCAAGACAGGCAAGCTGGAGGCGCACGAATACCAAGGGGGAAGCTTCACCATCTCCAACTTAGGGATGTACGGCATCGACTCCTTCCAAGCCATCATCAACCCGCCTCAAGCAGCCATCTTGGCCGTCGCCGGCATTCAAGATGTCCCCCGCATCAAAAACGGCCAAATCTATGCGGGAAAAACCATGCAGCTGACCTTATCGAGCGACCACCGCGTCATCGACGGGTCTCTCGCCGCCGAGTTTCTCTCCACACTTAAGAAATTGCTGGAAAACCCCGCCATTTTAACTCTTTAAAGAACGGGGCTTGGCTTTCAACGGCGGGCCTTCGACTTAAGGGAGAGGTTTAAGAGGAGCGCTCAAAGCTCCTCCCAAAAGCTAAAGGAGGGACAGATTGACATGGGGGAATTGGGCCGAATAATAGTTGACCTGATTGAGGGTGATCAGAGGGTTTCCCGCAATTTCAATCCTCTTTAGATGAGGGTAGAGCCTGATCTGGCGAAAAATCAATTCCAAAGCATGCACAGAGAGACGGTTATTTTTCAATGAGAGCACTTGCAGATGTTCGGTGTTTTTCATTTTAAGTAGCTGCCGGTCCCCCAATTCGCAAGCAAATAGCTCTAGCGTCTCTAGGTAAGGCATTTTTTCTAAGAGCACATCTAGGTTTCTCACCTTCGTCTCCTGAATGGAGAGGGTTCTGATCCGCAATCTGGTAGGCGGCAGGTCGACATCGATCAAGCTATCGATATTTTTTAAAATCAAGGTGTGCAAAGACGGCAAAGAGGAAAGCTGAGAAAATATCGTTTCATCAATCTGGCGGCAGCTATTCAAAGCGAGCCTCTGCAAATGAGGTAGATTCAATTGATCAAACCCCGAAGAGGTTAGAGCACCGCAGTCTTTGATTTCCAGCCACTGCAAATGGATAAATCGACTGAGGTGGTTTAAAAACATATCCGCTGTAATCAACGCCATATCTTCTACTTGCAGCATTTGCAAGTTGGGCGCCGCCAAAGAAAGGACATAAAAGGCGTGGTCATTGAAATAATTGCTCGATATCACCAGCTGCTCTAAAAGAGGTAGCGCCTTCTCAGCTAGAAAAGAGCCGGTCAAGCGCCGGATCTTTTCGAGTTTTAAAAAGCGCAGGGGCAAGCTGGTCATCTGACCCAAGCCCTGATCGGTCACGCGTTCACAACCTGAGAGGGAAAAGTTAGTGAGGCGGCGAAAGCGAGAAATCACTTCTAACGATCGATCGGTCAGTTGAGGGGCGTTAAAGAGCTCTAACGAGACGAAACTTGCATCTCGCAACGCAATCACCCCTTCATCGGTGATCAAAGACCCATCAGACAACTTTAAGATAGAAAGGCTTTTGCAAGGAGCTAGCGCTTGCAAGAGCGCATCGTCTGCGGCTTGGCAATCTTGGATGACCAGCTTCTTTAAATCGCTATATTTGCTGAGGATTGAAAAAGCTTCCGGGGTCAACATAGGACAGTTGATAATTGTAATTTGCTCTAGGTGATCTAAGCACTCTAGGATTTGAACGAGCTGCGCATCTATGAGACCCGGCAAATCTTCTAGACAAAGAGATCCTAGAGAATAGTCGTTGAGCAGCCGCAATTGTTCGATTAAAGTGGGAGGGAATCTCCCAAGCGGCACTAAAACTTGCAGCTGAGATTGCAGATGCTGGGCAAAGGCCGTTTCAATGGCGTGATAAAGCTCTTCAAACTGGAAATGGCGAGCGCGGTCGAGGGCGAGGAGCGCATGCTGAAAATACTCCTCAATGTCGAGATTGAGCGAGCTGATGGCAGAAGCTAGCGATAGCATGGCCTTTTTTTTAAAGAAATCAGAGTCTAAGAAATTAGCGAACGCTAAAAAATCGATCTGTTCGCCGAGAATTAAGCTAGAGACTTTTTGCAAGCCCTGGCAGCAGGCCCAAAAATTCTCCACAGTTTTCAAACTCACCTCCCGCGCTTCATACCTATTTGAGAGCGACTCCCCCCAAGAATGCTCTAATAGAGCCTTAAAGACTGGAGAGTAGTAGGCCAAAAGCTCCACATTCACCTCAAAGCTCCCCTCTTCGGCAATGATTGTGAAATTGAGGGGCATGATCTTCTTTAAACAAGAGAACGTTTGAGGATCGAGGTTTGGAAAACGGTTGCATAGCCAAAAAAACGTCTTTTCGGTGACCAACTCCAAAGGGCTTTGAAAGTGGAGCAAAGTCACCCTTTGGCATTCCAAATCGCTCAAATCGCTAAATAAAAACTGGAAGTCTCGGTCGTCGATGGTTTTACAAAGGGCAGGAAACAGACTATAGACGACAAGTCCATGCTGAGTGAAGCGGCAAAAGAGGAGATTTTTTTTGATCAAGCTCTCTCGATAGTCCTGAGGTGTCAATTTTGCCAGGGCATTTAAGCCGGCGCTAGGCTTCATTTTATCTTCCGTTAAAAAACGGTCTAATTTTATAAATACTTTGGCAAATAGACGCTTGACTTTCTCTTGAGCTGCCCTCTCTTGCAGGTCAACCACCGCAGGCTGAGCGGCCAATTTATTATGGATCACTTTGATTTGCAAAGAGAGCAGGGGAATTAAATCTCTTTCAACCGCGCTTAAATCCCCTCTTTTCAACAGCTTTAAATCCTTCATCAACAAGTGAAAGGCCCTTTTGGCCTGGGCCGGCAAGAGATCGGGTTCTCGGACGCCTTTTCGGAGCAATCCCTGCCTAAAGCATTCCTCTAAAGGGTGGTTCAGATCGCTTTGCAAAACTAAAAAAGAGGTGCTTTCCAAAATACGTCTATAATTGTCTATATTTAACAAAAGAGGTCCCCCATCTACAAAAAAGAAGCGCAAAATAATAGAAATAAATTTTTTTAGTCAATTTAAAAAAAAATAGCACTGCGCCACTCAATTCCTAGGGATACCAAAAGGAGCGGAGGGCGTTGATTTTGCCTTTTCCCTTCAACTTTGGCTTATGAAGGAAGGCTAAAAAGGTTGCAATTTTTTTCGGCTTGACCGTTTTTAAAAAAATAGCGTAAAGAGTAGATAAGACAGGAGGTGAGAAATCATGCACCAAAAGCACCAAGCTCTGATCGCTTTTTTACAAATTAAAGATGCGTTGGAAAAGAAAGAGCGAAGCCATAGCTTTCAGAGCTTCCAGCAGCCTGCTGTGGAAACAGCTTTGCGCGATTTAGAAGTTCCGGCTGAAGAGGGAGAGACTGTTTTAACAACAGCTGAATGGATGCAAAAAAAAGAGCTGACTACAGAGTAAACTCTATAGTCAGCTTTAAAAATCATGGACTGTTTTTTTATAAAACGCCGATGATAGCGGCAGTCGGACTTGAACCAACGACACTCGGATTATGATTCCGATGCTCTACCAACTGAGCTATACCGCCGTAAAATTAGCGGGGGAAGGATTCGAACCTCCGACCTTTGGGTTATGAGCCCAACGAGCTAACCCCTGCTCCACCCCGCGTCATTAACTTTGAAACATTATCTTATAACAAAACGGATTTATTGAGCAAGAATCTTCTCTCTTTTTCGCGAGATTTTTCTGTTATTTTTGTAAATTCCTATAAATCAAAGATTTGAAAAATAAATGCTCTAGCAAAAGCCTGCAATAAAAGGCAGACAATAGATAAAGCTGCTCTAAAGCGGCCTATTTGTCGACTTCCCCTTTAAAAAGACCGCCGTCAATTATTTACAAGCCACGGAACCTATATCAAAACCATTCACAGGAGGAAACCCTATCATGATGCCGTCTTTTTTAACAGAAAGCCTCAAGGAGAGCCGATACCTCCCCGTATTCCAAGAAAATCCGGCTTTCGAGATTGGAGGCAAACTGGCTTTCCTCGCCGGATCGGTGTCTCTTGCCGCCTGCCTAATCTTTGACCATCACCCAGCAGTCCCTCTGGCGATGGCAGCCCTTGCCGCACTCGGATGCGCTAGCATTTATTTGCACCGCCTGCCAAGGGAAGGGCTGCGCCCGCTGGCAGAGGTGCCAGCTTCCCCCCTAGAGGAGCTGCGAAAAGAGCTGGTGCAGAAAGTGGTCGAGGAAGCAAAAAGCCTAAAGGCGCGCTTTTCCCCGAAGACAGAAGAGGCCATAGAGCCAGAGGCATCCATCCAAGAAATTAAATCGTTTGTCCCTGATCACTACCCCCTTTTAAAGCGCCTCTTTAAAGAGGCTCTGCAAGAGGTGGCCATCTCTAGCAAAAAAGGGAATATCTCGATCACCATCGCTCTCAAAGGGCCTCAGGTTTTCCCTTCCTTTCATCTAAACCACATCGACTCCAAAGAAGAGGGTTCTTTCCTAACCCTCCCGCAAACAATTCTATTCACTTTGCAAGCGGACGGCGCCCTCCACTTTCCAGACCCAACAAAAGCGCCCTCTGAGATAAAAAAGGGCCCCTTTGGCATTGCCCTGCCGAGCGGCATTTGGGAAAAGATCGAGGTCAAAAAAGGGCATTTTGATGTGACGCGCTCCTATATTTAACCAAAAGCCCTCTTCCCTTTTAGGGCGGGAGGGCCTAGTACCCAACCAACTTAATTTTGAGGTGTAAAACTTCGATTGCCGCGCCCCACTTTGAGAATCTTCTTTTTTTTTACTGAAAGCTCTGTTAAAGGATTTATTGGACGTAGCCTTTGAAGGAGCCCTCATGCGATTGAAACAGAAAAAGGGATTGAGAGCCAATCTGATCAAATACCTAGCCCAGTTTAAAAAGCGCGCCTGGACAGGAGCCCTTTTTAGCCAGCTCCTACTGCTTGCCAGCTGCCAAAGCCCAAAAGCTCTGCCCGAAACAGACATCTATCAGCCAACGGCGCTAGAAGACAGCCCCCATGCTGAGATTGAGCAGCACCTAAACTCCCTGCCTGCGCACATTGAAGAAAAGCTAGCCGAAAATAAAGAGACTCTGCTCGAGCACATGGCCGCAAGCAGAGAGCGCCCCTTGCTGCAAAAGCAAAAGGCAAACGCCCTTCCCTTCATACCAAACTATCCTTTGCGCTTAAAAGAAAACAGCCTCTACGACAATCAAGAGCTGCATTACACCTTCTTTTGTCCGCAAAGCCCTGAGAGCGCCCAAGCTCTCGTCATCTGTCTGGCAGATGACCACATGAGCTGGCCAAAGGCGCTTCAACAGCTTCCCGTCTTCTACCTTCAGTTGCCGAGCCGCCAGAAAATGAGCTACCAGCTGCTCGCCGAAGGCGATTTTTGGCATTGCCTCGACTCTTTTTATGCGCTCTATCCGGAGCTTAAGGCCCTCCCTGTTTTACTTGCCACCGATCCAGCCTACGCCGATGCCGCGCTGCTCATGAGCCATCAAAGCCGCTATCGTTTTCAGGGCTTAGCCTACAGCGGCGGGCGGCTGGGGGCGAACTTGCCCAACTTAGACCAACTGCCCATTGTCCACTACACACTATCCCACTCAACGCCTGCGGACCACCTATTCAGCGGCAAGCGGCTCATCGAACGGCTGCAAAGCCGCGGCAATGGCCAAGCGCGCGCCATCGAAGGAGATGTTGCACTCGCCATCTCAGAGCTTTTGCAAAATAGCTCTGAAGAAGCTCAAGGCTCCTTTTCTTTTGAAGATTACCGCTATGCGAGAGCCTGGGAATGGCTAAAGGTGACGAGCAAAAAAAACGAGGAGGAGCCAGCCTTTATCGAATATCACCTGCAAAATGGTGAATTGCAGCTGAAGGCCTACAACGTGAGCAGCGTCGAGATCCAAGGCGGGCGAAATGCTTTCTTTAAAGGGATCAAGCGCCTCCGCTTTAATGAACGGGTCATCGCCTTTTCTAAGAGCACCCCCCTAATTCGCATTGGCGAAGAGGATTTGCCAGAACACGTGCATCGAAAAAGTGTTTTGCCGACGGGTGTGTCTAATTTTTTCAGCTTAGAGCCGCTCTATATCGTCTACCAGAGCAAAGGTGCCAGCACCCCCTATCTAGAATCTGTCCTTAGCACCGCTGAACTCTTTGCCAATTTAGCCTTTAAAGGGTTTCCCTCATTTCCCTGCCAGCTACCGCTCATCCCTCTAGAAGAGTATGATAGCGCGGTGCTACCCAAACACCGCGCGCTCTTAATTGGCAAAGAAGAGGCCATCCAGCCCATCTTTGGCGACCATTTCCCTATGGAGATAAAAAATCGCGCCCTCTACCTCAACCATAAAAAGATCTTAAACCTTCAGCCTGGCCAAGAGCAAATCGCCTATGGGCTACAATACCCCACAGAGCATGATAATTCCTTGCAAATCGCCTTTGCCCTTGTGGCCGATGATGAGAGGGGCTTAAAAATATTGAAAGACCACTACCTCTCCCCTGCCAACCTCTACCGGCAGATGGATTTTTGCCTATTCAGCCAGCAAAAAAATGGCTACCGCCTGGCGCTGACAGAAAACTTTGATGGCTACTTCGGCACATCCCATATCCCCGAAGTGCTATTTAGCCTGCCCAAGACAGCCTTTTCTAGCTGGGAGCTCTTTTTAAGGAAATTGCTGATAGACTCCTACCGCACCCCCTTTTTAGCTGTCGGCACCTTAGTGAGCGAAAATCGCACGCCCCCGTCTCAGATTACTTACGGAGAAGTGAGCCGCTTCACCGTTAAGAAAAACTTTGCCCGCGTCATCGCCGACACGGAGTCCAAGCCCATCTTAGAAAAATATTGCCTGCACAGCCTCACCGAGGCAGATATCAAAGCCTTAAAAGATGTGCTTGTCAAAGAGCACGGCTCCTGGCGCTTAAAACCCGATCGCTGCCAAAAGACCTTCGCCCTCCTTTTGGAGGAGAGCCGCCTCTTATCCCTGCCCACTCACCTCCTCGCGCAATTAAAGCTGGAAGTGATGCCTTTCGACTTACAAGAATTGGCGCTGAAAGCCTTTAAAGAAGATGGCCTCAAAGCGGGACAAGAAATCTTAAAATTCGAGCAAGCCGAGACAAGGAGATAAAGATGAACTCAATTGAAGGGGTGGGGGGAACAAGAAGAGATTACCTCGATCAAACACGCCCCAAACAAGTGATCGAAGGAGAAAAGCTATTTAACCAGCTGCTGAGCAAGAAAGGAAGAGTCTCCACACAGGCGTTGGCCCTGGCTAGCACCATCAACCGGGTGATCCAAGAAGACTCTGACCTATCTACTTTAGAAGAGCGGCTGCAAGGCATCTTTGGCGAAGAATTTCAGCTATCTGGAGAGACGGACTTCCAAAAGCTGGAGACAGCGCTTGGCTTTTTCTACGCCGCCATCAACTTTGTCGACCAAAAGAGCAAAAACACCCTGGATGTCAAGAGCTTTCAAGTGGACTATTCAGAAGCAAAACGCTTCGTTGAAAGGCAAATTGCGCCCAACTACACCCTCGAAGAGCAGCGACAGTTTGCCAAAATTAGCAAGCTGATCGACAACCGCGTGAAAAGTGTCAGCAATCATTTCAATGAAAAGAGGGAAAAAGGGACCGTCGCAGGCCCAAAGATTCAGTAATTTCTTTAGGGATTTCTAAGGGCAAAAAACCGCCGCATCGGGCGGTTTCTTGCCTTTTCCTGGCAAAAACTTTGGATCTGCAACCATTTTTTTCTTAAATCTTGACCGAGTTAAAATAATTCGTTAAAAGCTCTTTCATCGCATTGCTTTCAAATAAAAGCGTTAAAAAGCGATTTAATTTATTAAAAAGCTGAGGAGATAGATTTTCAATTTCAATTTTTCTTAAATGAGTCGCCTCACCATTTTCATCCTTTTCATCCTGCCAAGTGCCGTTATCATATTCTTGAATCAGTCTCTTGAGCTGTTCTGAATGCAAATGTGGTGATTTATTTCCTATTCCAGCTTTGGCCAATGAGCCCATTAAATCTCTAAAAGCCTCTCGATCAACCTCAATCGTCTCTCGATTGTTTTTTATCATATAATCGCCGATCTTTTCTTCTACACGAAGGATCGCGTCTTCGACACCGATTTTGCCATTTTTTATCTCTTCTGCAGTTTCATTGACCGCCTCATAGAAAGCTCGCTCCACAAATTCAAGAGCCCTCTCGCTGCTCCCATAAAAATTTATATTTATCTCCTTTCTGAAGCCGGCAGTAACCTGATCGATCGTCAAAGGGTGAGCCTTACTTCTTCCATTTAAGAATTCTATCTTATCCTCGAATAATACTGGCGATTGAATATAGTCATCGAATTGATCGTCCTCTTTTTTTATATTGAGAAGGCTAGCAATTTTTGGCAACGGGTTAGGAACTTTTTCCAAAAAGGATTCCCATAAGCTCCTTTTAGATTGAACAGACGTTTTCTTATGTTCGGGCAATAAATGGGTGAAATGTTTGATCAAGTCTTTTATGCCTTGATTTTCCTTAGAACCCTGATCAGCGGCATCATATCTTTGACTATGATACTCAACTAATTTAGAGATTTCTGCGATTGGAGAGGCTTTTTTCGGATCAATGGTGGTATAAGACGCCCCCGTTTTGGCATCCACCACTAAATATCTTTTGATTTGCCCAGGCTTTTCTCTTGAATCTAGCACCTCTTTGAAATTCTCATTGAGATGGCTGAGTGTGGCTTGGCTATTACGTTCTTTAAAGGCGTCTTCAGTCCGCTCAAATTGCCTTGCTAGTTTTCTTGGGGAAGTTTGCATCATTCCCTTAAAAAAGGAAGTCACTCTTTGTTGCACAGTTGCTTTACCCGAATTGGCATTTTCAGCTGCAAA
>JARBTN010000055.1 GCA_029240195.1 Chlamydiales bacterium
GAGCCGTTGTCAGTTAGAAGAGCGGGTTTCGTTGATCGTCACCTGTTCCATAAAAGCTTTAACAAAGGGAGTGAGATCTGGAGCTTCAGCCTTAGCATCTATTTCGACAGCAAAGTCAAAAGCGATGATCTTATTTTGATGGCAAAAACAAAAGCCGCAGTGGGTGTTGCCTGCCGTTGGATTCGCTTGTTGGTAGAAGAGGCCGGGATATTCGCCAAAGGTCGCCGTGCTTTTGCGCATCTTCTCTTTAGCCGGATCACCGAGCAAAAAGTTGACGTAGTCTTCTAAAGAGACAGGCGGCGGGCTCGAACGATAATAAGAGCATAAGACAGCCTGGGGCGGATTGAGCTTGCCTTTTTCGGCAATCAAGGCGCTGTAAGTGACAAGCCCAGTCTCTTCTTTTTTATACTCTTGCAGCGGCTCGGTGATATCGAAGTGGAACTCAGAACTTGCCGTCGGCATGTGAATGGTGACCTCGGGGCCGAGAGCAACCGGCCGGTAGACCCAAGGCTGTGTGGTCACCAGCTCATAGTAAAAGCCCCCTGGAACGGAAATTTCTTCGGCTTTTAGGAGCGGGGAGATTGTCAATAAGGCGGCAATGGCAATTTGTGGAAAAGAGGGCATCAGGGGTCTCCAAAATGGATGGTGTCAATCAATCTTGGTCGATTGGCCAATTTTCTAGCAAGGTTTGCGAGCGCCCGTTTAAAAGAATATAGAAGGGCTTGGTCGCCGACTCGGCTCCCGGCTTCCAGCTCCCGGCCCTCTTCTAATCTCAAAAAAAAGGGTATTTGGCATTTTGCTTATTTAATCCGTATTTTTTTAATGAACGGATTATTAAAAGAGAAAGATTAGTTTTAGGCAAGTCCTCAATACTTAAAATGCTTGGCAAAAAGTGCTTTTTAACTTTATAAAGGTGCTTTTGTTGCTCGCGAGAGACGCTCTTGGCAAGAGCAAACAAGGTTTAGGCAATCAACGAGGTTTTTATGGAAAAAGTAAAAGTGGTGATCATCGGCTCGGGACCTGCCGGCTATACAGCGGCCATCTATGCCGCTAGAGCAAACTTAGAGCCGGTGCTCTTCGAGGGGTTCTTTTCAGGAGTGGCCGGTGGTCAGCTGATGACGACGACCGAAGTGGAAAATTTCCCCGGCTTCCCTGAGGGGATCACCGGTCCGCAATTGATGGATCAGTTTAGGCGGCAGGCGCTGCGCTTTGGCACCAAAATTTTTACCGAAGATGTGGCGGAAGTCGACCTATCCAAAGGCCCTTTTCTCGTGAAGAGCGCGCAGCGGTCATTTTTATCAGACTCTATCATCGTGGCCACTGGCGCCACTGCCAAGCGGCTGCCCATTCCTGGCGCCGGCGATGGGGAATTCTGGCAAAGAGGGGTCACAGCTTGTGCTGTATGCGATGGCGCGATGCCCATCTTCCGCGGCAAAGACCTTTATGTGATTGGCGGCGGCGACACGGCTTGTGAAGAGGCCCTCTTTTTGACCAAATATGCTTCGCATGTCTATCTCGTCCACCGCCGCGACCGGCTACGCGCCTCTAAGATCATGGCCGACCGCCTATTGGAAAATAGCAAGGTGACGGTGCTTTGGAATCAGGAAGTGGTAGCGGTCGAAGGCTCCTCCTCTGTCGAGCAGCTTTCCTTGCAAGATGTGGTGACCCGCGAGATTGTCAAGCGGCCGGCCGGCGGTCTCTTCTTTGCCATTGGGCATGAGCCGAATGTCAAATTTTTAAATGGCCAAGTGGCCCTCTTAGAAAATGGCTACGTTCAGGTTCATCCGGGCACTTGCAAGACCAGCGTCGAAGGGGTCTTTGCAGCAGGGGATGTACAGGATTACACCTATCGCCAGGCCATTACGGCAGCTGGGAGCGGGTGTATGGCCGCTTTAGAATTGGAGCGTTGGCTGACAATTCAGAGTCTAGAGTGATGAGAAGCCTCTGATAGCTCGACGATAGCCGTCGCTGTCGCATACTCTTTGCAGTGGCTAATCGTCAAGTGAATTTGAATCGGCGCTGTTGGCGGGGAAAAGAGGGCCTTGGCCGCCTCGCTTAACAGGGCCAAGGGTCGGCCTTGTAGGTCGTGGCCGATCTCAATATCGAGCCAGTCCAATCCTTTGCCGATGCCTTTGCCAAGCGCCTTGGCAATCGCTTCTTTAGCAGCAAAGCGCGCGGCCAGGCGCTCTTTGGGCTCTTTAAACTGCAGGCAGTATTCCAGTTCTTGCGGTGTATAGAGCCTTTTTAAAAAGCGCTCTCCCTGCCGCTCGATGGCTTTTTGAATGCGGGAAACTTCGATGATGTCGGTGCCAATGCCTAATAGGGCCATGAATCGTCTCTTTGAAAATGCTAAAAAAAAGCGCCTGCCAATAGCTTTGCAATTGGTCAGGCGCTTTTTTTTTAAGCTATTGTGATCAAGCTTACATGCTGGCGTGGTGATAAGAGTGGGCGCTCTCATCGCCGCGTCTCACTGCAATATCATCGATGACATTGCAAAAGATCATGCGGCCAGATGAGGTATGCTTCACAGAGAGCACTTGGCAGCGCACGGTGTCGCCAATGTAATCGCCTCCGCCGTTGACCACCACCATGGTGCCATCTTCTAAGTAGCCGACGCCTTGGTGGGGCTCTTTGCCATAGCGCTGAATCTTAATGGCGATGAACTCGCCGCTTTGCATGATTGGCTTTAAGGCTGTAGAGAGGGCGTGAATATTGATGACAGGGACGCCATCTGACGCGCTCAATTTCAAGCGATTGGGGTCTGCGGTCAAGATGCGCGCTTGGCACATTTTAGCCAGCCTGAGCAGCTTATTAATGACGTCTTTTGACTCCGCCATTTCTGCTTCATGATAGCGCAGCTCCAGCTGGGGGAGCGCCTCCAGTTTTTTGATGGCTTCGAGGCAGCGCTTGGCTTTAGAGCGGACAATCTCATCTTCAGAGAGCAATTCTTGCGAAAGCTCTTTGACCAGGAATCTTGGGATCATGGCCACGCGATCTAAGATGCCGGTGGTCGCCAGATCGAGGATGCGCGAATCAGAAAGCACGGTGTGATCGAGCAAGATGAGCGGCTCTTTGCTCTTTGACCCTGTCATTTTGACAAAGGGGATGACCAGGTGAAACTCGTCGGCGGCTTTGGCCGTCAAGGTCAGGCTGATGTAAGAGCTAAGCAGATAAACGATCCCTCTGATGAGGTGAATCTGTGCGGGCGAAACTGGCGCCGTCACACTGATGACAGAGTCTGTGATGAGCAAGATCGATCTGCCCATCAAATAGCCGAGCGAAAGTCCTATTAAGGCAATATTAAAAGCGCGAAGCGTCGTCCGCTTTAGCGATTGTTCTACCACAAAAAGGCAGATGAAAAGTCCGAGTCCGCCGCCGAGGGCGATCAGGAAGTCGCTTGTTGTCGCAAGGGACGTGTGATCTATTTGGAAGGTCATGACCATCAAAATAGATAGCAAACAAAAAACAAAGCGATAAAATTTACTGGAAGTACCCATAGTTGCTACTTTAACCTACCTACTTATTTCTCAATAAATCCAAATGTCTATATAAGGGGCTTTCTGTGCTGAAGGGAGTTTGCTCTGCTCGATAAAACAAGAGTCTAAAGGCTTGAACCCTTTGCAGCGTTTTTTTACGTTCTTAGCGAATGATAAAAGAAAAAATGAATAACTTCTAACTTTTTTTGGGCAAAGTGATAGCCCTATCGAGAAAGGGCTTTTTTATCTATCTTATAGGCTCTTTTCCAGGTCCTCAAGAGAGAGGGCACTTTGGCAATTCGCTCTTCTGTTCAAATGCAAATTTAATGTTCTTTTTAGGCTTTCTTGAATACGCCTTTTATAAGTTCGTTATTAATTGTACATTAAATTCACATGTTTGTAAACAACAGTCTCAGTTTTATTTCTGTTTTTCCTGGAAAAAGCCAGGAGTTTTTTATATCCCTAACTGTCAGCGCTCCTAGTGCCCGACCGCAGATGTTTTTACGCTCGTTTGACATGTAAAAACATCTGTGGTCGGGCACGAGCTTGTTTTAAAAGGGATTTTTGGGCCTTGGCGCAAGGAGATGATGAAAAATAAGCAGGGCTTGGTGTAATCTTTTTTTAAAAAAGCAAACCCAAAGGAGCACCTCTTGAAAAGACGACATCTCTACATTCTATCCGGGCTAATTTGGCTCGCTGCCGGCCTCTCCCTTCTCTCTTTGGGGCTCGGATTTGTCAAGCGGGCAGTTGAAAGTGCTGGGGGGCCTTTGGTTTCCCTCATGACGACTGTCTTTGAAAACCCTGCCAATGGCATCTTAGTGCTGATTGTGGCTTTTTTAGTGGTCGGCCGCCTGAAGGCTCAGTATATTTTGCAAAAGACAGTCGGACGGACCAAAGAACGGCTGGAGAAAAAAGAAGAGCCTCTCTCCATCAAGGATCTGTTCACCATCCCTTATGTGGCATTGATTGCACTGATGATGGGGCTTGGCCTGCTGATGAATGTCTGCGCCGTTCCCTTAGACATCCGAGGCTTGGTCGATATTGCCGTCGGCTCAGCGCTCATCCACGGCTCTTTTCTCTATTTTAAGGCTTAAGCGCTCTAGAAAATATTTAATGGAGGCTTATTTATGGTAGGCGCTGTTTTTGGCAATCTCCAAAGCGCGGTAAATCTGCTCCACTAAAATGAGGCGTGCAATCTGGTGGGTGAAGGTGAGGGAAGAGAGGCGGATTTTTGGCTCGATTGCCTTCAGCTCATCAGAGAGCCCCTCGGCTCCTCCAATGAGAAAGGTGACCTGGCTGCCCCCTTTAACCAATTGGCCGACGAGGAAGGACGAGAATTGCTCGCTGTCATAAGAGGCGCCCAGGGCGTCTAAGACAATGAGCGATTTGGCTTTCAAGGCCCTCCTTTTTAGCTCTTCATCACTTTTGACAAAGGAAAAGGAGAGATTGGCCTGTCCTTTCATCCGCTTGATGTAGATTTGAATGGCCTCTTCTAGCCAGGCGGGGTGCTGCCTTTCAAAGGCTAGCACTTCAATTTTATACATCTAATCGTGCATCCCTTTTTTTGCCAAATCCATGGTGCGGCGCACGTCCCGTTCTTTGATCGCCTCTCGCTTGTCAAAAATTTTCTTGCCCTTGGCGACGGCAACTTTCACTTTGACTCTGCCCTCTTTTAAATAAAGGGAGAGGGGGATGAGGGCAAATCCTTTCTCTTGCTGGGAGCCCAGCAGCTTGGCGATCTCTCTTTTATGCATGAGCAATTTTCTTTTTCTGCGCTCTTCATGATTGTAGATATTGCCAAAGCGGTAGGGTGCGATGTGGGCGTTGATCAGCCAAAGCTCTCCTTGGTCGACGTAGAGGTAAGCTTCTTGCAGCGACCCTCCTCCCGTGCGAAGCGACTTGACTTCCGTTCCCAAGAGAGCAATGCCCGCTTCGAAAGTCTCTAAAATTTCAAAGCTGTAGCCAGCTTTGCGATTTGAGGCGAGTTCACTGCTAGTGCGAGACATAAGAGGAGTTTTTCCCGTGTTTTAGTTGCGTTTATCTGTAGAGTCTCTGCTGATTCACAGGGCTTTTTGTCAGAGACCATCAAAGATTTTAAACCGTGCAAGTGGCTTAAGATCTAAATGGCGCGCCAATCATCTTCATCTGCCTTTAGCGCTTATTCTGTTTCAAAAAAGGAAAAAATGATAGTATAACACCTCATTTTGATTGTTTCAATGGCAGAGTTTCTCTCTGACAGGGCAGATAGGGGTCTCTCCTCCGGCCCAAAGGGAACCAGTTTTTGGAATGACTCGGATGACAAGCTCAAAAGTTCAAGGTAAAGGTCCACCCATGAAATTTATCATCTCTAGGCAGCATCTCAATCAATTGATCAGCATGGTGCAAAATATTGTCGCGCAGAAAGCATCCATCCCTATTCTATCGAATATCTTGATCGAAGCCGTCAAGGGAGAGATTATCTTGACCGCGACCGATCTCAATGTCGGTGTGCGCTGCTTTGCCGAAGCTAAAGTGATCGAAGAGGGAGCGACCACTCTCCCTGCAAAGCGCTTTGCCAACTTGATCCGAGAGCTGACATCGCTCCATATTGAAATGAGCTCAAGCTCTAGCGATATCACAGAAATTGTCGCCGATTCCTCCCGCTTTAAGCTGCATGGCATGAATCGCTCGGAATACCCTCAGCTGCCCGATCTGTCCGGCGCCACCCAAATTAAGGTCAAAGAGAGCGATCTAAAAGATATGCTCTATCGCACAGCTTTTGCCGTCTCTAGAGAAGATAGCCGCTTTGTCTTAACCGGCGTCTTCATGCAAGTGCAAAATGGCCGCGCCACCTTTGTCGGCACCGATGGGAAGCGGTTGGCCAAAGCATCTCTGCCCGTTGCCGTCGACCCCTCCTTTAGCGGCGAATACATCATTCCCCTCAAAGCTGTCGAAGAGATTTTAAAGAACCTGGGCGATGAAAATGAGGCCAACCTCTATTTGACCCATGATAAAATTGCTGTCGAGACGGGCAATTTGATCTTGATCTCCAAGCTTTTATCGGGCGACTACCCGGATGTGACTCGCGTCATCCCTGAAAAGACAGAGACGATTGTGCCCTTGCATCGCGATGAGCTGATCACGCTGTTGCGCCAAGTGTCTCTTTTCACCACCGATACCAGCCAATCGGTCAAATTCACCTTTGCCGACGGCGAGCTGCGCTTGACTGCCAATGCCATGGACATTGGCGAGGGCAAGGTGAGCATGCCCGTCAATTACCGCGGCGAGAGGCTCGAAATTGCCTTTAACCCCGCCTTTTTCCTCGACATCCTTCGCCACAGCAAGCAAGAGACAGTCAGCATCGGCCTCACCGACCCGTTTAATCCTGGGTTGATCACCGATGCCGAAGTGCCGCAGCAAGGGGCAGGGGCGACAGGGCCCCTCTTTGTCCTCATGCCGATGCGCCTGAGCGGCGAATAGGTGGAAAGCGCCGGGTCTTTTAGCCGGCGCTTAAGCAAAAAAAACGAAACACCCCAGCTAAAGGCCATGCACTTAGAGCGCCTCCATTTAATCTGTTTTCGCAATTACCAAGAGCTGGAGGTGGATTTTGCCCCCTCCCGCAATGTGATCTTTGGCGATAACGGAGAGGGCAAGACCAACCTTTTAGAGGCTGTCTATCTGCTCTTTACTGGGCGCTCCTTTCGCACCCATCACCTTCTCGATCTCGCTCACCTTGGCCAGCGCGAATTTTGCGTGCGCGCCGACTTTGTCAAGCACGGCATCTCGCAGTCGCTGCAAGTGCAGTTCGACGGGCAAAAGCGGCGCGTCGTCTATAACGACACCTCCTACGCTTCGGCTAATATCTTGCTGGGGCTGATGCAAGGCGTGCTCTTTGCGCCCGGCGACACGTCTTTAATCCGAGGCGCTCCTCAAGAGCGGCGCACCTTTTTAGACTTGCAAAATGCGCAAGTTGACCCTCTCTATGTCCACCATCTCCAACGCTATCAAAAAGCGCTCAAGCAGCGCAATGCCCTGTTAAAGCAACGGCAGACCTCTTATATCGAGCCGTTTGAAGAGGAGATGGCCAAGTCAGGCGCCTATCTCTGCTTGCAGCGGCAGCAAACCGTGGAGCAGCTACGCCTGCTGGCCCCCATCTACTATCGCCACCTCTCGGGCTTGGATGCCGACACCATCGACTTCTTTTATAAGACGGACGCTCCGCTGCAAGAGGGCTTTGAGGGGATTGTGCAGCACTATCAGAAGGAAATGGTGAAGAATCGGCAGCGGGAAGAGTACTTAGGGATGACGCTGGTGGGGCCCCACCGCGAAGACATGCTCTTTTTCTTAAAAGGGGGGGAGGCTAAAAAATTTGCCAGCGAAGGGCAGGTGAAATCGATAGCGGCAGCTTTACGCCTTGCCGAGTGGGCTCTTTTAAAGGAGCGGGCCGACGCCGCCCCTCTCATGCTCATCGATGATCTGGCAGCGAGCTTAGATAGCAAAAGGCAGCGCCACCTGCTCGATTTGATGGCCGATTTAGGCCAAGTCTTCATCACTACAGTGGATGCTGCACCTTTAAAGCGAGACAGCGACCGCCTCTTCATCCTCAAAGAAGGTCGCCTCTCTTAAAAAACGAGAGAGGGGGAGGTCGCCTTCTCTCCAATTTTAGGAGCGCTTAGGCTTCAATCGCCGATAGAGACGCGGCCGAAAGGGGTCACCTGAAAGCAAGTTCGTCCGTCTGCCTGGCCGGTCAGGATCAGCCCGCACTCTTTAAAAAGTTTTAAAACCACCGTATCGATGAATTGCTTCTCTGTCGGGCTATATTGAGGGATGGCATAGTTCCATTTCTTGCCCATCTGAGCAATCATGACGCCAGGAGTCTCCCCAATTGGGACGGTCATGCTCTTTAAAAAATCATCGTAATAAACCCATCCGCTAGAGACAAAAGGCTTAAGGCTTTGTTCCACATTCCTTAGATTGCGGTCATTGCAAAGGCTTTTATCTTTAAAGCTTGAATCCGCTTCTTGGGTGATGTGGCGATACCAGTAGATGGCCTTTTCTTGTAATGAGGGGAGCTCGAGGAAATAGAGGCCATTTTTATTGGCCTTGAAAACGCCCTCTTCGGTGTCGATCAGCTGCAGCTCAATGAGGCGTACGATCATGCGGTAGAGGTATTCAAAGCGGTCTTGTCCCTCTTCGAGTCCCTGCCAAGGCTGATCTTTTAAGCCTTTGATGGCCTGCTGAATCAAAGTGCGATCGATCTCTTGCCCGCCCCTTTTTTTATGGCTGAGCTTTAGAGAGCCCAAAAAAGAGGTGATGTCTTTTAAAAAGCCAAACTCCACCTGGCTGTCGCAGCAAATCGCGGCCTTAGCTTCGATGGGTTTGGGGCGGTTGTCTCTTTCAAAGCGCAAGTACTCTCCCCACTCGTAAAAGGGGCAGACCACCTCCTGCCAGACATCGCCCACCCGCTGGTAGCTTAGGCAGCAAATTAAATTAAACTCTAAATGCAGCATCAATTCTTCAAATTCTTCTGCCGAAAGCTCATATTTCTTGCGCAGTTCTTGAGAGGGAATGCGATAGTCAGCCGCTGAAAAGAGGTCTTGCGTAATCCCTTTCAGCGCGGGCTCATCGAAAGTGAGCTCTTGCAGGTAGGCCCGGTAATTTTTTGGGGTGCTCAAATATTTTTCGATGATTGAGTCAAAGATATTATCCGATGTCTTCGGAATCGCATACCAAGCTGGCAGAACATGGATGGGCACTTTATTGAGCAGGCTTTGTAGGTAGTCGATGCCAGGCCGAAAGTGCTCGTCAAATTTGATGAGCTGGGCTTCATAATAGCGCCTTAAATCCTTATCGACGATCATGTAGGTGTCTTTGAGGGTCAAAAAGCGGATCTGATGGAGCTTTTTTAAGAAGGGATTGAGCTCTTCTAAGGAAATTTCTAACGCCTCGGCAATGTCCTCGCTGAAAATTTTGACAGAATGGTTGACGATTTCCCGCAGGATGTCGACCTCTGTGACGCTCAGCAAAGACATAAATAGGCGGTGTTCAATATCCCTTAGATAAGGATAATCACAAAGAGCAATTTTATTCTTGCGCGGTGGAGTAACCAGCATTGACTGCTCGGGGGTTAACGTTTAGTCAGCAAAGTTAAATTTATAGAAGAGGATACGGGCTAAAGGGCGATTAAAATTTTAAGTTGGATCGCCCTGACGCCAGATTTTTAAGCGAGCTTGCAAAGAATGGCCCTAAAAATAGGGGCTTTTCTTTTTTGCGGCCTGAATCTGGGTGGTGTGATTTTCAGTATAATTGAAAGATAAGATTCTGTAAACGTGCAATCAGCTCAATATTAACCTTTAACAGAGGGTGCTTTTCTAAAAAAGAGACAGAGGCTATCCCCCCTTTAAGAGTTTATTTTAAAATTTGAAGCGAAGGTGAATTTTTAAGTATTGCGCACTGTTTTTATTTTAATGCATTGATTAAATACTTACTTTTTTATTAAAATTAATCTATATTTGAAATTAAACAGGTGGTCTACATGGATTACGATTTTTCAAGTCATTTAGACTTGCTGCAAAAAAGAGGGGTTTTGACCTTCAACCATGAGCTGGAGAGCAAAAGCGCTTGTCAATTGACATGCCGGCAAAAGCTCCAGCCCAGCGCTCAAGAGCAGTATCGCATCAAGATCGGCCAGATTGGACAGATCCTCGCTGAGCATCAGGCAAATCGAGGAAGTGGAAAAAGTGCCCTCATCGCTGCACATGCTTTTCGGGATATCACAGCACAATATCAAATCTCGATTCAGTTTAACTTCAATGCCTACCTCGATCGAGAGGACAAAAGGATCGTCATCAACCGGCGCCATCTGACTCCGGACCAATTGCAAGATTTGACTCAGCGCTTGGGAGTTAAAGATGCCCAAGGGTATCAAGTCGCTCTTTTAGATGATCAAACCTTTACGGTGTATGCTCTAAAAGCTCTGCTAGGTAGCGACTCTTATCTCGACTTGTTAGAAGAGCTGTCCCTATCCGACCAAGACGAGGTCAAAGGCGCCATGGCGGCTCCAAAATTGCCTCAGGGAAAACAGGGGCTAGACCGGTCTAAAGTCTCCTCCCACACCTCCTTAAAAGAGCATAGTGCTCAAAAGGCGGCGCTCCTTTCCCCTTCCAAAGCAAAGCAAAAGTTGGCAGCTCAATTGCTTCAAAAAGAAGAAACCTCTTTGCAAATGAACCAGGAGCGAAAGAAGAAATTCTACCGCAAGCAAGAAGCCAAACACATTGAGAAAAAAGAATAGCTGCGAGAGATTTTGAAAGAAGAGGTGAAAAAAACATCTTTGGAAGTAAGTCAAAGAAAGGGCTCCCTCATCAAGCAGCAAGGCATGACTGGCGTGGTCTACCAAGATCGGCAATCTGCCAATGGCAAAGTGCAAAGAGAAAAAGTCACCATCGACATAGCGCGCGGCTCTCGCAGCTCCTCTCACTAATTTTTGAAAGGGATCTCTAACTGCCGGTTAAGCTTAAGAAGTGCGCCGGCAGTTTTTTTTATAAAATTTGTACACCCTAACAAAAAAACCTTCCAAAGTCATTTAAAAGAGTTTTACATGTTCCGCCTGCAACCGTTTCCGAGCTTTTCCAGTATAATAAACTCTCCATGGAAAACGTGCCAAAAAACCCAGAAAATCGTCAGCAAAGTCGCGCACATTGCCTTAGCTATTTTTAAAAAAGGCCTGGAGCTCTTTAGATTAGGTATTTCTTATTTCTCGCGCTCCTTTAAATGGGCTCAAAAGAGCGAGAGGAGAGAGACCCACCTTTTCAATCCGTTGAACCTGCCTCTTTTAAGCCGAGAGCAGCGTCAAATCAGCTCTTTTTTGCAAAGGCCGTCGGTCACTGAGAGGAGATGCGCGGCATTTAGGGAGCTATTTGCAAAGGTAGCCAAGCCGCATACAGTCAATCAAGATAGAGAGGCTCGCTATACTGGCCTTTGCTTATTCATCTCTAAATTTAATTTATCGACGTTTTTTTTGGAAAAGACACAGGTCATTGAAACCTTGTTCGATTTGGGAGGCGACTTCACACAAAATGATCATTGGGGATGGGGCAATACCCCTCTTATGTGGGCTATTGCCAATGCTTCAAATTCAGTAGCAGATAGAATTTTAAAGGTGGCGGCGGCTCGAGAAATAGCCCTGTTCCCTGAAAAAGACTGCCCGGAAAGGCATAATACGGCGCTCCATCTAGCTGTTGGCAAAGGGTACCGCACGGTCTCGATGCATGGAGATGCTTTGGAGTATTCCAACTTTGATCTGGTCAAGCAAATGGTTGCCTTGGGCGCCGATGTCAATGCTCCTGATAGAGATAGTGGATATACGCCATTGCATTTAGCTTGCTTGAGAAGGGATCGGGAGATGATCGATTTTCTGGTGATGCATGGCGCGCAAAACGCTATTCGCGATCGGCAAGGGTTGCGCCCTTTTGATCTCTTGCATAAAACGTATTTGGAAGCGTATGAAATTTTAAAGAAAGAAGTTCATGTCTTCTTTTTAGATGAATCCCTGTTTTAAATTTTTACGCCCCCTTAAAATTCAGGATTTGGCGGCGCGCAAGGGAACGCTGAGAAATCAGGCCTCCCGGGCCATCCTACCTGGCAAGCAGCCGATAGCAGACATTTTCCAGCTATAAGCCCCTTGCTTTAATCCAATCCAGAGTCCTATGAGCAAACTCTGTGTTGAGAGGGCGGCTCTCCCATTTAATGAACCCACCATATTCAGGGTCGCTTGCACGGGCAAGTGTGGTCTCTAGTACATCGATGGCGCTACGGCCCTCGATGGGCGCGCGCGGGTCAGCGCCTTTTTCGAGGAGGAAAAGCGTTAAATGCTCGAGATGGACGTCAGTGGCTTGATACCAACAGGTCAAGGCGAGGGTGAGAGCTCGAGTGAGGTGAGGCAAAGAAAAGATTTTGCGTGAGCAGTCTTCGAAAAGGGCGCAGATATCCCATTCCAGAAAATAGATCATTTTAAAATCCTCCGCTTCAATCTGCAAATCGTCTTCTGGAGAGAAGTAAATGAGATTTTCCCTATAGATTTTATAGAGAAAATAGGAGCGGTTGTATAATTCATTTTGATAGGTGTATTCATTATCGTGGCGGTAGATGAAATGGCGTTCGGCTTTCAATCGCTTTAGCAAGAGCTTCTTGAGAAAAATGTGCAGCTCTTTTTGCTCTCTTAAGTCTCGCTGAGAGATGACTGTTAAGGCAATTTTGCAGAGAAAGGGCATGAGTTCACCAGAAAGGGCACTGGTGGGTTTCTCAAAAAAACGGTAGTGACGTTTATTTTGCTTGGGGTAGAGCTCTTTTCTTTGCAGGTATTCTTGCAGGAGATCGATGAGCAGTTCAATAGACTCTTTCCAAATTCCATCGGTGAATTCAATCACCTGTTGGCAGGGTTGCTGCTCAAAGAAACCTAAGAGCTTCGTCTCTATCTGGTCAAATAAAAAGGGGCACTCTTCCCGTTTTTGATAGCTCATTCTATCGACAACAAGCTTTCTAAACTCTGCTATCATATCTTTACTGTCTATGAGGGGGCAGCTCTCTTCGGTTTTAGCCGCGCAGTTGACCATCCGTTTAAAGAGCGCTGAGAGAGATCTTTCAAGGCTTAAGAGGGAGAACTTGGGCAAGAGGGGCTCACCCGTCTCTTCTTTGCGCGCTGACTTAAGGTACAGCCTTTGCTGGGCTTGGCTGGAGAGGGCTCGATTGAACCTTTCTAGAGCGGCCTCTATTTGATCCTCTTCTACCGATCGGGGAGGGGAGATGAGAAAAAGATCGTCTTCTTGCTTTGGGTATAGAAGGGGGAGAAGATGATTCATGAAAATGGGTTGGCTAACCTTTCGGTTTGGTTATTTTGTCGGCGTTTGCGATTTGAAAGAGCAAAGGCTTTAAGACTTGGCAGATTGGATAGAGCTTAAAGCCTTTCTTAGCTGGACTGAAAAAAGGTTTTTTTCTTTATTCGACCACGCCGTCGACTGCTGTGTGGATGTAGCTGGAGAGCGTTTCAAATTTTTCTTTAGCGAGTTCTCTCTCCTCTGAAAACGTGTAGTAGATCAAGTAGCAAGAGTGTTGCAGGTAAGTGGTCGAATGGTAGAAGGGGTAGGGCGTGGTGGTTTCCCAAGGAAATTCTTCGACAGGTGTTGTATCTTCCACCGTGTGAAATTTTTTTCGCAAGAAGAAGATGCCTGGCCCTTGCAGGGGGGAGAAGAGCTCACCTTGGCAGACCAGGTCGCCGGTCGCGCCCTCAAAATCTTGTTTGATGGCATAAAACAGCACATTTTGCCGATCGGTCTCTCTTTTTAAAAAGCCTTCGACAGAGTCGGCATCTTCATAGTAGTACTCTTTAGGAGTGATAGAGCGAAAGAAGGCAAAGCCTGAGCTCTCTTTGTAACGCTTGGGAAAGAAGGGATCGGTCTCTTCACTCATCAAGACGGCCATCTCCTCTTCTATAGAGCGTTCGATGGGCAGTTCTGATGGGGCGATGAAGAGATAGTTCGACCCTCTCCCTTCGATCGATGACTCTGTATAGATTTTGTAATCATCGAGGGCGGCGTCAGCGCCGATGAGGTGGCTAGTCAAGGCGCTTAAGAATAGCAGGCGGCGTCCGGCTGATTGGATGAGGTATTTCATGCGAGCTCCCATTTTATGTTCAGTTAGCTTTCTTGAGGTTAAAGGGCTTATCTATTTAGCAGCGTCAGCAGTGTTAGAGAATCCCTTTAATCAATTAAGGTACTCGATCATTTTTTTTAAAGACAAGGGGAAAGAGGGGGCTCATTCACTTGGCGCAAGGCTCTTGCTTTTGCCGCGTCAAAAACCAAAAGCTTGCGGCCGGAATCGCTTTGGCCCAGCTGGCGGCCTCTTCGGCATTGGAAAGGAGCATGCCGGCCGTGGCTAGAGCGTCGGCATCGGCGCACGTTTTGGCCAAGACGCTGACGCTGGCGATTGAGCGCTCTGAAACTTCCAGCGGCTGGAGCGTCTTGGGGTTGACGATGTGCGAGACCGTCTTTTCCCCGGTTGCGGTTTGAATGCGCCACACTTGCAAATAGTCGCCGCTTGTGGCGATGGCCTCTTCGGATAGCTCCAAGAAGGTGATGGCCTCTTCAGGATTAGGATTGCCCAGGCAGCTGATGAAAATCTGCCAAGGGCGCCCTGCCGGATGGTGGCCATGGGCTTTAATTTCGCCGCCCCAGTCCACTAAAACATGGGGAAAGAGCAATTGGAGGCGATCGGCTAAGAGATCGACCGCATAGCCTTTGGCGACGCCGCCGAGGTCGAGCTCCACGCCATCAGCCAACTTTTTTAGGGAAGTGCCTGAGAGGGCAATCTTATCCCAGCCAATCGAGGGGCGGTGGGCGGCCACTTCCTCAGGGGAGGGGAAGGACCCTTTTTCAAAGTGAGAGCGGTAGAGGCGAAATAAGGGTTCGATAGTCGGGTCGAAGAGGCCGTCGGTAATTTTAACTAAATGGTCGGTGATCTGCAATAAAGAGAGGAGCTCTTGAGAGGCAGTGAATGGAGTGTCTTTGGGCCAGCGGTTAAACTTTGAAAGCTCTGACTCTGGATTGAAGCGGTTATAGTGGGCGTCGACTTCTTGAAATGTCAAGGCAATCAGCTCTTCTACCTGGGCTCTTTGCTCTTCTTTAAGGGATTCCCCAATGGAGATGCGGTAGGGAATGGTCATGGCGATGCCGCTGAAGAGGGCAACCGGCTCCGGCGGCTTTTGGCAGGCGAGAGCAAAAAAGAGCAAGAGAAGAGGCAGTCTCACAGATTTTCAGGGGCAAATGTTTTAAAATAGCTTTTTAAGGTGTTGGAGAGGAGCATGGCGATGGTCATCGGCCCGACGCCGCCGGGGACGGGGGTGATGGCGGCCGCTTTTGGGGCCACGGCCGCGTAGTCGACATCGCCTCTCAACTTGCTTTGGCCGGGCTCGCGGTTGATGCCGACATCGATGACGACGGCGCCCTCTTTGACCATCTCCTCTTTGACATAGCCTGGAGACCCAATGGCAGCAATTAGGATGTCCGCTTGCTTGGTGTGAAAGGAGATCTCCTGAGATTTGCTGTGCAACACCGTCACTGTGGAATCGGCCCCGGCCCCTTTTTGCAATAGCAAAGATGCCAAAGGCTTGCCGACGATGTTGCTGCGCCCCAAGATGACAGTATGTTTGCCCGCCGTTTCAATGTGGTAGCGCTTGAGCAGCTCTTGAATGCCGAGGGGCGTGCAGGCGATGAAGCCGCTTCGGTCGCCGAGCAATAGCTTGCCCATATTGAGCGGGTGCATGCCGTCGACATCTTTTTTGGGGTCGATGGCTTGCATGGCCAGGTTGGTGTCGATGTGAGAGGGCAGGGGCATTTGCACCAAGATGCCATCGATTTGGGGATCGCCATTTAAGCGCCCAATCAGTTGCAGCACTTCCCCTTCCGAAGTTGCTGTGGGCAACCTGTGGATGAGAGAAGCGATGCCGACGCTTTCGCAGGCGGCGGCTTTTCTCTTCACGTAGATTTCAGAGGCGGGATGGTCCCCGACTAAGATGACGGCGAGGCTTGGAGCTCTCGGCAGAGAGGTTTTAGAAAGGCTCTGAGTGAGCTTTTCCTTCAACTCTTGCTTGATGGTCTTTGCAATCTGATTGCCGTCAATAATCATCGAAATTCCTGGGAAGAGAGATTCAGAAAGGGTATAGAATACAATCTTTATCAGATGTTGAAAAGGG
>JARBTN010000056.1 GCA_029240195.1 Chlamydiales bacterium
AAGCAACAGGTCGCACGTTCAAATCGCGCCGGGGACATTTCTTCTAGTGCCCCATCCATTTAATGGGCCCTAGTCTTTAAAAATCTGCTCAAAGTTTTCCAGACCAAATTTAACGAACTCGCTGTAGCTGCCAACAGAGCTATAAAGCTCCTTTTTTCCAGAGACACAGATGTCTAAATGGTGAAGCAGTTCTCTGATTTGGCTCTTTTCCTCCAATTCAATGACTTCAAGCTTGTCTTTTTTTTGCTGAGGTGCGCCTTCTTTTTGAATGCTTTTCTCGTTCCTTTCTCGCTCTAGCGCAAAATGCTCTTTCACTTGCAAACCATAGGAGAAGAGCTCGCGCAATATTTCTTGTTTGCTCTCTGGCATATTGGCAATCTTTTCTCGAATGGCATCCACTCCTTCTCCACTGATGACAGCTCGATTGAGCCCTTTTAACTGCTCTTTAGTCTGCGTGCCGTCATCGGCAAGCAACCCCTCTTTGAAGAGGTCGAGCATCAGCCGTTCCGCAGAAGGCGCATGACTTGTGACCTGTTTAACGCTCTCCTCATCAAAGGAGGTGAGCTCGCGGATATTCTTCTTCAATTCATTGACCGTATCAAAGTGATGCTTTTGAGGGTCAAAGCGCGCCGCTTCTTGAAGAGATCCTTGCCGGTCTTCAGCTGCATTTCGATAAGACTGCCGCATCTGTTGAATGATATCTTTCAGTTCGCTGGTCAAAACCGACCGGCGCGTCGAAGGATTGCGCACCAGGATATCTGATGTAAAGCGCTCTAAAGCTAAGGCCGGGCCTTTTGTATCCACTAATGCATCGAGATACATCTCAATTTGTGGCCGAATATTGACGGGAAAAAATTGAGTTGCCGCCTCTTTGGGTTCGAGGCTTGTCAAGTTGGCGATGCTTAAAAATTTTTCAGCTGTCTTGGCATCTTTCCAGGAGGCATGCCCTAGGAGCAACAGGGCTTCATTGGTATTTAAAGTTTTCAACTCGGATGGTGCAATCACTTCCCCTCTCTCATGCCTTTTCTGAATATCGGCAAAATTTGCAGAAGCTTCAGTGGGCACCCTTTTTTCTTTGATCTGGGCAGCTAAAAATGTGCAATTGACGCCGCGGTTCGCGTCCTGCCCTCTTGAACCGAGGCCGTTGAGTTGGCTCAAGGCATTTTCCCGATCGCTTGGTTGGCGCTGTACATTTTTTTGAAACAGTTGAGAAATTCTCGAGCCGGGCGTTGCGGCACTTTTTGTCAGAAAAAGAGCCTCGGCTAAATCGAGCTTTGCCTCTGCTAATTCTTTAGTCGGGGCGCCGCTAAGCCGCGCACATGAGCGCGTCAACTCTTTTAAAGACTGAGGGCGATCTGATGAGTCCTCTAACTTTTTCGTTTGTGGTTCTGGGCAACTATAGCTGCGCGGACGGGTAGATAG
Organism: Chlamydiales bacterium; assembly: GCA_029240195.1. Classification (GTDB taxonomy): domain Bacteria; phylum Chlamydiota; class Chlamydiia; order Chlamydiales; family JARBTN01; genus JARBTN01. The sequence goes on from JARBTN010000056.1 coordinate 1,423, forward strand.
GATTGCCTTATTTTCAGCGCTGTACAGGGCTTTGACTGCTCGGGTGAAGACTCTGAGAAATGAGTCTGCCGAACCTCTAGAAATCACCTTCACGGGCCTTGAATCTAAAGACGCAACTTTTTGAGACGCGACTTTTTGATCGCCGGCCGGCAGGGAGGCAGGCTTTAATGAAGCCCCTGGCATGACTGGACGTTCTGAATTTCCTTGCACTGACCCCATAAATCATTTTCCTAATAAAAGTAATTACAATCTTAATAATAGTGGTCGGACAATTAAAAAATAAATTAACTTATATTAGCTGAATTTATATATAAAACTAGAAATTTGCGAGCTATCCCCTAAAGAGATAGGCCTCAAACCCTTGATGAAATTTCCTTTTTTTTTATGGCCAGTCTTTAGAAATGCTTGTTCGAAAGGCTTTAGGGCCTATTCTTTTGCGCCAGCAATAGAATAGGCCCTAAAGTTTTTAAAGATGGCGGATTCCAAAGGGCTAAAGCCTTTTGGCAAAGAAGGATCTAAGGGGAGAGGCGGCGCCTTTCCCTTAAGTATTTGATGATGCCTTGGACGATGCCGTCGGCAATTTTTTCTTGATAGGCTAGGGTCTTAATCTCCTTGAGCTCATCGCTGTTGGAGAGAAAGCCTGCTTCGACGAGGACAGAGGGCATCTTGGCCTCGCGGATGACGAGGAAGTTGCCGAATTTGACTCCACGCGATTTAGCCTTTGTCTGATCGATGAGGCGGGAGAGGATGGAGTCGGCGAGCAGTTTAGATTGGCGGTTTTTTTTCGCTGCATTGTCTTTGCAATAGAACACCTCAATCCCTTGGGCCTGATCGCTTGGCGCTGAGTTGTAGTGGATGCTGACAAAGAGAGATGCCTTTCTCTTTTCTGCTAAGAGAACGCGCGCTTGCAAAGAGATGAACTGGTCGCCCTGACGGGTCAAAAGGGTGCGATATCCCAAGCGGCGCAGTTTGCGGTCGACGAGTTTGGCCGTCTCTAAAGTGAAATGCTTCTCATGCAGGCGGGGCTTGGTGCGCGAATAGGTGCCAAAGTCTTCGCCGCCATGCCCTGGGTCGATGACGATGAGCGGCTTGCGCTCCGGCAAGGAGGGCGATGATGCCGCCTTTTCTGGCAGAGGCGCCTTTTTTTGTGAGCAGCTGATGAGTCCCAATAAGATGAACATCATTTGCAGCAAGAGGCGGGAGGAGCGGAGCATAAGGCGTCGATCGATGAAGATTTGCAAGATTAAACTTTAGCTAGAGCAATCTTATGGCAGCATTCCTCGGCAATGGCGACATCGTCAAAGGAGATGGTCTTATGGTGAAAGATTTGATAGGTCTCATGCCCTTTTCCAGCGATGAGGATGATATCTTGCGGAGAGGCTTTGAAGATGGCCTCTTCGATGGCCTGCTTGCGGTCGATGATTCTTTGGCAAGGGGTTTTCCCTGTCAAGCCAGCTTCGATCTCCTCGCAGATGGCTGCGGGATCCTCTGAGCGAGGGTTATCGGAGGTGATAATGACGGCATCGCTATAGCGCTCGGCAATGGCGCCCATCAGAGGTCGCTTAGCTCGGTCGCGGTTGCCGCCACAGCCAAAGACAGTGATCAGCTGACTTGCAGCCGGGGTGATGGCGCGCAGCGCTTGCAACGTGTTCTCTAAGGCCGCGGGCTTATGGGCGTAGTCGACATAGATTGAAATGCCAAGTGGATTGTTGACTTTCTCCAGGCGGCCAGACACTTTAGGCGCATGGCTCAAGATCTGGGCAATTTTCTCGCCGGGGGTGCCGAGCTGGATGCCGACGGCAAAGGCTGCCAATAGGTTGGAGGCATTGAATTTGCCGACCAGCGGGCTCTTGACTTGATAGGTCTGATCGCGGTGGGAGACAGACAGAGTCATCCCTTCGGCAGAGTGGTGCTCCAAGTGCCCTTTCAAGTCGGCAGGGCTGTCGATGCCGTAAGTGAAGGGGTTTTTGAGGGGAAACTCCTGGCAGAGCTTGCGCCCCCAAGGGCAGTCTTGGTTGATGATGGCTCCTTGGGGCCATTTTTTCTTTTTCGGGCGCGGCGGCGGGCGTTGAAAAAGCTTGGCTTTGACCTGAAAGTAGGCATCCATGGTCTGATGGTAGTCGAGATGGTCTTGGCTGAGGTTGGTAAAGAGGCAGAGGTCAAAATCGATTAGGTCAACTCTTCCCTGCTCCAAGGCATGAGAGGACACTTCCATCACTGCCGATTGGCAGCCGTGGCGCACCATATCCCTTAATAGCTTGTGGTTTGTGGAGACGTCGGCTGTGGTGTGAGAGGCTTGGTATCTTTGGTTGCCGACGATGTACTCGATGGTGCCGAGGAGCCCGGCCTGAAGACGCAGCTGATCGAGGAGGTATTTGATCAAGAAAGAGGTGGTGGTCTTGCCACTGGTGCCGGTGATGCCGACTAAGAACAGTTCATCGGAGGGGTAGTTGTAATAAGCAGCGGACACAAAAGATTCTATAGAAGCTGGATCTTTATGGATCACTTGCAAAGTATTTTTTAATGACGGATTAAAGATATCGGTTAAGATGGCTGAGGCGCCGGCAGAAATCGCTTCTGGAATGAACAAAGACCCGTCATAAGAGCTTCCCCTCTTGGCAATGAATAGATTGCCTGGCGCCACCAGCTTAGAATTGGCCGAGATGCCCGTCACTTCGACATCTTTGCCCCCTTTGATTTGCACGGCAGGGATATCTTTAAAAATCTTTTTTAGCTTCATCGAAAGAACCATCTCTTTTAAGTCCTCCAATAAAATCGCACCTTTTCCACTTTAAGACAAGAATTTGCTCACTTAATTTGGTTCCAGGCCTCATAAATTTCTTTCAGCTTCTTCACTTCGCGCAGCCAATCGGCTTGAGCCGGGTCATAGCGACTGTCTCCGATTGGATATCCGGCAGGGTCGTCGGGAGCTGTCCCTAAGTACTCTAAGGAGCGTGCGGCAATCTGGCGGAAGATCGGTGCCGCCGAGACGCCTCCATGGTGATTGGAGCCGACACCTGGAATGTAGGCGACTTCCGGCTCATCCAAAGAGACATAGAGGACAAATTCCGCCTCTTTAACCGGGGCAAAGCCGATGAAGCTGGCGATGTGTTTTTTATTGGTGTATTTGCCGTCGACGATCTTGCGAGACGTGCCCGACTTGCCCACTTCGGTAAAGCCAGGGATGTCGGCCCGCGAGCCAGACCCGCCGGGCTTGGTGACATACTTCATGGCCTGCACCACTTGATCGACGATGGCGCGGTCGAGGACTTGGGGAAAGGCCTTTTGCCGCTCTTGTTGTGTGTGGTCCAACAGCACATCCAAGCGCCCCTCTTCATCACGGCGCACAATCTGCCGCACTAAAGTGGGCTCGACGAGGTAGCCACCGTTGGCAAAGAGGGCATAAGCGCGCATCATTTGCACGGCCGTCACCTGCAAGTTATGGCCAAAGGCCATAGAAAAAGGGGTGGGCTCTGACCATTCCAGATGACCAGAGGGGTACCTCTTGCCTGGCGTCGGCAGCATGCCCCGGCTTTCTGCCGGCATCTCGAGTCCTGTCTTTTGGCCCAGGCCAAACTGAGTGAGCGCATCTCGGTACCACTGATTGCCCAAGGCATTGGTGACCCGTTGGACCAGCCGTGCGACATAGATATTGGATGACTTTTGCATCGCCAGGTTGAGATTGAGAAAATGGTGCAAGCTTGTATCTTGGATCGGCTTTTTGCGCCCGGGAAAATGGCCGTTGGCAGTGGCGATCTTTTCTTCTGGTGTAAACAACGGAGGGAGGTTTTGCCTGGCTCGCTCTTGATTGGCCATCAAGGCGATGGCGGCAGTGATCGGCTTGATGGTGGAGCCGGGCTCAAAGACATCGATGAGCGCTCTTAGCTTAGTGTGCTCAATCATGTCCGGTTGGTTGAAATAGTCTGAGCAGCGCGCCGGATCAAAGAAGGGATACTGGGCGATGGCCATGATTTCCCCGCTATAGGGATTCATCATCACTGCAAACCCCGACTTTGCTTTGGCCTTTTTGACGCCCAGCGCCAATTCCTCTTCGGCAATGGCTTGAATGTAGGCATTGATGCTCAAATAGATATCGGCGCCATGCATGGGCTGCTTAATCATCTGCCCCGTTTCTAAAGCGTTGCGCGGCGAGCGCATGAGGCGGCGGCGGCCGGGATGCCCTTTCAGATAGGAATTAAAATACAGCTCTAAGCCGCCGGTGGGTATAGCCTGCTCTGAAGAGCCGGTGGAGTGCTGCACGGTATGAAGCACCTGCCCAAGCAAAGATCCGTAAGGATAGGAGCGCTGATAGTCGCTGATAAAATACAGGGCGTTGCGCGGGAGGCGCCGCCGCCGGGCAAAAGATTGCCACCAGCTTTGAATTTCCTCCTTTTTTTCAATATCGAGCCATTGAGCCAGCTTGCGGCTTCTCGTCTTCTTAAGCAGGTGGAGGGAGAGCGGTTCTTTAGGCCCTTTTAAAAACGAAGAGAGGCGTTCGACCACCTCCTCTTTAAAGGGCTCTGGGATGGAAAGGGGGTCAGCGTAGAGATGAAACTTTTGAATGTCAAAAACCAGCGGCTCTGCTTGAGCGATATGCCCCTTCTTAGCGGAATGGCTAAAAAAGGCGCCCCTTAAGAAGGGCTCTTCGACAAAGAAAAAGTGCTGCGATTCGGCCAAGCGCGCCCATTTATCCCCTTCAATCATTTGAATGCGATAAAATTCGACAATTAAAAGGGAAAAGAGGGCAAAGATCGTCAAAGATAAGAAGATGAGGCGCCCTTTTTGGCCGCGCCAACGCATGGTGGTCTTTTTCAAAGTACCCCTTTCATTTTTCTCACTTGGCATTAAGCTAAAGATAAGGCCCAAGCGCTCTTTATTTTAGCAATCAAGAATTTATTGCGAAGCTTTTCCTTCCACTTTTGCCGAACCATCTCTTTTCAAGGGAATTTCCAGCACTTCTTTGCTGGTGGGGTACTTCAGATGGGAAAAAGCGCTTGTCTTTGACAGCTGCAGCAGGTGGGCTGGATTTTCAAAGCGGGCAATTTCAAAGCTCAAGCGCCGGTTTTCCTCGCCGATGACGCGCACCTGCCGCTCTAAAATGGGGATTTCCATGCGCAATTCAGTCAGCTCGTTTTGCTTTTCTAAATGCACATAGAGGGCCAAAGAGGAGATGAAGATGCAAAAAAAGATCTTTAAAAGGAGCTTCATGCTAGTTTCTCGACAAAGCGGAGTTTGGCGCTGCGCGAGCGCGGATTTTGCGCGACCTCCTCTAAAGAGGCAGTGAGCGGCTTGCGGGTCACGGCTTTTAAAATGGGCTCTTTATCTAAAAAGAGGCCGACAATGGAAGAGCCTGTATCTAATTTATCGCTGCAGCCCTCTTTAAAGATATTTTTGGCGATGCGATCTTCCAAGCTATGGAAGCTGATGACACCGAGCCGCCCTCCCACTGTCAGTCGGTCGATGGCCAGCGGCAGCGCTGTTGCGGCCACTGAGAGCTCTTCGTTGACGGCGATGCGCAGCGCTTGAAAGGCCAAAGTGGCGGGGTGGATCTCCTTCCCCTTCTTGCGAAAGGCCGGCATCAGCCGGGCCAGCTGCAATGTGGAGACGATGCGCTCTTTTTCCCTCGCTTGGCAGATGGTCCGCGCTGTCTGCCGCCAATCTTTGATCTCGCCATACCTGGCCAAAACCAATCCCAGCTCCCGCTCAGGCCAGTCGTTGACGATGATCTCTGCGGTCAGAGGATTGGTGGGGTCCATCCTCATATCCAAGGGTCCATCGCGCATGAAGCTAAAGCCGCGATGGGCAAAGTCCAGCTGCATGGAAGAGACGCCCAGATCGAAGAAGATGCCGTCGAAGCAAAGTTTGCTCCCGTATTTGCCAGAGGCATCCAAAGGCTGCAGGGCCTCTTCCATGCCGCTAAAATTTGTGCAGAGGATCTGCACCTTACCTTGAAAAGGGGCCAGGCGCTCTTTGGCAATCTCAATGGCCATCGGATCTTGGTCGAGCCCTACCAGCAGCTCAATCTCAGGGTGGGCCTCTAAAATGGCTGCGGAATGGCCGCCAGCTCCCAAGGTCGCGTCGAGAAAATAGCGAATGGAGCGACCCTCATAAGCTTGTAAAAATTCCTCCTTCAAAACGGAGTGGTGAAATGTCATGCCATACTCAAGTTAAATTTTTAAAGAAAGGGAGAGGCTCGGCTAAAAAAATGATAGACGAACTTTTAAAAACTCATTATGTGGATAAGAGAGCGCGATCGACAGGCGGACTGATTGCAGTTTAGTCTTCCAGCAGCTACAATAAGGGAAAATAACAGATCAGACATTCAACCATGGCATTTGCATATTTATGGCTACCATCTATCAATTAGATATGAAAATCCATATCGAGTATGCCAGAAGAACGCAATTTTTAGAACAGTTCAAAAGGCAATATCGATTAGAGGAAGCAGCAAAGATCCCTCCCGAGACTCAGCTGGTCAATCTCTATCAAAAGAGGAGCGAGCTCGACTTACTGTTGGGGATTGCACCTGTCCATACGCCCTGGGCCTATTTTTTCCCGCCCGATTCTTTCAGCGAGCAGCGGCAGTCTCCCTTTGCCTTTCACCGTGTACTCCCCGCTCTCGGCTCTTTTGACAAACAGCAAGATTTGCTCTTGAAAATTGAGCAGGTGCGCTGCTCCACTCCCCGCCAAATTGAAGAAAAACAAACACTTGTTCAGTGTGTCGAATCGATCGATAAAATCAATGGCTGGCTCCATTTCATTATAGGAAGAATCGGACAATTTCTCCAAGGATAACCGATGCATAAAATCAATTGGTGTCAAACCATCAACTGGTCTTCGGATCAATTAGAGTCGCTGCGCAACGCCGCCTTTGCCTATGTCAGACAGGGAAAATACGATATTGCCGCGACCTTTTTTAAAGCGCTGACAGTGCTCGATGCCGAATCCGCCTACGACTTCCAAACGCTCGGCGCTATCTATCTGGAGCTGGGGCAGCCGCAACAAGCTATCCAGTATTTAGAAAGGGCGCTGCAAATTGACGGCGACCACACGCCGACGCTGCTCAACCTCTGTAAAGCCTTCTTTTCCATGGATCGCATCGAAGAGGGGCTTAAATTAGCCGCCCTCTTACAAAAAGAGGACGATTTAAGCATATCGAGCACCGCCACAGCTTTGATCTTAGCTTGGGAATAGGCCTCTCTTTAGGGGAACTTGAGAGAAACTTAATAGCTTGGGCAGTATGGCGCTCATCATCCATTGCCCCTCTAAAGTTACACATCGCTGACACCAATGAAGCGATTGAAAATCTGATCTAATAAATGCCTCATCAGATCCAACTTTTTGAATAAGCGCTTGGGCAGGGTAAAACTCATGAGCTCTTTTCTTTGGCGCTGCAAATCTTGGCTCTTTCGAATTTCCACTTGAAATGATTTCTCAAGCCATCTGTCTAAAGATTCATTTGGCACACTTTTGGTGCTATACACACAAGAAGCGTGCAAAGGAGACATACGTACGCGAAAGAACTCTTGACAGACGTAGCCGGGATCTCTTGTCAAGGAGATGGCATTCACGGCAGGCTTTTGATAATAAGAAAAGCGGTACCTGCTCTGAGAACGGCTGGTTTTGTGTAACTCATCCGACAAATAAAAGAGAACCAGCTGCGGGAAAAAGCGATCTACATCTTCGCTACGCCGATAGGAACGGATGACGGTGAAAGGGGGACATTTATCTTTGGCAAACCATTGACGCTGCCACTCTTCACTCTCATCGCAGGGAATAAAGGGAATTTTGTCTAGATAAGCGCTGAGATTTTCGGCTCCCAGGAGCGATTTCTGATAAGAGAGGAAAGATTTCACATTTGCTTTGGATTCACGGCAATACTTTTCCCATCCCTCTGAGCTCGAGTATTCGGGGGGAAGAGCGCGCTTTAGCTGCGCTTCTTTAAAGAAAGTCTGAGAGATTCTATACCCAGCATCTCTCGTTCTCTTGGAGACTTGCCCCAAGCGGAGCTGATCTTCGGGCGATAAGAAACTGTAGATATGAGAAATCACATCATGCGCTGCCGGCTCATTTTCTCCAAAAATCTCTTGCACGATGCCATGATCTATAGGAGCGGCTGTAGGAGGGGGGGCTACCTTAAATAGCTTGTGCCCTATTTTTTTTGCACCTTGCGCCAAGGACTCTGAGAGCCATTGCCCAAAATCTTTGAAGAGCTCGATGACCCAAGAGAGGCTTTGTTTTAAAGACGATTTTACTTTTGCCGCATTAAAATTTTCTGGCAAAAGGGAAAATACCTTCAATTTTTCTGTGAAGAGCATATTGCAATCCTTTTTATAACTATATATTATTACATAATCATAGATTATATTGAATTGCAAACAATGATTATTTATGGATATGAATACTTAGATAAGTGAAAAATTAAGGATTGCAAGGGAAAAGGCGCTGCCTTTCCCCTTTTTTCTTGGCGCTTACACCACTTCGATATTGTGGCGCACCATGTTGATTTGGCGGCGCAGGGTGTCGTCGCTGACGATTTTCTTTTTGATGTTCTTGCAGGCGTGCAAAATAGTCGAATGGGTCTTGCCAAAAGAGGCGCCGAGCATCATCAAAGTCAAAGAGTCGTTGATCAATTCTTTGGCCAGGTACATGGCCACTTGGCGCGGCAGGGCCACTTCTTTGGTTCTGGCAGAGCCCTTCAAGTCGCTGACGCGCACTTGGAAGACAGCGGCGACGGCCTTTAAAATTTCTTCGACAGAGATCTTTTTGTGAGGGATTTGGTGCAGCATCTCCTTGAGCGTCTTTTCGACCAGGTCTTCGGTGATGCTCAAGTTCAACAGACGGCAATGGGCGCTGAGACGGTTGACGGCGCCTTCTAATTGGCGGACGTTATTGTGGATGTGCTCGGCGATATAAAAGGCGATCTTGTGAGGAATATGCAACCCTTTGAGCTCAGCTTTATGTTGCAAGATGGCCACGCGGGTCTCTAGTTCGGGAGCTCCGACGTGGGCGACCAACCCCCATTCCATACGGGCGATCATCCGCTCGGATAATTTGAGCTGCGATGGCGGCTTATCGCTGGTGATGACAATCTGCTTATTTTGGTTGATCAAGGTCTCGAAGGTATTGCAAAATTCCTCTTCAAAGTTGAGGCGATTTTGCAAAAATTGGATATCATCCACTAAAAGTAAGTCGATGTCAGAGCGGTAAAAGCGCTTCATCTTATCGACGGATTTATTGCGCAGGCTATCGACTAAATCATTGATAAAAGCTTCGGTGGTGATGCACTGCACACGCAATGAGCGGTTATTTTCCCGCACATGGTGGCCGATGGCATGTAAGATATGGGTTTTGCCAAGGCCTACGCCGCCGTGGATAAAGAGCGGGTTATAGGATTGGCCGGGGCGCATGGCAATGCCCATGGCGGCCGACTTGACAAACTGGTTAGATGGCCCCTCAATGAAAGTCGAAAAGCGGTAGTTGGGATTGAGGCGCACATCGTGAAGGGGCTCTGCCTCTTCAGCTTTGACATCGCTTTCCGCCGACTCGCTGACCACAGCTGACTTGGCTTTTTTGGGAGGCGCGATGACAAAACGGATGGCCGGTTCGCCCGCAGCCTTCAAGGGAAGAAAGGCGCAGAGGTCCTGTTTATAATTAGTCAAGAGATACTCTTTGACAAAAATATTGGGAACTTCTAAAAGAACGTCTTCCTCTGAGAATTCTAAAACTCGGATCGGCGCCAGCCAATTTCCAAAGGCTGTCTCCGAACAGCGTGCTTTAGCAAATTCCAAAAAATGAGTCCAAGCATCACATGTGTCGCAAGCTAGCATGGCTTTTAGTCCTTTTGATGAATGTAACTGATCGTGGTAAATGTTAATCTGCGCTTTAAAAGCAAAGGAATTCCAACAAGAGAGATTTAGCCTCAAGCTATCGGTGAAATCTTTTCTTTTGCGGTCTCTCTAAAGATTCGGATACCTTTTTAACGGAAGGAGCGATTTTAAGCCCGAACTTTTTTCAGTTTTCGCTTTTCAGAATCTTCAATCTGGTTTGCTTTTTTGCAGTGTCTCGTCTACTAAAAAGTAGATGCTTTCATCGAGTTCGACAAGGAGAGCATGCCCCCTCTCGCCGGAAGGTTATATTTGTAAACATTGTTTCCACAAGATAATGTGAAGCCTTTTCAATCAAGAAAATCTACCACGTGAAGTCGAAACGGCGCAAGCAAATTATGACAAATTTCCATCGAAAATTCGCTAAATCATTGAGAAAAAAAATCCGATGGCAGTTCATGCGGCCGGCCTGATCAAGGTGTCAAAAGAAGTGGCAAGAAACCTAGAAAAAAGGGGTTTGCCATTTAAAATGCCTTGCAGGCGCTGCCGAAGTAAACCGCAGCTAATTATAGAATTGAAACTATATATTATTAAAAACGAAATGTATTCTAATTAGATTTCACAAAAAATGCAATCTATTTTGTGTCTCTCCTAGCCTGTTTTTGGTGGGAGAAGGATTTGGAAAGAGGGCAAAGCCCCCTTTCCTTTCCTATAGAAAAGCTTAAATGATGCAGCTTGGCGCCAAGTATTTGAGGGGTCCAAAGGCATCGTCAATTTTGGTGACGCGCACTTGCTTGGGCTCGACGAGCTGCTTGCTGACAGAGCAGAGTACTTTCAAAGCAGACAGGTCGATATAAAGGCCTGTATCGCCTGGCAAAACGACTGTATTTTGCTCGCTGGCAAAGGCGGCCTCTTGGCGCATCTTTTTGGCGATCTCAATGCGGATATCCCCTTCGCGTCCGCTAAATTCGCTGTAGACGAGCAATTGGGGGCGCACTTCCTCCATCAGGGAGCAGGTGCCAAAATAGCCGAGGCACTCTTCCAAGTATTTCAATTTGCCGTAGTCGCTGGCTGTCGTGGTCTCAAAGCCGGTCATGAGGACATCGCACTGGCCGAGGTGTTGGGCAAGCATCGGCGTCCAGGCTGTGCCAGAGATATAGCCAAGCTTGAGCACAGATCTGCCGTCGACAGCGGTCAGCCCAGTTCCATCTTCTGTCGCCAGGTCGAGGCGGATGCCAAGGCTAGAGCGGCGCTTGAAGGAGCGGTCTTCATTGGGGCTCAAAGAAGACTGGGAGCTATCGAGCATCGCCGTCGGGAAGTAGCAGAGGCTGATGGTGTCGGTCAGGTCGATCTTCTCCATGTCGGGAGAATCGACATAGAGCTCTAGGCAATGGATGGTGTTGCGCTCTTGTTTGAAGTTGGGCTTCAACAGCGGGGAGAGAATTTTATGCGCCTGCTGGTCGAGGTAATAGTGGATGATATGCAGATGCGGCGTGGTCTGATTGAGCTGGTAGTTGAGGTCATAGATGGCCTTGACATCGGCATATGTCTCGGGAGAATCTTGGGAGACGATGACATAGTCGATATCTTGAATGTGCAGCCCTTGGCGGTGGAAATTCTCTAAGAAGCGATAGCCGGGGTTGAGAGCAATCCCTTTGCCCATCCATCTGAGGAAGTAGCCGTTGCTTGTCTTGCGCTCGCCTTCTGAAAGCAGGCAGCGCTTGGCATTTTCTTGTTGGTAGTGCCATCCGCTCAAGATGGTGAGGAAGTTTTCCTCGGACTTGGCTCTCTTTTTAGCTTCTGCCACATATTCGGAGAGGAGTTGATTTTGCCTTTTTTGGAAATCGGTGATGCGGCGCTCAAAGGTTTGGCTGGTATCGAGCTCAAGCCCTAAGCGGTCTTGAATGTATTTTGTGGTGGAGGCATTTTCCACTAAAAAGCCACTCTTGGCAATTTCTTCGAGCTCTAGCATATCTTTTGAGCTCTTATAGGGCTCTGCTTTTTCCAGATCTTGGTAGTTCCAAGGTCTTTCGGGCGCTTTATAAGGATGGTTTCCTTGCGCCTGAGAGCTTGTTTCAATCTCTTTTTCCATGTAAGGGGTCCTTGTATTGAATTGATAGAGGGTGTCACTCAAACGATCGGCCGCGGCTGAAGTGGGCAGAGCCGGCTGGTGAGAAAAATCAAAGTGCTCTGAAGATGGGTTGCTTTGGGAGAGCACCGATTCAAAAGGGTGGGTGGTCAGAGGCTGCAGCTCTTCATCGCTATTTAAAAGGGCATCTGGCATCATTTTTTCAGAAGACAGGGCGTATTCGTGAGCTAAAGGATCTATAGGAGAGGAACTTTCAGAAGAACCTTCCAGATCTTCGAAATGCGCATGCCTCACCTCATGGGAAGGCTCAGGCTGAGCGGCAGAAGCCTCTTCGACGGGCTCGTTGAGTGTGGAGAGGAGCTTGAGGCAGAAGTAGTCTTCGGGCTTCATCTTCAAAGCTTTTCTAGCAAACTCGATGGCTTTTTCAAAGCGCCCCATCTCTTGAGATGCGTATGCGGATGTGCGGTAGCAGAAGAAGCGGAAGTCGGGAACTTTGCGCGCCGAGAGGTAATGCTTAAGGGCAATGTCATAGCAGCCTTCATAAAAGGCTTTTTCACCTAGGGCAAAAGCGTCTAGGTCCTCTTCCCCTTCTTTCTCAACACCTTTTAACAAATGATCGACAATGGGAACGAGCTCGGCGAATGTCTTGCCTTGTTCGGCTAAGCGGCGCGCTTGGGTCTCGATTTGATCGACATATTCTTGAATGGAGCTTTTATTCATCACCTAAACTCAGGCCTCAGCGTTATATCTTTTTAGTTTTCTAATAGTCGGATCTGTTTACATTGAGTTACATCTAGTGCCTTTTCAAGCTTTGACGTGCGGCCAAAATCGATTGGCTAAAGGCACCCGTTCAAATTAGCGCCAGAAAATGGCACCTTACCCGGAATGAACCTCTTGCGTCAAGAGTAAACAGCCCCAAGACTTAATATCAAAAGCCCCTTTCGACAGAGTCACCTTGGGCAATAGCGAGATTTAAAGAGACGGCGACTTTTAACCTGAAGGAAGATGCGATTTCAACTATGTTAGAGGCAATGAGCCTTTTATAACAAAAGTATTCTAAAAATAGCCTTTAAAAAAATTCTCAAGGGCAAGCGTGAAGCGAAAAGGAACTTTCCTTTTATTCTGCCTCTATGTTACGAACAACCTTTGAGAGCATCTGAGAAGCTGCCAAATGGAGGGCACTTTTCGATTGAGAAGATAAGGTTATAACGGATAGGGAGAAAAATGACTACAGAGAATTTTATTCCTTACGGGCGGCAGAGCATCGAGCCGGAAGATATCGAAGCGGTCACCGACGCCCTTTTATCTCCTGTCATTACAAGAGGCGAAAGGGTTGACGCCTTTGAAAAAGCGGTCGCCTCCTACACCGGAGTCAAGCATGCCATCAGTTTTTCAAGCGGGGCCACAGCGCTATTGGCCACTTGCCATGCCATCCAAGTCTCTAAAGATGACATCGTCATCACCACGCCCAACACATTTGTAGCCACCTTTGCTGCGCCTTGGCTGCACGGGGCCCGCCCCTACTTTGCCGACATCGATAAAAAAAGCGGCAACCTCAGCTTGGAAGCCGTGGCCAATTTATTAGAGCGCTTCCGTAAACCAGGCCAACGCGCGGTGATTTTGCCCGTTCACTTTAGCGGCATCCCTGTCGATACGACTAAATTGCGCAAGCTCTTGCAAGAAGGGGATATGATTATTGAAGATGCAGCGCATGCGCTCGGCTCAAAGCTCCCTGACGGCAGCAAAGTGGGAAGCTGCAAGGGAAGCGATATGGCCATCTTCAGCTTTCACCCAGTGAAGACCATCACGACGGGGGAAGGGGGGATGGTGACGACCAATGATGACTCTTTGGCCCAGCGCATCCGCCGCTTTAAAAATAGCGGCATCGAGCGAGATCCCGATTACATGGAGGCAAATCCAGGCCCTTGGCACTATGAAGTCCATGACATCTCTTTAAACTACAATATGAATGAGATGCAAGGGGCACTTGGCCTGTCGCAGATGAAAAAGCTTGAGGCCATGGTGCGCAAACGGCGCAGCCTCGTCGACCTCTACAGGCAATGCCTGCAAGAGCTGCCAGGGGTGGAGCTCTTCGACCAAGCCTATGACGCCCACACCAGCTACCATATCTTTGTCACGCAAATCGACTTTGCAAGGTTTAGAAAGACGCGCCGGGAAGTGATGGAAGAGCTTTACAAAAAAGGGATCGGGTCGCAGGTGCACTACATTCCCCTCTACCACCATCCGGCGCTCAAGCGCATCTACGGCGATATTGCCTCTCATCTTCCAGAGACCGAGTCTTATTTTGAAAAGGCGCTCACCCTGCCCCTCTTCTATCATTTAAAAGAGGAGCAAGTGCCGGCCATCTGCCAAAAGCTCCAGCATATTCTCTGCCCGCTGGCTTAATCGATAGGCGGAGCATCCATTTGATAGGGTGTGCAAAAGAAAGAATAGACAGGCGCCAGTAAATCTGAGGGTTGAATCTGAAAGGCGCCTTTTCCCATCAGAGGAAAAGACAAGAAGGCGCTGTCGTCTAGCGGCCGGTTTGGGTCATAGATAAAGAGGCGCAAGCTTTCTTTGTCCCGCTCATAGCGGTAAGCTAGCACTTGATGGTGCTTGAATAGCTGCCAAAATTTCCAACTCCTTACACGAATAAGGCCTAAAGGGACAGGTTCTTGTAAATTGAGCTTGGGAAAAAGCTCATGCCAGCTCTTTTCTACCATCTCAACT
>JARBTN010000057.1 GCA_029240195.1 Chlamydiales bacterium
GAACAGCGAGCTTTCATCGACGATCGACTTCAAGATGGATGTCAATGCGGCGGCAAATGCCAGACCGTTGAACCAAACGGTGCTGCCATAGCGCGTTCCCATCGTGACCAGGCCTAATTTAGCAAAGTCGCCAACTAAACCAACTGCCGTCTTCACTTTGTCTTTAGTGCCTTTCCATTTGTTGGGAATGACTTTCGATCTCAAAGTATCGCCGATAGAAAAGATGGTGCTGCCAAAGACAAAGCGCTTTTTCAACTCGGGAAAAGGCATTTCTCCAAAGCTGCCAAAGACGCGCGTTTGACCCGTCAAGTTGGAGAGGTTTGCAAAGCGATCATAGCCTAAGTTTGCGGTAAAGGCAAAGAAATCGCAGGCATTGGCCCCTGTCATCAAGATATAGCTTGACAACTTCCACGCATGCGCATCTTTCAAGCCATCCGGATTGCCGCCTAAAGAAAGCTGCACCACTTGAGCAATTTTTTTAAAAATAGAAGTTGCCTTAATCAGTTGCATGACACCTTTTAAAGAGCCTTGCACTTGATTGAGCGCTACAGAATTTGGATTTTTGAATTGCGCAAAACGGATCGAAGAAGAAGCCAGCGCGGCAATCTTATCAAAACCCTCTATATTGCTGAACATCTTTTCGACAGAGTGACCGAAGTCAGTGACAATGATTTGCCCTTTTCTACCTACAACACCTACACCATTTAGCAGGTGGGCTTTAAAACAGTCGAAACTATTATGGGATACAAAACTTACAGCCATTTTTATTCCTCATCTTTTAATCTTAACTAGAGATAAGTCAAAAGCTCTCTCATCCAAAAGAGAGAACTGGTCTTCCCCCTTTTCATCTGCATCGATAAAGAATTTCCGTGATGCTCGGAGGAAAAAGGAAAGAGTCTTGCGGTATATTGACAGATACCGTTGCCCCATCAGCTGATGAGGCAAGCCGCGAGAGAGTGCTGCGAGCTTCCACTTAAAAATGCATTAGTTTGCCGGGCTTAGCTCGCTTTGAATCTCACGAACTAAAGAGAAACTAGCCGCCACAAAACCTAAAGCCGCAGCTACCATGGGATGCGCTCCAGCCAAGCCAGCTGCTTGGTGCAAAATCTCTAAGCTTGAGTTGACAATGCTCAATCCGCAATTTAAAGGGTCTTTGCCACGGCGCATTCTCTGCACTTGGTCTAAAATATTAAAACTAAACAGGAAAATGGCGCCACTTTTAAAGCAATGCGCCACCTTTAGAGCGCCGAGCCGCCCCAACCCTTCATGACCCAGCAGGTCCGATACCGTCTCAACCTTTTGAAATAAAGACCTCGCCCAGTAAGCAATGCCAGCAGCAGTCAAAGCACAGGAGGACAAGCCAACGACAGGGGCAAAGAAGTAATTTTTAGACAATGGCTTCCGCCATTTACGTTGAAAGACGTACTGGATATCCTTAGTGATATGGCTCAAGTCGACGACATCGATGAAATTAGCAAAAGAGGACGATGCCTTGCCGATCGGCGAAGTGGGCGCTGCCCCGGGATGGCTCATCTCATAAAGATGGACCTGAAGGCGCAGCAGCTGATAGAGGCAATCTACTTTACTGACCACTATGATCAATACATCTAAAGAACGCCGCGCACCAGCAGCCAGAAAATCTCCCCCTCTCGACCAGACTGTAATCACTCGCCCAGAAACGGCGCAAGAATTGCCCTGAGCAGTGGCAGCATCAGCTACAGTTTCTAGTCGGTTCACTCCTGCTTGCGGCACGTCACTTACTGATCCAAAATCCATCGCGATCTCCTCCTTCGGTTATAAACCTTCCAGCTAAAAAGAAATAATATATTTCCCTCTAAATATAAAGTAAAGGACTAATATTAAAAATTGGTTAAGAAACAATAGCAAAAAAAATAAATTCAAAGCCTTCTTAACTAATCGTTTGCCCTCGCCTTTGATTAAAAGGGCCCCGCTTTATACCAAATTTAGCCAATTTGACTCCAACCGTTTTCCCAAAAAGGATCCCCTCTTTTCTTATTTCCCCCTTTTCCGCTATATTATTCGTTCATCATCATCTTAAGGATCTGCTATGTTACGCATCGTCTTTTTCGGCACCCCCCACTTTGCCAGCCAGCTCTTAGAAACGCTCATCGCCTCCCCTTTCGAAGTCGTCGCCGTCGTCAGCCGGCCCGACCGACCGCGCGGGCGCTCCCTCAAGATGGAAGCTACCCCCGTCAAACAAATCGCCCTCAATCACTCCATCCCCATTTTCCAGCCGGAAAAGGCCTCCTCAGAAGAATTTATCGCCACCTTAAAAGAGCTGAAGCCTGACCTCTTTGTCGTCGTTGCCTACGGCGAAATCATGCGCGACTCTCTCTTGAAAGCACCTCGATTGGGCTGCATCAACGTACATGCCAGCCTCCTTCCCCGCTGGAGAGGAGCTGCTCCCATCGAAAGAGCCATCATGGCCGGCGATGAGAAGACCGGAATCACCATCATGCACATGGTGCGCAAACTCGATGCCGGCGCCATGATCTTAAAAAAAGAGGTGCCGATCCCCTTCGAAGCCATCTTCTCCGAAATTGAAGATGCCCTCTGCCAAACTGCCAAAGCAGCTCTCTTAGAGGCGCTTCCCCTCTTCACTCAAGGCGTCCCACCCTCAGAAGAACAAGACGAATCGCTCGTCACCTACGCCCATAAAATTGAAACTCCGGATTGCCAACTCGACTTCCATAAAAGCGCTCTCGAGCTGCACCACCTCATCCGCGCCCTAAGCCCAAAGCCCGGCGCCTTCTGCACCATTCTCTTAAACGGCGCCCCCAAGCGGCTAAAAGTTTTCCTCGCCCGCCCCATCGACCACCCCTCGGAAGCTCCCGGCACCTTCTTCCAAACCACCAAATCCAACTTAGCTATCACTTGCGGCCAAGGCGCCCTCGAAATTCTCGAAGCCCAGCTAGAGGGCAAGCAGCGCCTCAAGACCTCTGACCTCCTCAAAGGCCTAAACGTTGCTCAACTTTTCGTGGCTAACGCGTAAGCTACTTTGGAAGAGGGCGCTGCCCTCTCCCAAACCCACACCCGCCAAAGGGCTAGCCCTTTGGAATCCTTAGGGCTTTTAAACAGCAAAAGGCTTCAAGCCATGGGCTATCCGCCCAAGGCTTGAAGCCTTTTGCTTTTATAAAGAATTGCCTATATAACCAAAAAGGCTACCCTTCTTTGGAAGGAGGACCCTTTTCAAGAAGCTGAAGCAGCCCTGGAGAGAGAAATCCTTTGTAGAGAAGCTCATACTCTTCCGGGCTTAAAACATATAAATTTTTAAATAAAAAAGGCTTTAACCCTTGGGCGGTCAGCCCATGGGTTAAAGCCTTTTTGATAAAACCTTAAGGATTCCAAAGGACTAAGTCCTTTGGTGGGGGTGAAGGGGGCAAAGCCCCCTTCCCTAACGGCTCAGCCAGATAGCGGCCTCTTCCTCGAAGTTTTCCAACAAGTCCACCTCATCGGAGGCATTAAATGCCGTTTTGGAGCCGATGAAGCCTCGCTTAGTGGCGCGGCAAAATGAGATGAGGTGCTGGATTTCAGGGATAGGCTCGATTTCCGCCTCGATCTTTTCCAGCGCCACTTCCAGCCTTAAGCGGGAGCGAAAGAGCAGCCGAAAGCCCTGGCTCAATTTCTTGCGTGTCTCGAGGCTAAAGCCGTTACGCTTGAGGCCGACTAAGTTGAGCCCGCCATATTTAAAGGGGATGCCACCGCCGATCATATAGGGGGGAACGTCGTGAGTGACCCGGCTCATGCCTCCGACAAAGGAGTACTTGCCGATGCGCACAAACTGATGAACGGGGGTGAATCCGCCGATGTTGGCGTAATCTTCGACAGTGACGTGACCGGAAAGGGTCGCATTATTCCCCATGATGACGCGATTGCCGATGATGCAATCATGGGCGATATGACAGTAGGCCATGATGAAACACTGATCCCCAATGCGCACAGTAGAATTCTCTTGTGTCGGCGCATTGATAGTCGTGTATTCGCGAATCTGGCAGTTCTTGCCGATGACGATTGAGGCCTTTTCCCCTCGGTACTTCAAGTCTTGACCGCTGGTGCCAATGCTGGCGCCAGGCCAGATGACCGAACCTTCGCCGACCGTCGTATTGCCATCGAGATATGCGTGCGATTTAACCACCACATTGTCTTGCAAGGTGACGCCTGATTTGATAACGGCTAAAGGTTCTACTGTCACATTCTGGCCAATCTCAGCCCCAGGTTCGATGATTGCTGCTGGATGAATGTTATTTTTAACCATGAGAGACGATTTCTCTACCCCTTACTATTTAGGAATTAAGGCATAAACCCTAGAAAGTTGTTTTTCATTTCTTAAATCGCGTTTTGGTCGACAATGGCAAACCCAAGCTCTGCTTCCGCTGCCAATTTATTATCGACAAAAGCTTGCGCTCGGACGCGGCCCCCTTTGCTGCCAAAATGGAGCCCTTCCGCCTTTAAAATCAGCTGGTCGCCGGGGCGCACAGGCTGGCGAAATTTGGCTTGATTGACGTTTAAGAGAAGCGCGATTCGCTCTTGCTGTCCTTTTAAATGCACTAAGATGCCGCCTGTCTGAGCGAGAGCCTCTAAAATTAAGACTCCGGGCATGATCGGCGCCTGCGGGAAGTGTCCTTGAAAGAAATTTTCGTTCATGGTCACATTTTTTTGCCCCACGATCGTTCCCTGCTCCAAGTCGAGGTCAATGATCTTATCGACAAGGAGAAAGGGATAGCGATGAGGCAGGATTTTTAAGATCTGACCGATATCCAACGTCTTGATCTTATCCGGCATGAGCAGGGACATTCAGACTCCTCCACTGAAAATAATTCCATAAATTATTAGATAACATGCAATTGGATTTATGCCCTGACGCGATGGCGATGACATGGGCGACAAAAGGGAGTCCCACCAGCGATAGGTCGCCGATCAAATCCAGGACTTTATGCCTGACCATTTCATCTTCATAGTGCAGGCCATGCTTGCTAAAGACCACATCATTTTTAATGACGACAGCGTTTTCAAGGCTGCCCCCTTTAATCAATCCGCGCTGGATTAGAGAGCGGATGTCTTCGAAGAGAGAGAAGGTGCGGCAAGGCGCTATCTGCTCTTTAAATAGCGCTGCTGTGATCTCCCCCGAGAAAAATTGGGTGCCGATCGCTGCGGCTTTGGGATAGTGAAGCGTGTAACTGATTTTAAATGTCGGATGAGGGATGGCGACAAGGTGAGATGAGCCGACCTGGCAGTAGACGGGCTCTTGGATCGCATAGGTGGCAAGCGGCACGCGTGCGCCCTCTTTAGTCTCTGAAAAGGTCACGCCGGCGGACTCGATCATGGCCACAAAAGCATCGGAGCTGCCGCTGCCGCCGGGCGGTTCTTCGCCTGAGATGGCAATCTTTAAATCGTCGATTTCAAAGGCGCTTAAAGCGGCCAAGACATGCTCAACTGTTGTGACGCTCGCCTGGCCTTGGGCCAGGGTCGTACTTCTCGAGGTATCTACAACAAAGCGCACATGAGCGGGTATGAGCGGACTACCCGGCAGGTCAGAGCGGCAAAAGACAATGCCGCTGCCGGCAGGTGCCGGCAAAAAGCTCATGGTGACAGAGGCTTTCGTATGCAGCCCCACCCCTTGAAAGCTGACCTCGCGAGCGAGGGTGCGCCGGTAGCGCTCTGAAATGATTTGATTGGAACCTGACAGCACCCTTAAAGCTCCTTCGAATTGAGCGATGCAAAAACGCCCGCAAGAGGGAAGGGCACAAAGAGAAAATTGCCCTTTCCTTTGGGGAAATCACGTAAAATCACCTTACCGCAATAAATGCTTAAAAGAGAACCTTTAATTAAATTTTCTTAAAAATTCGGGCTTCGTTTTAGCATAGTGATACCATTTTCTAAAAGGCTTAGAAGACTCTGGAACTGGGCGGACGCGCGGCTGATCTTGGCAAGAAGAGGAGCAGCACCCTTTTTCCTTTGCCAAGCACTCAGGGCAGCAAAGAAAAAGCGCATTGCAGTCCATGTTGGCGCAGTTGTAATAGGTCTCATTGGGCTGATTGCAGTGACGGCAACAACCGATCACTTGGCTGTCTTGTGGATTGACGGAAATGGCCAAGCGGTCATCGAAGACAAAGAGCTTGCCGAGCCAATGCTTTCCTTTCTCTTCCAATCCGTATTTAATGATGCCCCCTTCCAGCTGGTGCACATTTTCAAAGCCGATCTCTTTGAGGTGGGAAGAAAACACTTCGCAGCGGATGCCCCCTGTGCAGCACATGAGTACTTTTTTAGAACTGGCGTCGACTTTTTCCTTGAGTTCTCCGGCAAACTGAATGAACTCTCGAAATGTGGAGCAAGGAGGAAGCGTCGATTGCTTGAAATGGCCAATTTGCCATTCGTAGTCATTTCTAACATCGAGGAGGATATAGTCTTCATCGCTCTCTAAGGTGGCGCGCCACTCTTGAGGGGAGAGGTAGTTGCCCCGGCGCTGGAGGTCGGTTGGGCAATCGAGGGCGACAAGCTGCTTGCGGTATTTAACCGTCATGCGCGGGAACACTTGCTCTGAGGAGCCATGCACCTTGAAAGAGAGGGTGGCAAACGACTCATGAGAGGTCAGCCATTCCATATAGGCGAGGGCATCTTGAGAGGTGGCGCTCATCTGGCCATTGATTCCTTCTTCAGAGATGTAGAGGCGCCCTGTGGCCTCGCGCCCTTTAAAGAAGGCATGGTGATCTTTGACAAATTGAGCGGGATCATTGACGGGGGTGAATGCATAATAGGCCAGCACCCATACTGGATGAGCATACGCCTCTTCTGGGATTGCAGAGGATTCAGACCGCTGCCATAAAAAACCAAATATTTCTGTCATATCCACCTATTAGGCAAAAAAAATGAAAGTACAGGAAAAGCTTAAAATAGAATTATATAGAAAAAAAAGCTTGAAATCAATAGCCATTTGCTTATAAGGCAAATTGAAGTAGCAAATGGGCGGCAATGGCTCTTTAACAGGGACCTCTTTCATGCAAACAAATATTTTTTTCGTCGGCGTATCCGGAGTGGGCAAGACCACCCTTGGATTTTTCATTGCTAAGGAGTTGGGCATGGATTTTTATTCCATGGACAACGCCTATTTAGAAGAAAAAGGAGCCCACTGGGATGTGTTAGATCAGGAAATGGGTTCCACAGCGGTCAATGAAGAACTCCTTCAATTTTCAAAGCAGCGCATCAGATCTTTAAAAAATTGCCTGATCGACACCTCGCCTCGCTGCTACCACTTTCCCGAGCTTTGGCCGTTCATGAAAGAGAGGGGTGCGAGCATCCATTTAGCGGGCAAGGTCAGAGACACGCTAGAGCGGGTCAATAGCCGTCAATTCAGCAATCCGCGCAAAAAGGAAAAGCATTTTAATCACAGATGGATGGATCATATGCGAAAGCCCGAACAGAAAATTTGGCAATATGATGGATTTTTAGCTCACTCCTTGCCTTGCCTAAACGCTGACTTCACTCTGCATATTGAGGGGAATGAAGGCATAGATGGCTATCGCTTATTTGCTAAGACAAAAGCGGTCAAGGATTGGCTGGCCAACCGATAAACTTCTTGTGATGGAAGTTGCTTGTATGGTATCTTGGCTCTTTTTTGAACTCTTTTCTGAACCTTTCAGACCCTTTATTTTTTGGAGCAACCATGGCTAAGCTTATCGCCGACTTAGACGATCAAAACTTTCAAACCACGATCGAACAAGGCACAACGCTCGTCGACTTCTTTGCAGAGTGGTGCGGTCCCTGCCGCATGATGACCCCCATTTTGGAGGCGCTCGCTGAAGAGCTCAACGGGCAAGTGAAATTTGCCAAGCTCGATATCGACCAAGCCCAGCAAACGACGGCCTCTTTCAATGTGACATCGGTGCCGACGCTGATCCTTTTCCACGGCGGCAAAGAGGTGCAGCGGTTTGTGGGCTTGCGCGATGCGAACACACTCAAAGAGATGATCTTAAAAGCATCTGCTTAATCGCTATCAGTTGAGTGCATCCAAGTGCATTTACTGGCTCTATTGCAGGTCTTAAGTACCGACCAGCAATAGGGCTATTTTTTTAGCCCCATCTTCTTTTCCTAGAAAGTTCTTTAATAAAACCTACTTGCAGTCCAATTCGCCCCCTTTTTAAAATATCTGAAGCTGGCAAAAATTCGCAAACTCAGCAGCCTTAAGCCTGACAGGAATTTCCTCTTTCTTTGATAGCTGTCGATGGACTGCCTTTGAGAGCTTTTCTTCATGAGTAGCATCGGCAATGAGAGGCCTTTTGCTCAGCAAAAGGGTGCTTCTTTATAAAAAATCCTGCTAACAAATAAATAATTTCAGATTAGCTTTGATTGCAATAAATAAATAAGCGCTCCATAATTTTTCTTATAAAAAACAAAGGAGCCATTAATGAATAACTATCACATTCAAAGCAGTTTCTCTTATTATCCTCAAAATAGAGAGAATAACAATCCTCCACAGCCAGTGCCCTACCAGTCCAACATAGATCTAGGGCGTCTTTCCCAGCCAAAGGGAACAGCGCTAGAAAGTATTTTATCACAAACGCTGATTCCAATGCCTCAGTCTGGAGAGCGATCAACGGCTGTGAAGACAACTCCAACCCTTAAAGGGAGAGCCACTTCAAAGATGAGCGCCTCTTCTATTGAAGGCTCTCATAAGAGGCCAATTAGCGAGGCCGCTTTGCCAAATTCCCGCCCGCTCAAAAAGCGGGAAATTGATGAGACCGATTCTGAAGAAGAGGCTGAATTTGAAGATCAAGCCCTTGAAGTCGAGGAGCTCGACGAAAGAGACGTCGTTGAAATAGATTTTCCAGCTTCAAAACCAGCTGTTAAAAAAGATGCGCCACTAATTGTTGGTGATGAGGAAACAGATCTTGAAGAAGAAGCCCTTGAAGTCGAGGAGCTCGACGAAAGAGACGTCATTGAAATGGACTTCCCAGCTTCAAAACCAGCTGTTAGAAGAGACGCGCCAGTGATTGATGGCGACGAGGAAACAGATCTTGAAGAGGAAGCGCCTGTAGTTGTCACTCAACCTGTGGAGCTTAAAAAAAAGACTATTCTTTTGAGCGATGACAAAGCAGAGCAAGTCCTCCAAATTTTTAGAAGGCATAAAACTGCATTGCTCGCGGCAATTCGCCAAGAAGAAAATCGATTGCCGCTTCCAACAGCGCAAGCACGAACTGTTAAGACTGTTAAGTATGTCAAGAATGTTTATAAATTTTTTGTGGGGCGCTCTTCAGCAAATGTCACCCCATCTATCTTTTCTAAAGGGCTATGTATTGTTTGTCAAAGAGAGCAAGGCGATGGTGGCTCCCCCCCCTTCCACTTATTGGAACAAGGCACCTTATCCTCTACGGTAAGCAAATACTTGGCTCGAAGGACAACCAACTCCACTCTTTAACATCACTTGGCATCAAGTTCTCCATCCAAAATAATTTGGGCTATTTAAAAGCGCCCGCTCAAAACAATTTATTATATACTCTACATAATCTATAAACCCATCAATCTCGTTTCGCTCGAGATTGATGGGTTTAGGTTTGCGGTAAATTGTTATTTAAAATATAATATAAATTATTATTAAGTTTTATTTTTAATTTTTTAGTATGGAGCAAATGATGTGTAGCCCACTAGCAAGATCGCCATCTCAAGTAGACAATACCCAACAAGTTTCCCCAATGGTTCCAGTTGGAGAGCGACAAGCTCAAGCTTCTTTATCTCAAGCTAAAGCCCATTATAATATTGAACAGACGCCCTTAAAAAAGAGCATAGAAGAGATGAAGCCGCAGCTTGAAAGTGCCTTCAGCGAGTTGCGCGCTCTTTATGCCGACAAAGGGGAGCTCTCTTCTTCCCAAAAAGCCCTGCTCTCTGAGCTTTTTGCCCTAAGTGGTTACATCACGTACGGCGAGAGTAAAAAAGAGTGCGCCCTGCTCTATGGATATAGCGCATGGCTAGATGCCGCCGACTCGCTTCATCTAGCAGTGGATCTCAAGCCCATTTTCGAAACTGGCACTTTGGCCTCCTTCCAAAAAGAGGGCAGCGCTCTTGTCGATGGAGATGATGACCCCTTAAAGCCTTTTTTACAAGCCGTCGGAGAGAAGCGCTCCCTCCTCATCGAAAAAACAGCTGAAATGCCAGAGCTCGGCTTTCAAATTGCTTTGAAATTGCATTGGATGGGTTACAGCTACCAAAACTTTGACTCTTATCTCGGTGTCCACAAAAAAGCGTTTCTCCCTCTCTTTGAAACTTTTTATGAGACAAGCAAAAGCATTTACCAACAAGTGAAAGAGAGCGGGGCTCACCATCTACAAAGCCAAGCCAATTGGTGGCAGACCAAGGTTCACTATGACACTGACTTTTATTGCTTCTCCTTAAAAAATGAAAGCGAGCTCATCCCAGAAGATGTGATTGAAAGCTGGAAAGAGAAGATGCAAGCTCTTTGTCAAGAAGAGGGAGCCAGCAGCCGCAGCTACACCATGCAAGGACAAATCTTTAATCGGTGCGCCGTCAGCTACCAAAATCTCAGCCAAAAAGGGGATCTGGCAAAATCGGAGGGCTTCAAACAATTGGCAGAGAAAAATTTGCAAGAGAGCTTGAGCGTGTTTGACCGGCATCAAACAGAAGTGGACCCCGCTTTAAGAGCGCTGGCCAATAAAAACTATGTGCAGAGCAGTTTGAAAGCTATTATCGAAAATCCCAATTGCGATTATGACAAAGCCTATTTAGAAGAGAGAATCCAGATTGCTAAGAAGTTTTTAGAGGAGGGAACACCGGCTTACCTTTTTAGCTTCTATGCGACATTTGCCCTTTTTGAAAAGGTCATCAACAAAGATGACAATCAAGCCCAAGAATGGCTACAAAAAGCGAAGGCAGAGGCTTATCAAAAAGATTCCCCAGCCTTTTTTCAAAAGTACATGGATGATTTCATCGCCAAATACTTTGCTTAAAGTCCTTGCTGCAAGGCTTAAGCGTTTAAGCCTTGCAGCATCCTTCCCATGCCATCTCTTTAGAAACTTATAAAAGATGACCTATGATTCAAGATTCTAAAAGGCATTTTTGAGAAAGGCTCTTTTGACCCCAATCGTTAATGGAAAGAAAAGCCCTGCTGCCTCAATGCTTCATAGGTGACGATGCCCACAGCTGTCGCTAAATTTAGACACCGAGCGCCAGGTCGCATTGGAATGGCGCGAAAATGCTCGGGATAACGCTCCCAAAAGAGATCGGGCAGCCCTTTTGTCTCTGAGCCAAAGATCAGCAGGGCATTTTCTTCATAGGGCTGATCTGAATAGAGTGCTTTGGCATGGCTGGAAAAGAAATAAAAAGGGGCATTTTCCTGTTCGATATAAGCCAACAGATCATCGACGACATTGACTTCCACCTCTTGCCAGTAATCGAGGCCGGCCCTCTTCAAATAGCGGTCTGACAAGCTAAAGCCTAAGGGCCCAACTAAAGTGATGCCGACGCCCGTCACGCTGCAAGTGCGCACCACATTGCCCGTATTTTGCGGAATTTCTGGTTGAAAGAGAACGATCTTCATGATGGTCAAGTGGGAAGGGGTTAGGTTTCAAAATTAAGAAGGGGGCGAAAAGCCCCCTTCTTAATTTATGCGAGGTCAATCAATTTATTGGACGACATCTTTTAAAGAGGGAGCTTTATCGGCGCCGTCTTTAAGGGATGGCTGCACCTGTACGTTCGATGCCGCTTTGACCACTTCTAGGTCAAAGATGAGCAGCGAATTGGGGGGCAAGCTGCCAGCTGTGCCATAGGCGAGTTCCGGGTGGATAAAGAGACGGCGCTTTTCCCCTTCCTTCATGCCCACCATGCCGAGAGAAAAGCCGCGGATGGCCTGATCGAGAGGGATGGTCATTGCCTTATCTTGCGAGGAGCTGAAGACAGATCCGTCTAAAAATTTACCGGTGTAAATCAGTGTTGGAATGGCATGTTCGACGACAGCGGCGCCTTGGCCCGATTGCAGCACCTGATATTGCAGCTTTCCCTTTTCCAGCTCTACAACATCTTTATTTTTGCGGTTTTGCTCTAAAAAGACTTCCGCTTCTTTTAAGTTCTTGGCCGCCAGATCTTGCCAGCCTTTTTCCTGAACTTCGGCCATGATCTCTTCGTATTCTTTTTCGCTCAAGGGAGCGCTCTTTCCAGCTACAGCATCGCGCATGCCTTGCGCTACGCTGTCGATATCAAATTGCAGGTTTGTCTGCTGCAGATGTTTGATGATGATATGGCCGAATGTCTCTGACAACTTTTTGTGGTCGTAGGCCGGGGCGGAGGCAGTGGCCGGGGCCTCTTGGGCAGCAGCATAGGCCATACTCCCAATGAGCGTTGATGCGCTCAAGGCGACAGGAAATAATTTTCGAAAGAGGTGTCTACGTAACATGACTTTCAGCTCCAGTAAAAATGTTAAGGCTTACCTTTAAAAGTGCTCTGACAAAAATGCACGAATGCATCCATTTTAATCGTCTGCACTGAACCGTCTTGCATCTTTTTCAGCGGCAATTCTTTCTTCAGCAGTTCTTCATCGCCGACGACGGCTACATGCCGGCTTTGCCAATGATTGGCCTGCTGCATCGCTCCTTTTAGCTTCTTACTTCCCATCTCCATCATAGCGGGCACCCCCGCTTGCCTTAAAGCAAATAGTGTATCGAAGCAAAAGCTTTTGGCTGCCTCGCCGAGAGGGATGAGATAGATAAAAGGACCTGTCTCCTCGGGGAGGGGGACTTGCTGCTTGAGCATAGTCTGGATGAGACGCTCAAGGCCGGTGGCAAAACCCACCAAAGGCAGGTTCGGCCCGCCTAATGTGTGCAACAGCCCATCATAGCGCCCACCGCCGCCGATGCTGCTTTGCGTGCCGATATCGGAGGAGATGATTTCAAACACGGTGCGGTTATAATAGTCGAGGCCTCGCACCAACCCTTTGTTGACTTGATAAGGAATCTGAAGCCGCTCTAGACAGGCCTTTACCTTTTCAAAATGCTCGAAAGATTCGGCATCCAGGCAGTCGACAATGGTGGGGGCATTTTGCAGCAGCTCGCGATCTTTTGGGTCTTTCGAATCGAGAATCCTCAAGGGATTCTTTTCAAACCGCCGTTGGCTATCTTCTGAAAGCTCAGGTAGAAATTGCTGTAAGTAGCTCTTTAAAGTTTCTTTGTAGTCATTGCGAGATGCGGCGGAGCCGAGGGAATTGATTTGAATTTGTAGGTTCTTCAGCCCCAAGCGCCGATAGATCTCATAGAGGCAGGCAATCAGCTCTGCATCCTGCTCAGGCGTCTCATTGCCGATCACCTCCACGCCAAATTGGTGGTGCTGCCGGTAGCGCCCCGCCTGTGGCCGCTCATAGCGGAACATGGGGCCGATGTAGAAGAGGCGCTGGTATTGGCTGATGTTTTGCAGCTGACCTGATACAAAGGCGCGCATCACCCCCGTCGTCCCCTCAGGGCGCAGGGTTAGAGAGCGCTCTCCCTTGTCTTCGAAGGTATACATCTCCTTCATCACCACATCTGTCGACTCCCCGACGCCGCGCAAAAACAGCTCTGTGCGCTCGAAGATGGGCGTACGGATCTCTTGAAAGCCAAATAAAGCCGCCACCTCGCGGATCACCGACTCTACATAGCTCCAAATCGCGGACTGTTTCCACATCTCCTGGGGGCAATCCGGTACAATATCGTACACTCCGGGCAAAATAGGCACTTTCATGGGGTAAAACCTGTCTCTAAATTTCAAGAAAAAGAAGTATCATAGCCGACAGCGCTTTTTTTTCACGCTATTTCTCCTGCAATGCTCTTTTTAAAATTGACTTTTGCTAGGATGAGAGAGCAGTCAAACGAGAACACCAGGAGATTTGTATGGCATTCACTCTGCAACTGGGCGAGAAAGCGCCCGATTTCACATTAGCTGGCACAGACGGGAGGGTTTACAGCCTAAATGACTTTAAAGAGGATGAGACGCTGGTCATCTTCTTCACTTGCAACCATTGCCCTTACGTCAAAAACTCCGACGAGGTGACTCGGCAGACGGCTGAAAAATTCCCTAAGGTGCGCTTTGTGGCCATCAATGCCAACAGCCGCGACACAGTGGGCGAGGACTCTTTTGAGAATATGGTTGAGAGAATGCAAGAGCAGCGATTTCCTTGGGTCTATCTCTATGATGCGACGCAAAAGGTTGCTCTGGCCTACGGCGCCTTGCGCACTCCCCATTTCTTCGTCTTCGATAAAGAGAGGAAGCTGATCTATACCGGGCGCGCTGTCGATTCGCCACGCGATGCAAAGCTCATTACAGTCAATGACCTAGAA
Source organism: Chlamydiales bacterium (assembly GCA_029240195.1). Lineage (GTDB taxonomy): Bacteria > Chlamydiota > Chlamydiia > Chlamydiales > JARBTN01 > JARBTN01. Next base: position 14,331 of record JARBTN010000057.1, read on the forward strand.
AATGCCTTAAAGCAGCATTTGCAAGGAGAGAAGATCTTGACTCCCCTCACCAATCCCATCGGCTGCAATGTCAAATGGCAGGGGCAAGATAAGCACTGGATGCCTTTGGAAGCTTGCGACATCGTTCCCAAGCCCAACTTGGCATAGATTAGAAGCCCTTTAAGCCAAAGAGCGCTGAAATTTTGGCTCTTTGGCTTTTTCTTCGATTGTCCGGCGATCAAAATTGTCAGAACCCGAGGCGCGCTGATTAAAAGACTTCTTTCGTCAACCATCACTGTTTACAAGGCTGGACAAGATTCTTTTTTCATCTCGAATGATCCTCAAGCTCGGCATTGGGCATACCCTTTCTCTTGCCGCTTTTTGAATGGAGGCGATTTGAGCTTCTCTCTCTTCACACCGCTCTATGTAGGCAACCTTTTCAATTTGCAGCGGTTTCATGAGGTTTCTTGGAATTGTGATCTTATGGCCCTGAGTCCAAAGAATTGCCCGGCCCTTGAGTCCACCTGTGTCAGGGTTAGTGGTGAGCACCCTAGCCACTTTCTTGAGGGTAAAGGGGTGCTCTTCCTTCCCATCTTCTCCTCTGTAGAGATGATATCTGGCATCTTCTTCTTGACCGTGGCGTACCCTCTCGCGGGCTATCATTCCTAGGCAGGCATCGGGGTCGCGCCTGCAATCGCAGATGGTGACACTGTCTTGTATTCGCTGTAAGCCTTTATAAAAGACACTGTAACTGATACAGCTGCCTTCTTGCTCATCTGGCGGGTCACTTAAGCGGTCGTTAGCCACTGCTGGAGACTTGCGGAATACGTCATAAGTAAATGCTTTTGAAAGATCTTCTTTGCCGACGGGGGTCATAGATTTTCTCCTGGTATTGTCAAAGGGGTAAAAATGGAGTGCCTTTTAAAGGCCCGCTTTCCCTTTGAGCAATCTATAAGATAAGAACATTATCTATCAATAAAAGCGCTATAGGCAATATAGAAAAGGGTTTTTTCTTAGAAAAGCCAAAGGTAAAAGCTTTGGCCGAAGGCCTTAAGCTTTTACCTTTGGTTCTTTGGAAAAGAGATTCCAAAGAGCCAGCTCTTTGGTGGGAG
>JARBTN010000058.1 GCA_029240195.1 Chlamydiales bacterium
CACATGAAGCATAAAGATGAGACCTATCAGATGTGGGTGAAAAAGCACCCCATTCTCCAACAGGCCAAAACACCGACTCAGTTTCTGCAAGGCGCTGTCTGCCAGCAGCGCGGCGGCGAAGCGCTTGAGATGCAAGATAAATTTGCCGATCAGATCATGCTCGAGCTGTCCCTCTTCATTGGAGCCATCCACCTGATCTTATCGCTTTTGCGCTACATTGGGCGCAACTACAGCCATTGGGGATGGATTGCCTTCATCATTGGCGGCTACCTCTACTTCCCCGAATACCTGCAGGCCACCTCCTTTAACCACTTCCTCTTCCACATCCCGCATGCAGTGGCCAAAGAGGCGGGGCTGCAGCTGATGGTCAGCGGCATGGGGCTTGCCTTTCTCTTAAGCTTCATTCAAAATGGACTCGGCGGATTTTTGGAAGTGATGAACCTGCTGCAAGTCTTTGGCGATATCCTCTCCTACCTCAGGCTCTACGCTCTAGGCATGGCCGGAGCCATCGTCGCCAGCACCATCAACGACATGGCGTCGGGTTTACCCATCGTCTTATCGATTGTCTTGCTGATCATTGGGCACGGCATGAATATCACCTTAGGGATCATGGGCGGAGTGATCCACGGCTTGAGGCTGAACTTTTTAGAATTTTACCACTACTCTTTTGAAGGAGGGGGCAAAAACTTTCAACCCCTCAAACTATTAAGCAAGCTCTAACTACTTTTTGTCGATACCGGCACCAAACTTTAAGACTTAAGATGAGGAGATGATCTCATGAATTTTGATATGGTCGGGCCAGCAATTGCCTTAGGACTCGCTTGTACAGGCAGCAGCATCGGCTGCGGCATCGCAGGACTTGCATCACACGCCGCCATGAGCCGCACAGAAGAAGGGCATGGCAAATTTATCGGCATGGCCGCTTGCCCAGCTTCCCAGTCGATCTATGGCTTTATTCTAATGCTCTTGATGAGCAAAGCCATCGCAGCCGGCACCTTATCCCCAATGTCCGCTATTTCCATTGGCGTATTCTCCGGCATCGCCATGATGGCGTCTTCGATCTACCAAGGCAAAGTTGCCGCGGCCGGCATCGAAGCATGCTTGAGGCAGCCAGCCGTATTTGGTAAGTGCTTTGCTGCGATTGGCGTCATCGAGTCCTTTGCTCTTTTTGCATTGGTCTTCTCTTTGCTGATCATGTAAAAAAAAGGGCTTTGCCCTTTCCCACCAAAGGAGCCAAGGCCCCTTTGGAATCCCTTTTATATTTAAAAAAAAGGCCTCCTGCCATGGGACTAACGTCCCAAGGCAGGAGGCCTTTTTTCTGATCCAATATTAATTGGATGGGGTACTAGTGGCAAAGTCCTTGCAAAAAGCGCTAATGAGCTCTTTTAGCTTGGGGTTTTTTTGCGCATTGAAGGGAAGAATTGCTTGCCAAAGCTGTCGATCGGCAGCTTGAGAGGGAGAGATCGCCCGCTGCAGCGTTTGCAATTGAAGCAACACCATCCCCATGGCCCGCATTTTAGCGAGGTTAAACTTCGAATGCTCCTCATCTGTATCCTTCATCTCTCTGGCCCCTGTGATGCTCTTAGTGTAGAGAAGCAAGATGGGGATCATAGGCCGCGGCATCAGATGGCTCATGTATTGCCGAATAGGGCCAAAATTGGGAATGGAGTAGAGCATCTTTTCAAATTTCTTCTGCAAAGGCTCATACTTCTTATTCTTCTTCAATGTTTCCTGGCATTTTTTCAAAACAGAACGGATGCGATCGTCGCTAAAGAGGCATTCGATCGCCAACAAAGAATTAAAGTCGGCCAGCTCCAATAGATGCTCTTGCACGAGCCGAATGAAGTATATCGTGTGTGCAGCATCTTCTAGGTCATGGCTGCTGATGATTTGGTAGAGAAAGAACTGCGGCAGCGCATTGAAAAACTCGGCCGACTGCGCAATATTGGGCCCAAAAGGTTGAGAGAGCAACTCACTCGGCAAAATTGCATCCACAAGGTGCGCCATCAAATTTTTGATCTGCACCGCTAAATTTAGCGCTTGTCGCTCACTTTGCTCTTTGATTCTCCCTAAAGGGAGGGAGGCATTCTCGGAGGCTAAAAGCGTCTCTCTTTCAAAAAGGATCTCCCTCTTCTCTTGCCTCTCCCTTTCTTCTTTGGCAATCCGGGAAAGGGCGTCTAAAAGCCACCACCCTTCAAATACGCCCCACCCCCCTTCAATACCCATCTTTGCGATTTGAGAGAGGCGCCTAGAGAGCTCCGTCACCCCCTCTTGCCTAGGCAATAACACCCATTCCAGGGCGCTCTTTAAAAGGGCCCATTTATTTTTGGCCGGCAATCGGTCCGATGCTAAAGCATGCTGCATCAGCTCAAAAAACGCGCTGGTGTCCATCAACGCAGGGATACCTGCCAATGTCGCACGGTATAATACTTGAGCATGAAGGCTTTGAGGCATAAGGATAAGCCAATCGGGCGGAACCTTGTCCGGAGATAATTCTAAAGGGGGCATATTTTCCCAAGAGAGCAGCCGCTCAATGCCCGGATATTCTGTAAGCCCTAAATCCTTTACCTGCTCTAACTGCTCGGCTAAAGTGCCCTGCCCTAAAGCCATGATCAGACTCTTGATCTCGGGAGAGCTTCTATTGGGCATGCGGTAGATGTCATTTAAAGTGGGAGCTTTTCTAACGTAGAACCTCGTGGGCTCACTCGAGAGGCTCAATGAGCGCTGAGGGCGCACCTTAATTCGGGCTTCATCAAGTCTTGTTTTGACCTGGTCATCAGAACCGGTCCTCTCTAAATTTAGCCGAACATCATTGACCGCCTGCTCTACTTTTTCTATCGTCTCTAATTCTTCTGGGGCACTCGAAGCGAGTCCCCCGGCAGACAAGGGCTCTTTTTTTTTGCGCTGCAAAGAAAAAAACCGTTGTAGCCCTCTTCTAGATGGAAGCAAGCGAGATCGCTCTTCAATAGGTGTTAAAGGCGGGGATTTTTGCGGGGCGGGGCGATCTGTGGGGAACATAGGGGCTAGTTTCCAAAAAATGCTTCATTGACGCTTAAAGCGCTCTAATCAGCAAGATATGGCAACGATCGCCCTTAAAGCAAGAGGAAAATTCGCTTTCAGCAAAGCCCCTCTTGGGCATGAGAAAATTTTTCTATTATGCTCTTAAACATAAAAAGCGCCTCGGCAAAACGATCGAAACGCTTTATAGGGCAGGGTATTTAAAGCTCAGCTCGATTCTTCAATCAGCAATGTGCTATCGCAGGAGGTGATGAGCGAATCTAAAATGGAGAGCAATTCGTCATCCTCTTCGCTGGCCACTTCCAACCGAATTTGTCGAATCGATTCTAAGCTGCCGCGGATCTCTTCCAGCTCGCTTTCAGCATCGAGATCCATCTGCACCACTTGTTGAGCCGTCTGGATATTCTTTTTACTTAAAAGGGCATCCGACAGATGGGTTAGCCGCTTTTGACACCGCTCCAAGATCGATTCGCGAAACTCTTCTTCCGACTCCTCCATCTCTTCTACCTGCTGCGAGAGCTTTTCTAAAAGCAGATGCGTCTCTTGCAGGCTTTCGAAAAATTCTTGGTCGATTGCCGGCTCAAGCTGAGAGCGGTCGATCTTCTGGCTGTCCGCTTCTAATGCCTGCAACCGCTCGATATCAGAAAATACGCGGGCTAAAGCCGCCTCTGCCTCTTCATAAAATTCAAGTTCGGACAAGATATTGCCCGCCTCCATCTCCTCTTCGCGGCTGATTAAAACCTCCTGCAACTCTTCCCATTGCAACAGGGCGCTATCGATGACCTTTCGGCTCTCTTCGATGAAGCTTTTAGCTGCCTGCGATTTTTGATCTTGATTCATCTTGTGACCTCCTTAGCAAAAAGATCTTCAATCCATAGAATCTACAGCACCCACCATACATCGAGTCTAAATTTAATGGCTGCAATAAATGTCTGTTTGACCGCGTTGACCGCGTTTTTTTGCCTGCAAGCGCAATTAAAGAGGCTTCATAACTTGGAGTCCATTGACAATATTTTAAACCCAACTTAACCTTGTAAGCATCGTTTTGCACATTTTAAGAAAGGACCTTTAAATGAGCTCACCTGCCATACAAACAGATAGGCAGCAACAAAGCTTTGCTGAATTCATGTCAGATTGCACCAATGGAGATCCAAAAATGCAATCGCTAATAGGCGCGTTCCCAAGATTTTACATGCTGCATACCATTACTGGAATTGCGGGGGGCATTCTTTTTATTGGCTCACTCGTGTCGACAGCCGGGTGTCTATTCAATCCGGCTTTATTTATGGCCCCAGCCTTAATCTGCACAGCTGGTTGTATAACTTGCGGTCTTGTCTCTATCTTGGCAATAACAACTCTTTTCGGAAAATTTTCCTAAAAATTTTACAAAGCCCATCGCCAATTTAATTAAAAATTGGCGATGGCTTTTGCAAAGAAAGATGCTAGGAACTGTCCCTAGATGAGCGGAGGTTTTTTCGCGTAAGGAGAGCTCAATAAACGTCTGTTTGGTAGCGTTTTTCTGCCCTGAGATGCTTTAAAAAGGCCCTAGCGGCGCTTAAATCCATATCCCCCTCTCTTTGGAAGATGAGCAATAAAGACTCTTGCACTTCACGCGCCATCACCTTGGCATCGCCGCAAATGTAGATGCAAGCGCCCTCTAAAATCCAGCGCCAAATCTCTTCGCTATTTTCTAACAGGCGGTGCTGGACATACACTTTTTCAGCCTGATCGCGGCTAAATGCCGTGGTCAATTTCAGCATGCCTGCCTTTTCCACTTCAGAGAAAAACTCTTCATAGAAAAAGTCCGTCTCGCGATTGCACTCGCCAAAGAAGAGCCAGTTTTTGCCGGGCGCTTTCATGCAAACGCGCTCTTGCAAAAAGGCGCGGAAAGGGGCAACGCCTGTGCCCGGGCCGATCATGATGATGGGCTTTGAGGGGTCTTTTGGCAGATGGAACTTTTCATTAGACTGAATCCATAAAGGGATCTGCCCCTCAATGGGCGCCAAATTGAGCAGATAGTGGGAGGCCACGCCGCGCCTGAGCGCCCCTTTTAGCTCATACTCCACAAGCTTGATCATCAGATGTACCTCTTGCCCGACGGCACGCATGGAAGAGGCAATCGAGTAGAACCTGGGCAGCATGGGGGCAAGCTCCTGCACGAGCAGCAGAGGGTCGACCGGCCCTAAGAAATGGTGGACAAATTCGGGGACGTGCATCTCTTGTAAAAACTGCATGCAGCGCGTTTTCTCGTCAGGGCTCAGTAAATGCTCGAGATAAGACCTCTTCTCAGCCGATTCCCCAACTTCGGCAGCAAGGCGCAATAAAGAGGCGGGCACGCGGTTTAAGTTGGCTCGGCGGAGCAAAAAAGCTCTCAAGCTCAAAATTTCTTTGGTGCGCGGATCGACCACCACTTCCTTTGGATCGGCTCCGATCGCCTCGATAATCTCATCGACCCTCTCGCCTTCATTTTCGACAAAGACGCCAACTGAATAGCCTGGCTGATAAGAGACATCCCCTTTTTCTAAGTCGAGGATGACATGCTGCGTATTCTTGGTCGAACCTGGCTTTGTCAGCTTAAAGCGCGCTTTAAGCGAGGCTATCATCGGCGAATCTTTATCATAAGGGGGCAAAGACATGTTTCTCTCTTGCTGTTTGAAGAAATTGAAAGAGGTCATTATAGGAGAAAAAGAAAATCTTGCAAAGCGATCTCCTCTTAGCCAAACCTCTTGCTCCTCCCATTTTAAGAAATCAGGAGGTTGAACCTTCTGCTGAAAATAAGCTGCAGAGAAGGCTCTTTTCAGGCTCTATCGGAAGAGCATGGGGGCAAAAAGCGGGTGCCAACTTAAGCGATTTTATGCTATTATCCCGAACTTTTAAAACGTTTGATGAAGGTTTTGGTATGAGTTCGTTGGCTAAAGCATATGACGCCCAGAAGGTAGAATCTTTGTGGTACCGTTTCTGGGAGGAGAGGGGCTTTTTCACTGCCGATCCGGCAGCTTTGAAGAAAGGCTATTGCATCGTCATCCCCCCTCCCAATGTGACGGGCGTGCTGCATATGGGCCACGCTTTGGTCAACACACTGCAAGATATTGCCATCCGCTGGCGCCGCATGTGCGGCGACGAAGTACTTTGGCTGCCGGGCACAGACCATGCAGGAATTGCCACTCAAACAGTCGTCGAACGGCACCTCTTTAAAACGCTTGGCAAAAAGCGCAAAGACTTTTCTCGCGAAGAATTCTTAGCCCACATCTTGGATTGGAAAGAGAAGAGCGAAAAGACGATCATCGGCCAATTGAAAAAATTGGGCTGCTCTTGCGACTGGTCCCGGCAAAGATTTACCATGGACGAGGGCAATAACCGCGCTGTGCGTGTGATGTTTAAAAAGCTGTTCGACGCCGGCTACATCTACCAAGGGGACTATCTCGTCAACTGGGATCCGGTGGCGCAGACTGCCTTAGCCGATGACGAGGTGGAGCATGAGGAGCAGTCCTCCTTCCTCTGGCATTTTAAATACCCATTAGAAGATGGCTCTGATGCCATTGAAATTGCAACGACTCGCCCAGAGACCATGCTCGGCGATACTGCTGTCGCCGTCTCCCCAAAAGATGAGCGCTACTTGAAATTCATCGGCAAAAAATTGCGCCTGCCCCTCTCTGATCGCCTCATCCCAATCATCGCCGATGACTATGTCGACGCCGCATTTGGTACAGGAGCTGTCAAAATCACGCCCGCCCACGACCCCAATGACTATCAGATGGCAGAGCGGCACCAATTGCCAATGATCAATATCATGACAGTCGATGGCAAGATCAATGAAAATGGCGACCGCTTTGCGGGGCTTTCCATGCAAGAGGCAAGAGTTGCCGTGACAGAGGCCATGCAAGGGCTTGGTTTTTTTGTAAAAGCCGAACCCCATGTCAACCGGGTGGGCAAGTCCTATCGCTCGAAAGCGATCGTCGAACCATTCCTCTCTAAGCAGTGGTTCATCAAGATGAGCGCCTTTAAAGAAAAGCTCAAAAGCGCGGTCAGCGAAGACCGGGTGAAGCTGGTCCCTAAAAACTGGCAAAATACCTACTTTCACTGGATCGACAACTTGCGCGACTGGTGCATCAGCCGCCAGCTGTGGTGGGGGCACCGCATTCCCATCTGGTACCACGTCGAAGATGCGAGCCAAATGCTCTGTTCTGACACAGGCGAGGCGCCCGAAGAGGTGCAGAAGAACCCCCATCTTTGGCGGCAAGACGACGATGTGCTAGACACCTGGTTTTCCTCGGGCCTTTGGCCTTTTGCTACACTAGGCTGGCCAGATAAGACGCCGGAGCTCAACAAGTTCTACCCCACCGCGACGCTCATCACCGGCCACGATATCCTCTTCTTTTGGGTTGCACGGATGATCTTCTTTGGCGAGTATGCGATGGAAGAGGTGCCCTTTAAAGAAGCGTACCTGCACGGGCTGATCTTTGGCAAATCATACTGGCGCGAGCAAGGAAATGGCATTGCCTACGTCTCGGAAGAGGAGAGAAAAGCGTTTGACCTGGGCGCTCCCCTGCCCAAAGATGTCAAATTCCGCTGGGAGAAGATGTCGAAGTCCAAGGGCAATGTCATCGACCCGCTCGAGATCATCGACGAATATGGCACCGATGCCATGCGCATGGCGCTGACAGCGAGCGCTTCGCAAGCCCGCGAGATCGACTTAGACCGCCGCCGCTTTGAGGAGTTTAAAAACTTCGCCAACAAAGTATGGAATGGCGCGCGCTTTGTGCTGGCTAACTTAGAAGGGGATTTAGAGCGAGGCCAATCGCCTTTGACAGCAGAAGAACTCGAGCAAGGCCTTGATATGAGCATCTTGCGCCTCGAAGACCGCTGGATCTTTCAGCGGCTGAGCTCGACCATTGAAAAGGTCAGCCAAGCTCTCGCTCATTATCACTTCGACCAAGCAGCGTCTTTGGCCTACACCTTCTTTTGGAATGACTTTTGCGCCTATTATGTCGAGATCAATAAGCCAATCCTCTATTTAAAAGAGGGCTCTTTAGAAGAGCGCAAAAATAAGCAAAAGATCTTAGGCTTAGTGCTGCTGGCCTCCATGCGCCTGCTCCACCCCATGGCGCCCTTCATCACCGAAGAGCTCTTTCAAAAATTAAAAGAGCTTTTGCCCAACCTCAAAGAGGCAAAGAGCGATCCTATGACAGAGGAAGGGATTGAGGCGCTCTTAAAAGAGTCTTGTATGATCAGCAATTATCCGAAAGAAGGGACTTGGCCCGCCGGCGACGCTGCAGTGGAAGAGGACTTTGCCTTCATCTCGGAGCTCGTCTATGCCATTCGCAACATTCGCGGGGAGATGAACATCCCTCCTGCGACTGCCGCCAGCGTCTATCTGATCGGCGTTAAAGAGGATCCCTTCTTCCAGATCGCCGCCACAAATCGCCACTTGCTCGGCGCCTTCACCAAGATTGGCTCTCTCACCTTGAGCGACACCTTAGAAGAAATGACATTAAGCTCTAAGGCTTTTGTCAAAGGCATACAGGTGGTGATTCCTCTGCCAGAAGAGCTGGTCGCCAAAGAGCGGCAAAGGCTGGCCAAGGAAAAGGAAAAGCTGTTAAAATCGGTGGAGAGAAGCCGGCAGCAGTTAGAAAACCCCGACTTCTTGAGCCGCGCGCCGCAAAAGTTGGTCGACCAACAAAGAGCGACGCTGCAAGCCATGGAGCTGGAGCTAGCCGACATCGCTCATAAGCTATCTTAAAAAAAGCATTTTTAAGGGGCCCTTCAGCTTAAACTTTAAAGGTTTTGCCGATGGGTCCCTTTGAGAGAAAAGCGCGCTTTGCCGCTCTCTTTGCTGAAATCCCCTCTTTTCTGATAGGGCTGGCAGCCCTTTGTTGCTATGCCCTATCTTCCAATCTTTTGACGCCACTGCCAAGCGGCCTCATCGCCCTCATTCTGCTCGCGCTCACTTCAGGCTTCCTTGTATTTCAGCGCCCTCTCTTCCCCATCTGCCTCCTATTTTGCCTCTATGCAGCCGCCTTTTCCCCTCAGCCAAAGCCCTTAGAGCAAGAGAGCCGCGGGCGGGCCCTCTTTCGCCCAAGTTCCCTTAAAAAAGGAAAAAGCCCATTTGGCCAAAGCTACTATCTCTACCAAGGGTCCATTCTCGCCTGGGACCAATCTAAAGAGCCTCTCGAAACGCCCATCGAGGCCTCCTTCTGCTGGCCGGAGAATCTAGCTAAGCGGCGGCCGCTCGCCTCTTCAGACTTTTTGATCAGCGGAACGCTTAAATCAGAGGAAGGGCACTTCTACCTCAAGCTGAAAAGGCCCCTTTCCTGGCAACCTCATCCAGAGCGCTTTGATTTCTTACAGCTAACTGAGAGGCGCTTTCAGGCAAAAGAAAAGCTAAAGAGATGGCTTTTGGCAAAGACAAGCGACCACGAAGCCGCCTCCTACCTGGTCGGCCTCTTTACCGGCGATCTCAAAGAGAGCGCCATCAGCTTTGAGCTGACGCGCCTGGGGCTTAAGCATGTCGCCGTCATCTCCGGGTTTCACTTCTCTAGCCTGGCCACCTTCTTAAGTCTTGTCTTAAGCGCTCTGCTGCCAAGGCGCCTCTTCCCTCCGGCAATGATCTTCATCCTTTCGGCCTACGCCCTCTTTGTCGGCAGCCATCCTTCACTTTTGCGCGCCTACTTGAGCGCCCTGTTTTTCTGGAATGAAAGGATTGTCGAAAGGCCGGCCGAACCGCTCAACTTGCTCGGCATCAGCCTGCTCTTGCTGCTCCTCTTTGACCCTGCCTTGCCTCAAAAGGGGGCCTTTCAGATGACTTTTTTAGCCTCATTTTGCCTCATTGTCTATCTAAAACCGGTAGAGAAAGCTCTCAGCCTTCTCCTCCCCTCCAGGTCCAAGGAAGAGTGCCTCGGCCTCTCCCTGCTCGAAAAGCATATTCACCTGTGCCTATTTTTCCTGCGCAAGGGTCTGGCGACGACAAGTGCAGTGCACATCGGCCTCATTCCCCTGCTCCTCTACTCCTTCCATCACTTTCCATTGATCAGCTTCTTTGTCAATCTCTTCTATCCCCTATCCATTGCTTGCTCCCTCTCCCTGCTCCTCCTGGGAATGATTCTATCTCCAATTCCCTTTCTCTCAAATGGCCTGCTTTCTCTTGCCATCTCCTTCACCCGCTTCTTCCTGCAACTAATCGCCGCCATCCCTCCCAAAGCCGAAGGGGTGATCCGCTTTGACGACATGCCAGTTTCGTTTCCCCTCTACTACACCATCGCTCTCATCGCCTACGGCCTATACCTAAAGCTCCCATCTCCAGAAGATCAATGGGCCGTTTAGCTTGAGCCATCGGATTCAAAAAGGCTGTCCTTTTGTAATGGGGGAGAGGGCAAAGCCATCTCCCCCAGAACACAATCATTCATCGCCTTCGGGAAAGCGGATCAGCTCAAACCACATTTGGTGCCGCCAATCGGCAATGCGCTCTTCATTTTGAGTGAGCTCGGCATGGTAGGTGAGCAGCCCGCCTCGCTCTTGATAGTCATCATTGACAATGGGATAGTAGAAGTAGCCCCTCGGCGCATTGACGGCAATTGTCTTTTCTTCGGTGGCCAAAGAGCGAAAGATGACTTGCAGCCTGAGCTCGATGGGCCCCCCCTTTAACAGGCGATCTGGCAAAGACCAGCGAACGATGAGGCATTGGCCAATGTCGGGCTGGTCTTTGCGCCAGTCGGGCGTGTTGACGATAGTGCTGGCCAAGTATTTACGGTCGATGGGCTGGGAAAGGACATCGAGCCGCTTTCGATAGCAGCTGGGGAAGAGAAGTAGGAGAAGAAAGAAAAAACGCATGGGATTAGCCTGATGGGAAATCAACAAAGGGTGCGCAGAGCGGTCGCAGCAGATATAATTAGATCTTTCGTGCGCTCAAAGCTTAGACAAGGGTCGGTCAGAGAGACTCCATAAGAAAGTGGGTATTGTAGAGGCTGTTTCCCTTCAAAAAGAAAACTTTCCAGCATCAGCCCGGCAATGGGGGCGTTATGCCTAAGGGCATGAATGCAAAGCTCAAAGATAGCTTCTTGCGCCTGCAAGCATTTTTTAGAGTTGCCGTGGCCGCAATCGACCAGAACGTGGCCATTTAGACGGTGCTTGATAAGGAGCGCTGCAGCTCTTTGAATGGATGCGGCATCATAGTTAGTGCTCGAACCGCTGCCGCGCAAGATGAGGGCCAATGAGTCATTGCCCGCCGATTCAAAGGCGCATAAGCGCCCATCGAGCCCGCAGCTTAAAAAGGTGTGCCTCTCTTTGGCCACGACCAGCGATTGCACGGCGCTTTCTAAATTGCCATCGATAGAGTTTTTAAAGCCGATGGGCATTTCGAGGCTCGAGGCCAGATGGCGGTGTAGAGGCGAGAGCGCGGTGCGTGCGCCGATCACGCCAAATGAGACTAAGTCTTCATAATAGAGGGCCGCTAAGGGGTCTAGAAACTCTGCAGCAATGGGGATCTCTAAAGCAGCAACGGAGAGGAGAAGCTGCCGAGAATGCTCAATACCATAGGCGATATCTGATGAGCCATCCAAGTGGGGGTCGAGGAGCATCCCCTTCCAGCCCAAGCTAGATCGAGGCTTCTCCACATGGCAGCGCATGGCAATGAAAAATTGATCTTCCACTTCTTTAGAGAGGCTTTTCAGGCGTGCGGCAAACTCTAATGCCGCTTCAACATCGTGCAGCGAGCAGGGCCCGATGATTAAAAGGCGCCTCTTCTCTTGCCGCTTTAATATTACCTTTATCGCGGAGCGAAAAGCCGATATCTGATTAAAAAGGTCAGCTGAAAGAGGCTTCTTGTGTCGCATCTCTAAAGGGGTAGAGAGGGGTTCAGATGACAGATGACCCATGAAAATATGACCTTCCTAATTGGTAAGCTTTGCCCTGCATCATAGCAAAGGGAGGCTTTCAAGACAAACGGAAGGATTAGCAAGAAAAAAGGCATTTCAGAAAAAGGCATTTGCACTCCTTTTGCTCAGCTATCTTTAAAAAATTCGATCCCGTAAACTACTTAGAGTTTGTTTGAAAAAAATAGCAAATTGAGCCTAATTTGCCCCACTTTCTTCGGCTCCTCAATGGTTGTGCCAAGGCAATCTCCGTCAACGGCCAACAGCAAATTTTAAGTCTATTTTACCAAATTAAACAGAAAAATAAATAAAAGGTTAAAGATTATCGATCTAAATTGATTTTTTAAATATTTTTTTATGTATCAAAATAATACATAATAAGCGCTTGCTTTAAATACTGAATCGAGAGAATTTTTTATGTATCCTTTTTCCAATAACTTTAGAGATGCCCATTCTCGAAATTGGTCACTCGGGGACAACCGACCTCCTCTTTCACAACCTCAAAGCTCAAGGGTGCCGCAGCCCACCCCCTGGATGGAGCCATCACCCACTCAAAATCGCGGGCTGCAGTCGAGAGAAATCGCCCCCCTTCCTCGGCCGAGTGCCACCTCTTTTGCTTTAAATCCAGCATCCACCCCATTGCCGATAACCTTTACTTTTGACCGCGATAGCTACGCGATAGCGCTGACAAAAGATGAGAGCACCCAGTTTTTAGTTCCTTTTCTATATCGAACAGATTTTTCATCGCTCGAACAAATTGCCGATATCCTCTCGGAGCTCGCGGCAAAACTCAATGGAGCCAGCGCCATCACAACGCCCGATGGCAAAGTGAGCCTCTCTTTAGCTTGCCTAACCATTTATTATTTGAGCCATTTTCTCTCCGATGATATCTCTAACCCCTATCTTAGCTATAAAGCAGTGCAAGGATTTGGCGAAAAAGTGCGCGCTGTGCCTATTTCCTTTGAAGCAAAAAACCTATCTTATATTGTCGACGAAGCTGTGCAAGTGACGATTCCAAGTCAAATGATCTATGCCGATTCAACACAAGAAACCCGTTTTAAGAGGTTTATCCACATCTTTCGAAAGTACAATACCTCCTTTCCCATCATGTTCTCCTTTCCCATCATGTTAGAAGACGGCGGTATAGAGAGGAATTTATTGCCCCCAATCTTAGAAGAGCAATGGCAGATACCGCTGGCTCGCTGCAATCTGACCAACCCCATCTTTCTCAATCAATGCAAGGCATGGATCTCTAATTTTTACCCCCAGCCTATTTTAGGACTCCTGGCTTTGAATGGAGAACAAATGTTGCAGACGGGCAGTAAAAGTCATCTCGCCTTCTGCGTGAGAGACCTATTAAAACCTGAATTGGTTCAAGCGCTGTTAAAGCTCAATTCCGGTGAGGCAAGTTATTATGTGGGCATCCTCTTGAGGGTTACCACCGACCCAGAATCGAGGCGCACATATAAATTACAAGAAAAGATCAACCAGGCCTGCTCCGAGGATTTCCAGGAGGGCAATTTATTGCGCTCTACAATTTTCAAAGAAGTGCTGAGCGGACAAGCCATAGAAAGAGGAAGGGCGCTGCCTCTTTTTTTGAATCCCACTCTGATCTGTCAAAGTGAGCTGTACCCGATCTTTAAAAATGGCTCTTTTCCCCGCACCCCATTTGCCAGCATAAAGCAGCTGCAATTGCTCTTAAAAGATTTGCAGCACCATGGATTTAATTGGCAACAAAACCACCTGTCATTCTTTGTAGACCACTTAGACCACGGACTTCTCAATAATTCTTTTTGCGCCACATCGGCGAAAAAGTTCCACCAGCAATTTTTAGAAAGGTATCCCCTTGAGCAAGAACGCCTGCAAGCGTACGAAGCTTTGTCGGCCGGCTACGAGGCCCTCATTCAGCAAAAGAGGCCAGCTCCCTCTCTACCGAATGCAGAATCTGGCGCTAGAGAGCAATCGACCTCTCAACCCTCAAGCTTGATCGACTTGACTGCATCAGAGGATGAAGAGGAAGGCATCGACACCTTGATCATTTTTGAAGAGGAAAAAAATGACGCTTCAAAGCCTGAAAAAAGCTTCGAATTACTCTCACACACCTATTCCAAACAGCAAGAAAAAAAAGAGCTAGAAGAGCACATGCGGTCTCTACTGGAAGAGGCTCCCGCGCGCCCCCTTTCATCTGAATGGGGAGAGGCCCAACACCCGGCAGACACTTATAAGGCCTTTGAAAAAGAGCTTTTGACGTGGGTGGAAAACTTCGTCGAAACGGCAACAGAGCAAGAGTTAAACCAACATGCCCTGCTGATCCAACAATTTGTCGAAAAGCGCTGCATCTCCTTGCCCTCGGGTATCGACATCAACCTCCTGATCAACAAAATGACCAGCCGAGCCCTCCAGCTGTTTTTAGAAAAAAGAAAGGCAAATCGCAACCAGCCAAAGCCTGATCAAAGCGGTCAAAGAGGGAGCATCTCTAATCGCTCGGGTAATACGCGCAACAACTTGAAATACAAAGTGATCCAAAATATTGCGCAAACAGTTCAAGAGACCCTTACTGCAAGCGGTGTGCT
The DNA here is from genome assembly GCA_029240195.1 of Chlamydiales bacterium. Lineage (GTDB taxonomy): Bacteria > Chlamydiota > Chlamydiia > Chlamydiales > JARBTN01 > JARBTN01. The sequence continues at coordinate 14,459 of JARBTN010000058.1, forward strand.
CGTGCAAAGCCAGACCGATTTGCAAACGCTCTCTCAGATAGAATCTGCCTATAAGCCGCGCCAAATGCCCCTCGGCTCTTTCATGCGCCCCCAAAAAAGAGCGCTTGCATATGTCGAGCGCCCCGAGTCGGAAAAAAGCGGCCCGGCAGAAAAAAGGGCCAAACCTTCTATCGAAAGCAAGGCAAAGAAGCGGCCGCCCGCAAATCCTTTTAAGCGAGAAGAAAAGATTAAAGAGCTGTCTAGACAGCCTAAGAAAGATCTCGAGGCAAGCATCGACGATCTAACACATAAATTGCCAGAAAGCCGAGCGCAACTTGAGCTATATCAAGAGGCTTTGCGCTTAAAAGAGCGCGCCTTTGAAACTCTGAGGAAAAGAGGGTTGGGCCATCTGATCCGCGAATAGAATATACTTTTAGTAACTGCGCTCGAGCCCTCAGGCTTTGGCGCAGGTTGATACTCATCAAAATTAAGTGGATGGGGTACTAGTGCCCGACCACAGATGTTTTTACGTGTCAAACGAGCGTGAAAGCTCTTTAGAATCGATCGATTCTAGAGGCTTTGACGCCGTTTAACATGCGCAACAACATCTGTGGTCGGGC
>JARBTN010000059.1 GCA_029240195.1 Chlamydiales bacterium
GTCTTTGCAATCTGATTGCCGTCAATAATCATCGAAATTCCTGGGAAGAGAGATTCAGAAAGGGTATAGAATACAATCTTTATCAGATGTTGAAAAGGGGATTTCCCGCATTTTCTAACGTTTTAAACTGTAACATCCTCCTCCCTCCTCCCGTCAATAAGAAAACTTCTTGGCTTTTAGGCTACAGCCGGCTGTAAGCCGGTTTTATGCAAACCTTCACAAACTTAAGAACGTATGCTCATCAGCTTTTAATTAAAGACCTAATTAACAAACCTAACCTTTCCCCAGAAGAGGAGGCTCATCGGGAAAAGGTACGCTCGGAGCTTTTTGATAAGTGGGCTCAAAATGTAAAAGGGTTGGGGCAGAGTTTTCTTATGGGAGCAGCGACCCTACATCAGAAAATTGCTGCTGAAGGACCAAAGCTGGAGCAAATGAGAGCAAAGTCAGTTCCTAATTCAAGCGGGGATTAAATGGCATTTAATCCCCCTATAATTCTTTTTTATTAGAGCTTCTCTCCATTTATGAAGTAATATAAGCAAAAAATCCTGAAAAATTAGCCGTCTTTCCCGCTTCTTCCATCTTGTCCCTCATATCCTTTACCTCCTTCCCCTCCTTTTCCTCCTGGATATCCTCCGTCTCCACCATCACCTCCAATAGCGCCATCGCCACCTTTTCCTCCATCGCCACCTTTAGAGTATTCGCTTCCATTACCTCCATGACCGCCATTGCCACCTCGTTCTGTGCCCGATCCTCCGTCTCCACCGTTTCCCCCAGAGTACCCCCCATCTCCTCCATTTCCTCCAATAATCCCTTCACCACCAAGACCGCCATTGCCACCTGTATAAAATTCGTTGCCATCGCCCCCTCGGCCACCGTTACCGCCCCGTTTTGTTCCTACTCCTCCATCTCCACCATTTCCACCAAAGCGACCTCCATTCCCGCCATTCCCTCCGATAGCTCCATTCCCTCCTTTTCCTCCATCGCAGCCTCTATCACCGTCTTTGCCGTCTGGGCCGTTACCACCATCGCCACCCCGACCTCCAGGGCTATTTCCCCCATTTCCCCCACTTCTACATTGCTTTATCGGAATTGGAATTGTCGCTAAGGCATAACTGTATCCATAATCGCCCCAATTGGAATCATTCAAAGTATATGTTCCCTCACTCCCTTTGGCCCCATTACCCCCATCCCCTCCTCGTTCTGTGCCATTTCCACCGTTACCCCCATTTCCTCCTGGATATCCTCCGTCTCCACCTCTACCTCCAGTAGCGCCATCACCACCACGACCGCCGTTGCCTCCCCTATCTCCGTTAGTTCCAGGACTACCCTTTCCTCCATCACTACCACGCCCTCCAGGGTTACCCCTTCCCCGTTCTCCGTCAGCGCCTTTTTCCATATGCCCAAATCCGGTTTTCGTAATAGAAATGTAGCTTAAACTATCTTCATCAAAGCAATAGGCGTTTGATGCGTTAGCAACAGCTAAAGAGGTATTGAGCGCTAATGTTAAGACTAGAATTTTTTTCATCGTTAAGCCCTTTCTTGAAATTATTTTTTAGTGTTTGTCAGAAACCTAATTTTCTCTCGGTGACATTGGTTTTTTGGGACCTATAATCAAATTTAAACTCTTGTTTCTTAAAAACCTAAACCTGTTTATGAGTTTACAGGAATTTTTTTGAGGAATACCATTAGAGGTGTCTATATTTTTACCAAGGAGGTAGATTATGAGGACTAAAAAAACGATTAAATTACTTCTAACAGGGTTTATGTTAGTGAGCTCCTCGCTAGCTTTTGCTGGTGATGGTGGTAACGGCGGTAATGGTGGTCATGGAGGATGTAGCGGGGGAAATGGCGGCCATGGTGGCAACGGTGGTTCTGGAGGAAAAGGAGGCGATGGAGGGAGTGGAGGATTATCACCTGGTGCAGGGGGTAATGGAGGAAGTGGTGGAAATGGAGGCTACAAAACCTATTAACATTTCTGAAGCCGGTTGTTTCTTAAAAAATGACCGGTTTTTCTTATAGAAATCTGGTGCAGCTCTGGCCGTATCGAAAAACCCCCTGAATTGATATTTTTTCAATAGTCTTTTTGGAAAAATCCATTTTTATCGATATTTTAACGGAGCTTTAGAGGGGCGTTGTTTCATAAGTGGTATTGTATTGGTAATTGATCTTGTTAGATCAGCAAGATCATGCCCTCTAAATGGTGGCAAGATCCCTCTGAGGAGAGAGGTTTTAGAAAGGCTCTGAGTGAGCTTTTCTTTCAACTCTTGCTTGATAGTCTTTGCAATCTGATTGCCGTCAATAATCATCGAAATTCCTGGGAAGAGAGATTGAGCTTTTCTTTCAACTCTTGCTTGATAGTCTTTGCAATCTGATTGCCGTCAATAATCATCGAAATTCCTGGGAAGAGAGATGCAGAAAGGGTATAGAATACAATCTTTATCAGATGTTAAAAAGGGAACTTCCCGCATTTTCCAGCATTTTTAACTTAAAAAGATTTGCGGAAAGGCGACAATCTCTAATTCCTCTAGACCTGGCCAAGACAGCTCCCTTTGCAAGAGCGCGAGGGTTTGCTGCCTCCTCTGCAATAGGGCGGCAGTAGAAGCCTTCTGCTCATTCAAGAGCGAGCCGATGTAGGCCTTATTTTGGTAGCGGCACTCGATGAGAGGCATGTCAGATTCGATGAGGAGCTGGCCAAGCTTCCAGTCTTGGCTTTGCTGTAAATGCATTTTCAACTCGGCTGTGAGGGGGAGGCCGATGAAGAGCTTGATCAGGACGCTCGATTGGTGCATGTCAACTCCTTGCTAAGTCGGAAATTTTTTCTGTAGCCAGGCGGCGCCGCTCGCTGCTTGGTAGCTCATGAAAGTAGGGCATGACCTTTTCTTCCGGCGCGATGCCCGAGTAAGCTTGGCCATTGGCCGGCTCGCGCTCGAGCTCAAGGGCCCCCTTTAAGAGGGATTTGGCCTCTTCTATCAGCTCTTGAGACGGCTGAAAAGGGGGGAGGAGCACCTCCTCTTTTAAAGGGCCATTTGCCATCTTTTCGGCAAATGCGCTCTCATCAAGCGCATTTGCAATCTTCAGCCCGTTGCCGATTTGATAGAGGTGGATCCCCTTTTCCTCAAGCGCGATCCCTTTTAAGCGCAGGTAGCGAGCCGCTTGAAAATAGACCGGCTCTGTTTCGACCGTCTGCCCCTCTTTTTCGACGAAAAACCGCTTTTCGCTTAAGTCATTTGCCGAGTCAAACGTTTTAGGGGCGCGGTAGGCGTAGCGCTCCTGCTGCCAGCAAAAATCCATGCCAAAGCAAAACAGCTCGCCAAATCCCATGGCCTCGGCAAGCAAAACGAGGGTTTCGGCGACGGTGGCGATGGGCTCATCGAAAGAGAGCGATCCGGATTTTTGCCAAAGCAGCTCGTGCAATTGGTCCGATCGGTAGTGAAAAAGCACCGTCTTTTCTGGCAGCCAGTATTTGGACTTGAGGTGGACAGCGCTCTCTACGAGGACTGCTTTGACATCAGCGGTGCAGGGCATAAAGAAAGCGGATAAGTCGTTAGGGTCTGGGCAGACAAGGAAATCAATGTGGACCCCCGCGCTTTGTAAGAGGGGAGCTGCTTGGATGGCGCTGAAGATGGTGAGCTTTTTTTGCCACTTCTTCAATTCCGGCAACGCTTTTTTTAAGGAGGGGCCGGGGCAGATGAGGGCGGCGCTCCCTTTGAGCGCTTTCAAGTCGCTGAAGAGCCGGAAAGAGGCAATGGATTGAACTGCTTCTAGGCTCCGCTCGCTGATGATGGCCCTTTCTAAAGAGAGCTTTGAAGATCCATAGAGCTCTTTGAGCACTTGCAGCGTTTGCTTGATCTCTAGCTTGACATAGGGCTCGTAGCCGGGGTGGATGATCACCTCAGGCAAAGGCAATCCTTGCAGCGCACTCTTAAGCTCTCTCAAATTGTAGACTACAGTGAATGCTTTTTTCCGCTCCGCAGCCATTCCAAGCTGGGCAATTTCAAGCTGGGCAATTTTCTGCTGCATCTGGAAAAAGGGCTCAAAGGCGATCACCTTTTTAAAGCGCGCCGATAGGGCTTTTGCCAAATAACCAAGTCCGGGTCCAATCAAGAGCGCGCATTTTCTTTGGTTCGGGTTCATCTTGGCCGCTAAAGCTTCGGCGGTCTTCTTTGCCGCGTAGCTGCTTTCGATGGAGCGATTCCCAAGCTTTAGAATCGGCTCCCCCAATTTGGACTGAGCGATCATAAAGACTGGCTCTAGCGGGTCGAGAGGGGGAGGGGGAGTCATAGGACCCCTTTGCTGGCCAAGATCAGCGTGGCAACCCCTCCCAGCAGAGGAATTTTTTCAATGGCCTCAAAGCCACTTTCTTGGAGCGTCTTGGCCATCTCATCGGGCGCCATGAAGGTGTCGATGCTCTCGGATAGGTAGCGATAAGCGGCCGGGTTGCTGGTCAGCCATTTGCCAAAATAGGGGAGGATTTTTTTTAGATAGAGGCGGTGCAGGGCATTTAGGGGAAACCACGTTGGCCGGGTCAGCTCTAAAAGGGCAAAGGCACCCCCTTTTTTTAGCACGCGGTGCACTTCCAAACAGACCTCTTTGGGGCTTTTGACATTGCGGATGCCATAGGCGATTGCGACCGCATCGAGGGAGCTGTCTTTCAACGGTATTTGGGACGCATCGCTTTCGATGAAGTTCAAAGCGCAAGTGTTTTCCGCGCTCAGCTTGAACCTGGCCACGGCAAGCATCTCCGGGCAAAAATCGAGCAGGTGCATCTCTTTTAAGGTGTGGTCGCTTTTGAGAAAGGCTTGCGAGATCTGGCCCGTGCCTGCGCAAAGATCGAGAAAATGGGCGATAGAGGTGCGCCTTTGCAGGGCCTGAATGAGTTTTTGGCTCCAGCGGCGGTGCAAGCTAAATGAGAGCACATCATTGGTTCGATCGTAGCTTTTGGCAATCCGGGAGAACATCTGCTGAATGCTGCTCGGGTTGCGGGAGGTGTAGCCAGAGCGCTTAGAGCTATATTTGCTAGATGGTCGGGATGAATTGAATGAGCTCGCAGATTGGATTCTGGCCATGGCAATGACTTTGGGTTATGAGACGAGCTTTTTAAATAAATGAAACCCTCGAATCATCTCATCGCTCATCTGGTAGTGCAAAAGGTCGTAATAGCGGTCGAGATCAGCTTTAAAGCCTGAAAAGCCTGGAAAGTCCGGCGCCACCTTTAAACGAAAAAGCGCCTCTTGGACAATCTGATCTTTATTTTCTAAACCTCTCGCTAAAGAATGCCTGAGCGCTTTTAGAAAGTCAAAGATCTCCTCTTTCTTTTCTAGGCAAATTTCTGGCCGCCCAGCCAGCACCGCAAAAACAAAGGGTAGCCCAGTGGCCTCATGCCAGGCTTTGGCCAGGTCCATGTCTTGATAGCCATCGATCTTTGCCTTTTTCAAGCACTCATCGCCAATGAGCAAGAGGGCGTCAAAGGTTTGATCCTGAATGGCCTTATCTAATGCCTGAGCGGGAAGGGGGATAAACTGGCAGTTGATTTTCCAGTATTCCGCAGCCAATATCTTGACCAGCGCCGAGCTGCTGCGGCTTTGGCAGGTTAAACCAATTTGGTAGCGTTTAGATGCTTGAAAAGGCTCTTTATAGTAGAGCTTGACGCTCATCACCTCATCGACAGCAGCAATGCCAAAGTCAGAGATCCGCTCTAGCCCCTCGCTCTTTTCCATCTCGAAAAAGGCGAAGCTGCTGATGAAGGCAATGTCTAACTTTTTAGCGCGCAGCAAGCTGTGCAGTTGGGTGGGGTGGGCCAGCGTCAATTCGACGTCTGCCGATGCTTGCTCCACCGCCTCTTTTAAATAAAAAGTCAAAGGCAGGGCATTGACAAAAGAGATCATTCCAACGCGCAGCATGCCCTATAATTCCTTCCCGCTCAGGCGAAATCCTGAGTGGATCTTTCTCGGGGTTCGTCCGGTGGCTGAGATCAAGCCCTGAAGGTCGTCGCTAGTCATTTGACTTTTGATGCCTCCGGCCATGACGATGATTTTTTCCTCCAAATTTGTCGAAGAGAAGTCATTGGCGCCGCAAGAGAGGATTTCTAAGGCCGCATCGACACCTAGATAGTTCCAAAGCACTTTAATGCTGGGAATGTTGTCGAGTAAGATGCGCGATACGGCAAACACCTTGTGGATATCTTTAGGTTTGAGTCTCGCTGTTCGTTTGCCGAGCGCGTTGTTCTCTACGTGGTATTTTAAGGGGACAAAAGTTTGAAAACCGTGCGTGCGGTCTTGCACCTTTCGCACTTGGAGCAAGTGATCGATGATATGCTCTTCATCTTCGACGCTGCCAAAGAGCATGGTGATGTTGCTCGGCAGCCCCAGTTGATGGGCAATCTCATGGATTTCTAGATAGCGCTCTGAGGTGATCTTTTGCGGGGCCAGCTGCTTGCGGATCTTTTCCACTAAGATCTCAGCGCCGCCGCCCGGCAAGGATCCGAGCCCCCATTGCATCATCCTTTCAAAGACCTCTTCCACTGAGATGCCGTGCAATTGGCCCAAGAAATCATATTCGACCGGAGTGAGCGCTTTGATGTGCAGCTTGGAGTCGATGGCTTTGATCTTTGTGAACATCTCTTGGTAATATTCGAGATTGCAATCGCGCCAGAGGCCGCCGACAATGTGGATTTCTGTCAGCTCTTTATGGTAAGCGGCTCTCACCTGCTCTTCCACTTGATCAGGAGTGAGCATCCATGCTTTAGCCCAACCGGGCTTGGCATAGAAGGAGCACATGGGGCAAGAGAGCTCGCATAAGTTTGTCGGGTGGATGTACAGGGTAGAGGCAAAATAGACGGTTTCTCCCACCCTCTTTTTGCGTATGAGATCGGCCAGGTTCAAGACCGCATCTCGCTCTAGAGAGGTTAAAAGCTCCAGCCCCTCTTCTTTAGACAGGCGCTCTCCTAAGAGAGCCCTTTGGAAGATTTCCCGCAAAAAAGGGGAGTGCACCTGCTCTAATAGAAGGGATTCTCTAGCGGCGAGATCTAAAGCCTCGCTTGGAAGTTTATAGCCTGCGCTGCCGGTCTGGCAATCTGGAAGAGCTGTCATCACACACCATTTTTAAGAGTTTTTGTGCTCTTCAGAGGACTTCCCCTGGCAAAGAGAGCAGTTGCCTTGGTTTTTGCAAGAGCCATCTTTTTCCGGCACTGGACTCCCGCAGCCCTTAGAGATTCGATTTTTTCCTGTCAATAAACGGCCAATCCCGAGCCCTAAGAGAGCTATAGCAATGAGGACAAAGGTGACTGTTAATGTAGCAAGCCAGGTGGACATAAGGGGTCTTCCTTGAGAAAGTAAAAAATGATTGAAAATTAGGATGCTTAGGTTTTAACAGAACACTAGCAAAGTTTTTGGAAGTGTTCAATTGAAAATTGAAAAGGCTTTTTGAGAAGGGAAGAAAAACCGAAAAAGAGGGCGATAGGCGCCCCCTATTTAGGAATTAGGTAGGTGCTATCTAGTATAATCTAAAGACCGTCAACTTCCGATTAAAGATCGGTTAAGATTTGATAAAAAAAAGAGGCAATTTGGGGTGAAATCGTCTATTCTTTTCTCTTTTTGATCTTCAAAATGCAGGATGCCGCATGCTCTCGATCCTATACAATTCCTTTTTAGCTCTCCTGCTCTTGCTCCTCAGCCCCAAGATGCTGTGGCAAAAAAAATACCGGCAGAGGCTGAAGAGCATGCTTCACTTAAAGCTGCCTTTGCTGCCAAAGAGGCGCGGGCCGACCCTCTGGGTGCATGCCGTCTCCTTTGGCGAGACACGCGCCGTTGCCCCCTTGGTGCGCCGCTTAAAAGAGGAGTGGCCCGATTCTGTGATCCTCGTCTCTACGATGACAGAAAGCGGCCAGGAAGAGGCTAGGCGCACCATTCGAGAGGCTGACTTAGTACTCTTTCTTCCCCTTGACTTCTCTTTTATCGTGCGGAGAGTCTTAAAATGGGCGCGCCCAAAACAGGTGATCTTAGTCGAGACTGATTTTTGGTACCACTTCTTAAAAGAGAGCCGCCGTCAAGGCGCTAGGATCGCTCTCGTCAATGGCAAAATTTCAGCTGCATCGGCCCGCCGCTTTGCCTCTTTAAGGTGGCTATCAAAAAAGATGTTTTCCGCCATCGACCTATTTTTAGTGCAAAGCACTGTCTATCAAGAGCGTTTTTTGCAGCTTGGCATCTTGCCAGAAAAAGTCGTCGCGACCGGCAATATCAAATTAGATAGCAGCCCAGAGGCGATGGAAGCAGAAGATTTGCAACGCTTGCGGCGAGAGCTCTTTTTGCAAGAGGAAGATATCGTCCTCACGATTGGCTCGACGCATGCCCCGGAAGAGCAGGAGCTGATGGATGCCATCGGGCCTCTCTTCAAGGAATATCCCCACTTGAAAGTGCTGCTTGTGCCCCGCCACCCTCAGCGATTGATCAAAGAGCGCAATATCCTTTTAGGCTATCCGTATCAAAAGTTAAGTGAGCTGCGCCCTGAATCTTCAAAGGAGAATATCCTTTTCATTGATCAACTGGGCATCTTAAAAAGGTGTTACCAGATTGCCGATATCGCCATCGTCGCTGGCAGCTTTGGCTCCCAGGTGGGCGGGCATAATATCATCGAGCCTTGCTACTATGGCGTGCCTGTCCTCTTCGGCCCCTCCATGCACGGCCAACCAGATTTAAAGCGCTTGATCGAGGAATATCAGGCGGGGCAGTCGGTCTCTTTAGTAGAGCTGCCCACCGTGTTAAAAGAGTGGCTCGACAGCCAAGCTTTGAGGAAAGGGATCGGCCAAAGAGGCCTGGCCCTTGTGCAAGAATCGGCAGGGGCGACAGAAAAAGTGGTGCGGGCGCTCAAGGGCTTATAATTGAATGGCCGCCTCTTGCAGCAGGTGGCGGCTTTTCAAAGATTGCACTTTTGTCAAAAAAGAGAGCTTTCTTGGGTTATGAGAGCGCTTTTTCGACAATAGCCCATAACAGACCGCGCCGGCTTCATCGGAGTTGATTTCGATCCACTCCAAGGATTTTGGCTTTTCGATGAATGCCACCCACTGCACGGCAGTTTGACCTCCTGGGCTGAGCTGGCTTAAGGCTTCATGTAGTGCCCTCTCTTCTTCGTCCAGCCATACTTGAAACTCTTCGCAGTTCTCCTCCGAAAAGTAGCTCGCTCGAGCGGTCAAAAAACGGGCGGCTTGGGTCTTCCCCTCCCGTTTGATTTGGCAGAGGAGCTCAACCTTTTGGGCTCCTGGCATTTTATCCTCAAGCTCTGCTGAAAGGCAGTGTGTCGCCGTCTTCAGCGCCACTTCTGGAAGCGGCGTGTCCATGATTTTGCCGATGACGGTGTAAAGCTCCACCGCCCGCTTCAAAATCGTCCCGCTCAGGCTCTCATAAAATTGGCGGCGGGGAATTGAAAGTTCTGGCTTTAAGAGGGCCTCTTTGGGCGCGCTCTCTAGCGCTGGAGCTGGCGCAGCGGCCTGTTGAAAATTCAAAGATAGCATACGACTCCTGGCTGTTTTTTTTAAAAAAATCGGCATTATTTATCGCCTAAAGCATTCTTTGCCAGTAAATAGTGAGGACGGGCCTCTTTTTCAATCTCTATCTATAAAAAGTGCAAAGCTAAAATGCAGCACTTCAGCTGAAACCCATCATTGAGCTTGTGAAGCAGATGCCTTGAGTGATATAAGATTTTTATAGGCAATGGCATACTGAAATAGCCGCCTTTAGCTTGAGGAAAAGAAGGCCTGGGCAACCCATACGTCCCTTTTTTTTTGATTTGCTGACGCTTTCGACTCGTGACAATAAGAGCTTGGGCATGCTATAAATTTTTTTCCTTTCTATCTTTTCGGCTCTTTAAAACCTTTACCCATCGATGATTCCATGACCATTAGCGTATTCGACCTCTTTTCCATTGGCATCGGCCCGTCTAGCTCCCATACGGTCGGACCCATGCGCGCAGCGCGGCAGTTTTTGGCCTCCGAACCTTTGCCAGTCAAGGCGCGGCGCATTAAAGTTGAGCTCTACGGTTCCTTGGCTCTGACCGGTCTTGGCCATGGCACAGATAAGGCCGTTTTGCTCGGCTTGAATGGCCATACTCCGGAAGACGTCGATCCAAACTGTGTGGACGAGATCTTGCTCCTCATCCGGCAAAGAGGAGAGATCACCCTATTGGGCAAGCACACCGTTCCCTTCCAAGAGGAGCGTGACTTGCTCTTTCATGGCGATAAGCTCCTCCCATTCCATAGCAACGGCATGCGCTTCACTCTCTATGATGAGAAAGGCTTGGAGCTCAAGCAGCGCGTCTTCTACTCGATCGGCGGAGGGTTCATTCTCGACTCGGGCGAAGAGAAAACGCTTTCCCTCAACAGCGTCCCCTACCCCTTTAAAAGCGCAAGTGAGATGCAGCGCATTTGCTCAGCAAAAAACTGGACCATCAAAGAATTGATGCTGGCCAATGAGCGCACCTTTAGAAGCGAGGAGGCCATTGCCGAATCGCTGCTCAAGATCGCCTCGGCCATGCAAGATTGCATGGCGCGCGGCTTAAGGCAAGAGGGCGTATTGCCGGGGGGGCTGAACGTCCCTCGCCGCGCCCGCCATATGCATAGCCAGCTGCTTGCCGAGCAGGAGGCGGGAACTGCCGATGCCGCCCAAGTCCTCGACTGGGTGAGCCTTTGGGCCCTTGCTGTCAATGAGGAGAATGCCGCCGGCGGCCGCGTCGTCACCGCTCCCACCAATGGCGCCGCGGGCATTATCCCCGCCGTGCTTAAATACTACCTCTCATTCACGAAAAATCCCACCGATGAAGGCGTGTGCACCTATTTGCTCGTCGCCGGCGCCATCGGCATCCTCTATAAGGAGGGCGCCTCCATCTCCGCAGCTGAAGTGGGCTGCCAAGGGGAGATAGGCGTCGCCTGCTCCATGGCAGCCGGAGGGCTCGCCGCCGCTCTCGGCGGGACCAATGCGCAAATTGAAAATGCGGCGGAAATTGGCATGGAGCACAACCTCGGTTTGACTTGCGACCCGGTCAAAGGGCTAGTGCAGATCCCGTGCATTGAGCGCAATACCATGGGTGCCATCAAGGCCATCAATGCCTGTCGATTAGCTCTTAGAGGGAATGGGGGGCAGATTGTCTCCTTAGATCAGGTGATTAAAACGATGTACCAGACCGGACTTGATATGCAGATGATCTATAAAGAGACCTCGCAAGGGGGATTGGCTGTCAACGTCACTGCATGTTAACCAGCTCTCTTTCAAGGGCCAGCAAGAAGATAGAATAGAAAAGTCATAAAGCATTTGGAAGATTTTATCTAACGCACTATATAGCAAAGATAGTGACTCATTTTAGTGAAAGAGGTGTTTTGTGAAAGAGCTAAGTCCTTTAGAAAAAGAGCGTTTACAGTATCAGCCAGATCTGCCGGCCCTGCTCAAGCAGCTGCTTGACTGCAACCTCGAAGTCATGGATCAGCCTTTAGAAGATTTAAAAGATGTGACAAAATTATTTCCCAAGACTCACGGGCAGCCTTTCTTAAAAGTGCTGGCATCCGCTAAGGGAAATAATAAAGTGAAAAGCCCTTTGAAAGTGGGCGTCGTTCTTTCCGGCGGGCAAGCTCCCGGCGGCCATAACGTCATCGCCGGCCTTTTTGACGGCCTAAAGAAATTCCATCCTGAAAGCCGCCTCTTTGGCTTTTTAAGCGGCCCCTCCGGCATCGTCAACGCCTCCTATTGCGAGCTGACAGCTCCCTTGATCGCCTCCTACCGCAACTTGGGCGGCTTCGATATGATCGGCTCTGGGCGCACCAAAATCGAAAGCGAAGAGCAGTTTCAAAAGGCCTGCCAAACCTGCAAGCAGCTGCTCTTAGACGGCTTGGTCGTCATTGGCGGCGACGATTCCAATACCAACGCTGCTCTCTTAGCTGAATACTTCACCAATGCCAAGATCAAGACTAAAGTCATCGGCGTTCCTAAGACGATCGACGGCGACCTCAAATCCAAGTGGGTGGAAAGCTCCTTCGGCTTTGATACCGCCTGCAAAACTTACAGCGAAGTGATCGGCAACATCGCCCGCGATGCGCTCTCGGCGCGCAAATACTATTACTTCATCAAGATGATGGGGCGTAGCGCCTCTCACGTCACCTTAGAGTGCGCTCTCTCTACCCACCCGAACTTGGCCTTCATCGCCGAAGAGGTGGCGGCCGAAAAGCGGACCCTCAACGCCATCCGCGATGAGATCGTCGATATGGTGGTCAAGCGCGCTGAAAACGGCAAAAACTACGGCGTCGTCTTGATTCCAGAAGGGCTCATCGAATTCATTCCTGACTTCAAAGAGCTCATTGCCTCTTTAAATCATCTGCTGCTCGAAGGCTCAGCTCTACAAAAGGCGGTGGAGAAATTAGATGGCAACGAGAAAAAATTGCAAGCGGTCAAAGCAGCCCTTTCAGAGCCTTTGAAAGAGCGCTTCGATGCCCTGCCAGAAGACATCGCCTTGCAGATGCTGCTCGATCGCGATCCGCACGGCAACGTGCAAGTGTCCAAAATTGAAACCGAGCGCCTCTTCATCAGCTTGGTATCCAAAGAGCTGAAAAAGAGGCAGAAAGAAGGGCGCTTCATCGGCAAATTTGCCGCTCAACCCCATTTTTGCGGCTATGAAGGGCGCTCTTGCCTGCCCTCTGACTTCGATGCAACTTACTGCTATGCTTTAGGCACCGTAGCTTCTCTCTTGATACGCCATGAGAAGACCGGCTACATGGCCGCTTTAAAGCATTTAAAGGAAGACACCTCTAAATGGCAGCCGATAGCCCTCCCAATTTTGCAGATGATGCACCTCGAAGAGCGCCATGGAGCTATCAAGCCCGTCATCGCCAAAGCTTTGGTCGATCTGCAAGGACCCGCCTTTAAAGCATTTAAAGAAAGCCGCTCTAAATGGGCAGAGGAAGACGCCTATCTCTACCCAGGGCCCATCCAATTCTTTGGCAAAAAAGAGATCACCCATTCGGTCTCTCAGACGCTCAAATTGGAGAGCTAAAGCTCTCATCTTATCGCTTAAAAGGGTTTTTGGGGGCTTGACGAGCTTTACAGCCTCTTCCTCCAAACCTCTTCCCCATCTTTTAAAGATTTAGAGCCCCTTCTATTGCTCAAGCAAAAGAAGGGGCTCTAAATGTTTTATCGCATAGGCCCAAAAGGGCGTTCGCAATCCTCAATAGACTCCTTTTTCCCGCTCGATCAAGCATTTTGCTTGCTGAATCGTCCCCTTAAAAGCTCTCGACATCCAAGGCTCTTTTGCTTTCATAGAAAATAAATCAACTAGCTCTATAACAATATCTAAAAATTGAATTTTAATTTTTTTTAAAAAATAAAAATTTTTTCTTGAGTATTTATTTAAAAATTAATATTACGGGTTGTTAAGTAGGCGATGTAAGTTTTACATGGCCTGCGCATAGCCTAAAAATTTTAGTAAACACCTCCTTTAACAGGATAAATTATAAGTAGTAAATATTATGACTTTCACTAATGCTAATTATAATTCGCAAGTGCCTTGGGGCTTTCATGGATCCGATGTGCCTACTAAGGCAAGTAGCATAACCATTGCCATCAATTCTATGATGGAAAGAAGCTGGGATGACACTGTCGATCTCATCTTAAATACACCAAGCACGGTCTCTTTATCTGTGATTGGGCTAAACGGAATTTTAACCTCTTCCGCGCTTGCTGGCACTGTCACAGCCACGAGCGGTAGCAATGTCATCAATCGAGTTTCTGGAACCGCCGATCTCTCTGTTGAGTTTAAAGTCGGGGATGTGATCAATTTAAATAACGGAGCTCTCTATCAGGTCGTTACGGAAATTGTCTCAGCGACTCAAATCAAAGTGAGAGACAATCTTGGCACAACTTTCACTGGAGTCTCCTTTCAAAGAGGAGGCCGCTCGGCTAGAGCTGTCTATAACCTATATGCGATTGGTAAAGCAGATGGCTCAGACCCAGCCTTTGTCCTCAGCAACAGGTCTGTCGTTACAGGGGAGACTCTCGTCGACCTTCCCGCGGGATATAGCAAATATCGCCAGTTGCCGGCTTCCTTTGTCACTGACTCTGGCGGAATGTTTTATGGGTTTACTATTGTAGATTGGCCCTATTGCCCAACTTACCTCTTCACCACCGCCTTAAGTTCTGCAGCTGGATCTTACTTGACCGTCTTCAATGGCACAGCCCCCACTACAGCGACAACACTTTCTTGCGCTTATGCCGTTCCCAAGACATCCAGAGCGGTTCTCCTCTCTGGATGGAACAATACGAATGCCTCGATCGACTATTACTTGCAAGAGACGGGAGTGAGCGCTTCTAAGATGCGCGTCTTAGGGGAAAAATACACAAACTTTAACACGGTTAAAGTCTTTACATCCAGCACCCAGACCATCGAACATTACGCCGGCGCCGCCTCTGCCGGGGTCTTTTTGACAATTGTCGGCCACGTCGTTACGGAGATGATCTAATGGCAATTCAAACAGAAAACAACACCATTTCCCCTCCATCTTTCCACGGCTCTGCTCCTCCTTACTATGTCAGCGCCAGCCAGATCGCTGTCAAAAGCATTCATGAGCGTAGCAAAGACGATGCCGTAGATATCAAGAAGTTGACTCTGACAACTGTCGATATCACTGCGACAGGACTCAATGGAGCTCTTAAATCAGGAAATTTAGCAGGCACCATCCAAGTCTCAGCGGCCTCAGTCATTGGGACAGGGACAACGTTTACGACAACTTTCCAAGTGGGCGACGTCATCAGCTGCGCTCGGGGCAATCGGAGAATTACGGCCATCAGCAACGATACCAATTTGACGTGTTCGGCCAGTTTTTCTAGCAATGGAAGTGGCTTGACCTATCAAAGAGGGGGAGTTGCCTTCGATACGTTTTATTATCTCTATGCCATTGCCCAGGCAAATGGGGCCAATCCAGGCCTCGCCCTCTCCCAGAGATGCGATGCAATAGGAGATGGATTAGTGGACCTTCCAGCCGGCTATCTCTACTATCGCCAGCTGCCTTTTGCTCTAAGGACAAACGCCAGCTCGACAAATGGCCAGATTATGAGTTTTAGAGTGTGTGGAGGTTGGCCTTGTCAACCCGCTATTTTCTATAACACAGGCTATACGGCAGGTTTAGATGCGCCGGGCTTTCTCATTCATAGCGGAGCCGCTCCCACTACATGGCAATATTTAGGCTCGAATCTCTATATTCCCTCCATTAGCCGCATGGGCATTTTTAGTATTTACTCGACAGATGGCACTGCAACGAACACGACGAGCTATCAAATTAGAGATCCTGGAGTCACCCCTTTAACTAACGCTCAAATTGGCGCTTGTGGAGCTTACTCGATCTCTTTACAGACAAGGTGCACTTTAAATGCTTCAGGTCTATCAAGCCATAAAATCAACACCGCTAAGACGGTCGATGTCTTTGCCGTAGGATATATAATTACAGGAGTCTCTTAATGTCTATTAATGATAGCTCAAATCGAGCCATTATCCAGAAAACCCGCTGCTCTCAAGCTCCACAATATGTGAGCGGCACCTCCATCTCTATCGATAGCTTATTTGAAAGAGATCAGTCAGATACGTGCAATATCTGTAGCTCAAGCCCTCTCTCTCTATCGACGGCTACGACGGGCGCTGGGGGGATGCTCGTCTCTCCTAACCTTTCGGGGACGGTTGCCGTGACTAACGGTAGCGCTACGGTCACCGGCTCTTCAACCCTGTTCACGGATGGCACTCAAGGATTTGTGATCGGAGATACCATCAATACGTCAGCCGGTTCGGCAAGGGTTATAGCGATTGCCAGCGATACCTCCTTGACAGTCGATCGCAACTTTGCATCGACGCAATCGGGGATGACCTATAAAAGAGGAGGCCTAACTTCTAGTTGCATCTACTACCTTTATGCCATCGCTGAAGCCAATGGGGCCAATCCAGCACTTGTTCTCAGCACCCGCTCAGTTGCCTATGGGCATACGTTTCCTTTAAATAGCATGCCGTCTGGTTACTCGCTTTATCGCGAGATGGCGTGTTCCCCATATATTGACTCTACTAGCAATATCCTGCGATTTCGCATTGCTGAAGGGTGGCCTTATGCGCCGACGCTCATCTACAGCATGGATGGTCAGTCGACAGGCAGCTCTCACTGTCTCTATTCGAGCACGCTTTCGACCAATAGCGCCAGCCCGACAAATATCGGCTATGGCGCATTAGTCCCTCTCACAGCATCGACGGTTTTGCTGAATGTTGCAAATACTGGGGTCAATACCGGGCGCATTTTCGTCTCCCTTTTAGGATCTAACATGAATGACAAGACGGATGTCATCGACGGCTCTGGGGCTGTCAATAACAACGTGCGCATTCCCTACTATTCCGAAGGGTTTTATGCCTATGCCACCTATAATACGACAACGCCGACCTTTTGGGTTGCCGGATACTCGATCGGTAAAGTGCGCTAGAAAGGGTGGCTTTGTTTTAGCGCTTAAACTTAAGAGAGGAAGGCTAGAGAGGGAGGAAAGCTTCTTTGATCGTAAGAGGGTGTCGAATCTGGCGATCATGGCCGCATGATTGAAAGAGAGCCCCTCTTTTTTTAATTTTATTTTCAATTATCATTATCTTTTTACTGGTTTTTTTATTTTTTATAAAAAGCCCTCATTTCACTTTAAAATATTATTTATTTAATTATGTTATATGTTATTTTTATTATAAGATAACATTCATTTAAATAATTGAAAGAGGTGGTTTTGTGGGGCCTGTAAATTCAAAGTATAGCTTGGAGAAGATGAATGACTTAATTGGTCATTTAGAGACAGCGCTCGATGACGAGGTGCTG
>JARBTN010000060.1 GCA_029240195.1 Chlamydiales bacterium
CAAGAGCGCTCTAGAACCACCCGAGAGGCAGGGGAGCACTACATCTTTTTAATCGATGCCTCCGCCTCAATGGGCATTCAAGATGCCAATGGCAAAAGCCGCCTGGAATTGGCAAAGGAGACTACGCTCTCTTGCCTAAGTCAAATTGCCGAAAATGGCGGCCGCGTCTCTCTCTACGCTCTGACCGAAGAGCTTCAGCTCCTCTCGCCCCCCACTCTCGACTATTTCTTTGTCGCCATTGCCATCGAGGCCTTGGCAATCGATGAGGGGGGCTCTGCGGGCACTCTCCTAGCGGCCAATTTAGAGCGCCTGCAAGGCAGCTTGAAGCGCCTTTCCCCGTTAGAAAAGACGCATGTCATCTTGCTCAGCGATGGGGGGGATACCGAATTAGAAGAGCTGGACAAAACGTCCCTTTTGTCAAAGCTTGAATCGACGAGAGCGCTCTTCAATGAAAGTGGGCAGCCTGTCCTCTCCATTGTCGCTATCGGTTCCAAAGAGGGGGGAACTCTTGCGGATCTGCTCTATAAAGGCCAGCCCGTTCAATCCCGCCTCAATGTGGAGGTATTATCCGGGCTCTCTAAAGATGGGCGCCTCTTCTCCCCCATAGAGATCAAAGATCACCTGCTCTTGCCAAGAGATCAGCCCCAAGAGAGCTCAACCTCAAAAATACCTCTATTGCTCGCCCTCTTTTTCCTCTTCTTAGAGCAGGCCTTTCAAGAGCGCTCCTTAAAAGTTGCCCTGCCGCTTAAAGGGACGTCTCTTTTAATGAAAGGGCTGAAAATGGCTGTAAACAGGGGATTAAACGGGGGACTACTGCTCCTTTTCCTGCCCCTGCCTCTCTTTAGCCTAGAAAGGAATGCCTTATTTTCTGAAGGGAAGGCCAGCTACCAGCAAAAAAACTATGAAGCGGCCATCGCTTACTGGAGCGCCCTTCTCCCGCTCATAGAGGAAGAGGAAAAGGAAAAAGTCGCCTACAACCTCGCCCTCGCCAAATTAGCTTTTGGCCGCTATGAAGAGGCGATCAAAGATATTGCCCCCTATCAGCGCCCAAAGAGCGCGCTCTACCAACAGATGCTCCTCATCACGTCTGAAAGTTACCTGTCATTAGCGCAATTGGCGCTGAGCGAGGCAGGCGCTTTATCAGAGCAACTGACCGTTGCTGAGCCCCTTTGGCAGCGCTTTGAGGGCGCATTCTCTCTTCTCAAAAGCCCCGGCCCCTTAAAGGCGCGCCGCCTTCAGCTGCAAGCCATGATTCAGGAAAAAAAACGGTGGCTGGCATTAGAGCCCCTCTCCGCAGAAGAGATTGCCCAAAAGATGGCCTTGGCCTGTCGCTCATTGCAAGGGGGGCGGCAAAGCAAAATAGAGGCCCTTCAATCCCTTTTTGAGCTCTCTTCCCTTTGCCAGTACCTCGCGCGCCGCGATCTGGGAAATTGCCTTTTTTCCCCCTCTCTCAAAAATGGCAGCCTATCTTTGAATGAGCTGCTGCAAGAGTGCTCAAAGACGCTGAGCCTCTGCATCGATCAAGCGCTAAATTCACAGGCTCTTAGCTTTAGCTCTTTTACCCCTTTTTTTGTCTTCAAAGACCTGTTGCAGCAAAAGACGCTCGACAGCCTTTTAAAGGAGCGCTGCCAACTTAGAGAAAAAAGCCAAGCGGCCCCTCAGCTCAAAGAGGAAATAGAAGGAGAGGTCGAGGAAAAGGTGGTATGGCTGATTGCCGCCGCCAAAAAGCAAAATGCATCGCCTTTCGATAGATCCCTCCTGCAGCAATTCTATCTCGAGCCGCTCATCTTTTATAAGCTCTTGATCGCCAACCCATTCTCAATGAGCGAGCAGTTCAAAGCGCAGCTCTCTTCTTTAAAGGGAGAGTCCCCCTGGCCCGATTTTGCCGCCTTTCCCAAAGAAAATCCTTGCCCTAGCTCGACTTGGGCCATGCAAAAAAAAGTGCAGCTTTTACAAGAAGAGGCCCCCAAAAAATATCCCCAGGCTGCAAAAGTCATCTCTCTATTGAGTCCGCCTTTTCCCGAATTTGCCTCTGATTGGCCGCCCTTTTTAGAAAAGGCCTTTCTCGCCTGGAGCCCCTCTGACTTCTTCTCCTACAAAATCGATGCCTTCATCGCCCTGTTGCAAGAGAGCTTAAAGGGGGGAGCCGTGCCCTCCTTGCCGCCCTTAAGCGAGCTGTCCGAAAAAGTGGCGGCACAAATAGACCCCGCCTTCAGCGAAATCTGGCAAGGAATCTCCCAAGCCCATGCAATGAGCGAGGGGCAAAACGATGAGCGCGACCGTTTCATTGAACACGCCATTTTCCTATGCTCCTTTTTGCAGAAAAGAGAGGGCAGCTTGCCTCAGTTTTTGAGTCGGCTGGTGGGCGATCAAAAAAAACTCTTGGATCAACAAGCGCCCCCCTCTCAGGATGCACTCGCCGCTCTCAGCTTGCTTGAGCAAACGCTCATTGCCCGCGAAGCCGATCGCTTTGAAGGGCACCTCTATCCCTACCTAGAATCGCAAGGGGTGCAAAAGGTATCCTTAGATCAGCTATTGAACATTGACCCCTGGAAAAAGGTGATCCCCGCTCTTTTAAAGGGGCGCCGCGCTTTAAAAAGGGCCCTGCCCCTCCTTCCTCATGAGGCAGATCAGGCGCTCCCCTTGCAAAAAGAGGCGCTAAGCGCCTTCATTGAAGCGCTCGAAGCGCTCCAGCCTCCGCCAAAACCTGAAAAGGCCCCGCCAAAGACCGCAGAAGCTAAACAGGCCGCTCAAGACATTCTCGATGCGCTGCGCCATCCGCAGAAGCTCGATGCCGATCAGCTCAAGGAGCGCTCCCAAGAGTGGCTAAAAAGGCTTCACCCCATCGACCAATCTAAATCGCGCAAGAAAAGTGAAAGCCAAAAGCCGTGGTAAAGAAAAGATCTCTCTTTGCTTCTATGCTAGTGCCCGACCACATTTGTTTTTACGAGTCAAACGAGCGTGAAAGCTCTTTAGAATCGATCGATTCTTGAGGCTTTGACGCCGTTTAACATGCGCAACAACATCTGTGGTCGGGCACTAGTACCCCATGCATCAAAATTAAATGGATGGGGAAGGGAGGGGGGCTTGGCAATTTTAAAAAAAAGGATTGAAGAAAATAAGGGTAGAAGGCAGATAACATAGATTCAAGATTTAATCCGACCCCAATAAACGAGAGACTTTTTTTTAACGCGTGGGATTTTAATTTGTAATCTGCTAATATTTATAGCTAGAAACTGGCTCACATTCCATCTCAACAGAGGATTTGCCCATGTCTACAAAGGCTGAATCGCATTCTTTCAAGATCGACCCGACAGTGCAAGAGCTGGTCGGCGACCCCTCCTCATTTCAAGGTCCACCATCGGAGTACATGAGGTTAGTCAAAGAGTTCACTGAGGTACAGCAGAGGCGGCAAAGTGTCGATTTGCTCTATGCCCGCGCTTATAAATTTCTGGTGTCTTTGCAAAAAAAAATTGCAAACTATCAAGATAAGTGGCAAACTAATAGTGATAAAACTAGTTAGTTAATTAATTAAAAGATTAAATGCGATCTTTTAGTTCGTTTCGTCAAGAATCAAAGTTTACTGATAGGATCGATGCAGATGGAGATAGAACGACGCGCTCTATATAATTTATTGAGAATGAACTGGTTAAGTGACCAGTCATTGGAAGTGGAGCCTTGGCAAGTTGAAGACTATCGCCAACTGGATCTTTCTGTCATTGAACAACGGCTTAAAAGATTGGGCATTCCTTTGGATAGGGACAGCTTTGCCCTTGTCGCAGAGATGAGCGATTCCCCTGAAGAGCTGGCCGACCAAATCGTCGATGAACTGGATGAAGAGCTCCCGCTCGATGTCAAAGAGAGCGATCAGGCCTATCTGCTGATCTTTGAGCTATGGCGCCGCTTGAGCCAAGATAAGCTTTGCCTGAGCATCTTCTGCGATGAGCTCGACTACCAAATTTTCCTTTACGATCACGACTTGCTCACCAATGCAGAGCCTTTGCAAGAGATTGTGCAAGAGCTCGTCACCGTATTGCATAGCAACTCTGATAAGGGTCTCGATCCTTTAGAAACATTCCACTCGGTCACCCGCTGCTGCGCCCACGATATTGAGACATTCTTGATCGACTTCATCTCGCAGCAAATTGATGAAGAAAATACGACCTATGCCGAAGAGCTGCTAGACAGCCTCACTCCTTACCTAAGCCAAGGCAGCTGGCTAAAATTCATCAAAGCCAAGCTTCTATTAGCTCATGGGGATTATAAGACAGGGTATGCCGCGTTGCAAAACTTGCTCGAGGATCCGCGGGAAGAAGAGGACTTAGAATTTCACCTCGAAATCTTGACCCTCCTCTCAGAAGAGAGCCCCACGCCCCTTTTTGAAGCGGCAGCGCTGAAAACGCTCTCCCTTTTAAATGTGGAAGAGGACTTTTTGGAAGTGCTCGATATCTTAAATGATTACTACCAAATCCATGATCAAGCAGGCAAGGGGCGCCAGATTCAGTCTCTGATCAAGAGGAGAAGAATCCTCCCGCTCGAGCGCCGCCTGCCCCAAGATGACCCCGACTTGCGCGTCCTGATGCAGCTTTTTCCTCAGGAAGTGTCGCCCCGCAAATAATGTTTGAAGTGCGAGTCTAAGGAACAAGCGCCAATCTTTGAGCTCAAAGATCGGCGCTTTTTTTGTGCCTATTTTTCCTTACAAGATGCGGACGGGGGTGAAGTGGATGTAGTCGGCGCTGGTCAAGGTGTAGCGAGTCTTATTCCTGACGCCAAAGGGCAAAGATCCTTCTCGCACGCTGTGCAGATGGCCAAAGATGACCTCATCCACTCGGTATTTATCAAAGAGGCGAGAGGCGCGGCTCTCGGCCAAGTCGGCTCCAATCGGGGGGTAGTGGGTCATCACGATGCGATATCGGCTCTCTTGATTGAGCGCCTTCAAGCTCATCTCCAAACGCAGCAATTCCCTTGTAAAAATTGCCTCCGTATCCTCTTTTTTCTCTTTTGGGGAGGCCCTTGGATTCTCTTGAAAGATGATGTAATCGTTGAATGTATACTCTGGGCTATCGAAGAGGCGCGTCCCGCCAAAGCTGATCCCATCGATTTCAATGGCATCATTTTGGATGAAGCGCAAGGACGGGGGAGCGGCTTTCTTCACCTTGCTTATCGAATCCCACCAGTAGTCATGGTTGCCGCGGATGAGCAGCTTTTGCCCGGGCAAAGAGTCAATCCATTCTAAATCGGGCAGCGCTTCAGCGATCTTTTTGCCCCAAGAGATGTCGCCGGCTAGCAGCACGATGTCATCTTGTTGAATCAAAGAGCGCCAGGCGGCTTCAACCTTGGCCGGGTGGTTTTGCCATTGAGGGCCAAAGCAATCCATGCTCTTGTCGGGCACACCAAAAGAAAGGTGTAAGTCTGCAATGCTCCAAATATTCATCTGCCTCTCAAAAGTTTGTCGGTTGCCAGGTTTTGACATTTAAAAATGCGCTCTCTATTATCGCAAATTTTCAACAAAAAGCAATCGTTGCGATTTTTGACTTGGCAGTATAGACCCCTTTTTCCGTTCCTATGGAGTTTTTCTCATGAATGCGACTTGCCCATCCGCTGGCCTTTTGCCCTCAAATTGCCTCCTCAATCCCCCTTGTCAGGAGATGACAGGCATTGTAGTGCCCATCGAGCTTGTAACTTATATTCTCTCTTTTCTTCCAAATAATCAACTGCTAGAGTCGCGCTTAGTCAACCGCACCTTTGCCCGGGCGGTCAATAGCCCGCTTTTAGGGCATCGCTTCACCCTCTACTGCTCTCGCCTGGGAGCGGCTGTAGACGCCCCTTTTTTGCAGATCAAACGCCTCGACAACAACGGCGCCAGGCGCGAGGATATGATCGCCCTTTCCCGCTCTTTGCAACATTTGCAAATTGAAGAGTTGGAGTCTCACCAGTGGCAACAGTACCAGACACTTTCTAAAGAGGATTTAGAGGAGATTCTACCCAACTTTCCCCATCTCAAAATTGCTGACATCTATTTCAACTTCGATCCCCTCAATCTGCTCTCCCTCCACTGCCCGCTGCTGGAGCACCTGGAGCTGAAGGGGCCTTTCGACTGGCAGGGGATAGAAGAGCGCTCCTTCTCGCATCTGCTCTCTTTGAACCATTATGCCATCGGCCGAGATGAGCGCCTCAATCAAAAGGGCGGTTCGCTGAGTTGGATGCTTGAAAAATGCCCGCGCTTAAAAGAACTGTCACTCTTCGACTATCGGCCTATCGATCTGCAAGCTTCGGCGCTGGACTTGATCCCTATGCCCTCTTTTAAAAAGATCACCATGTACTGCTGCTCTTTAAATACGGCCATTTTAAAACACCTAGTTTCCAACAGCCAGGAGCTCGAAGAGCTCATCTTATCGAACACTTGTGTCTTGACAGATTTTTGGACGGCGCTAAAGCCAAACCCCTTCTTAAAGAAGCTCACCTATAACCCGGGGCATCAAATGCACTCTTGCGAGTCAGAGAGGCTTTGGGATGATTGCCTCCTCTCTCTCATCGCTAAATTTCCAAACCTCGAAGAGCTCAATATCGGCAACAACCAATTGACCGATGCCGTATGGGACCGAGTGCCTAACGGTGCACTCCTGAAGCTGCGCCGCCTTGTTCTTGACCAACAAAGAAGCGGGGTCAGCAACCAATCCGTCATCGAACGCTTTCAAACGCGCTATGAAAATAGGGGCAAGACGATCGAGATCAGCGCCACCTACTCGCTAGAAGGGTAAAGCAAAGAGAAGAAGGGGAGAAGAAGGGCACTTTGGAGCCTTAGGTTTCATACAGGTTCAACAAAGCAAAAAGCTTCAATCGATGAGCCTATCGCCCAAGTCTTGAAGCCTTTTCCTGCTTAAAAAGGATTTGCCAAAGGCTTGGCTGTACTTTCAAGTCGGTTTTAGAGCGCTTTAAAGTCCCCTTTTTCCGTCGCTGAAATATCGCGAGCGCCTGCCCTTCGATAGATTTCACTCACCCCTTGGGCCAAGTCTTCTGAAGGCACTTCTACGGCAATTAAAGCGCTTCCCTTTTGAATGGCGTCTTCAAAAGTTTTAGCCTTGGTTTCATGGAGGCCAAGCCCGGAAATCAGCGCATTGGCTAATGTGCCAATTGTCTTGATGCCGGCTCCAACTCCTGCACCTACAGTTGCGCCAATGCCAATATTTGCTGCAGCTGTAGAAAGAGCTGAAAGAATAGGTCCTGAAGCTGCAACAGCCCCAATTCCAGGAATGGTTACTAGGCCAGCCCCTGCTAAAAGCCCTAAAGCTCCTCCAATCACGGCGCCTGTCTTACTGCCACTAACTGCTCCTCCAGCAATTTCAGAAGCTGCTTCTCCAACGCTTTCCAAGGTTCCTTTAGCGGCATAACTTGGGCTAACTACGCTAATTTGATCTTCGGAAATTCCTAATTCTTTAAGATTATGGATCGTGAAAGAAATTTGTTCGTCTTTATCAACTATGCAATATACAGTTTTATTAGACATCGTCTACCTCTTTTCATTTCTTAAAGGCTTGTTTCGCAAAAAAAACTTCCCCTAAAAGGCGCTAAGAAGGTCTAAATGGGGAAGATGTTCAGTGACTGCTGGCCAAAGGTTTAAGCCTCCTCTGATTTTTTCTAGTGCATCACTCTTTTAAGATCATCCCTTGAGCTCTTAAAGTCGAAGCTCAATGGCAATAATTATATCTTTGAGAATCATAAATTTATAAAAAAAAATCATTTTTTTGTTAGCCAACGCCATTCAGATAGCCTAACGGCTATTCTTGAGAGAAAAGGTTAAAGAGGGGAGGATGCAACTGGAAAAGGGTAAATAGCTTGGGAAAAAGCGCTCTATGAGAGCTGGCTCCTGCAACTGGCCGCGCTGGAGCCGACATCGCATTCACGCTGCTCTTGGCAGATGGAGATCCAGGCACAAAAAAAGCCCGGAAGCTTAGCTTCCGGGCTTTTTCTTTAGAATTTGAAGCCGTCTGGGATTTCAGAGCCTCTTGGCACGATGATCACGCCATCGCGCACATGGATGTGCCCCACATGATGGTTGTCGAGATTTTGCTTATTGACCAGCTCGACATTGTTGCCGATCTTGACATTGCGGTCGATGATGGCTTTTTTGATGATGGTATTTTTGCCAATGTCGAGATGGCTTGGCAAGTGGTCAAGGTTGTGCATGGTCGGGCGATAGAAGTCATTGCCCATGATATAAGAATCTTGGATGACAGCTCCGCTATGGACGACGGTGCGCGGCCCTAAGATGCTGTTGGTCACTTCTTTGCCTTCGACAATGCATCCTTCGCTGATGATCGAGTCGGTGACTTTGGTGCCGTAGATTTTAGCAGGAGGCAAAGTTGCGCGGCAGCTGTAGATGGGATTTGCTTCGTCATATAGGCTAAACTGAGGGTAGGCCTTAGTCTGAGCTAAGTTTGCTTGGTAGAACGACTCGATGGTGCCGATATCTTCCCAATACCCTTGGTGAGGAAAGGCGGTGACACTGCCTTGCTTTACTTTTGTTGGGATGAGGTGTTTGCCAAAGTCTTCTCTTAAATCTTGCTCGAGCAAATCAAAGAGCGCTTGCCTTTTGAACAAGTAGATGCCCATCGATCCCAGCCACTTTTTCTCACTATCTGCGGCATTGCCGATATTTTGTAGCGCCTCAGAATCGAGGGCAAATTCGGCAAGCACTTCAGGGTCTTGAGGCTTTTCGACAAAGCGGGTGATGTTGAGGTGCTCATCGACGGCCATGATGCCCATCCTCTGAGCGTCTTGCCCGCTGATTGGCAGGCAGGCGACAGTCAAGTCCGCTTGGGTGACTTGGGCGTGGTGGACCATTTCCCGGAAGTCGAGGTGATAGATCTGATCGCCAGAGAGGATTAAAAAGTAGTCGGCAGGCGTCTCTAAAAAATACTCTAAGTTTTGCCGAACTGCATCGGCTGTGCCTTGAAACCAAGCCCTTTTCGTCGGTTTTTCTTCGGCAGCTAGCACTTCGATGAATCCGGAGGAAAAAGAATGGGGCGGATAGGTCTTGAAGATATGGCGGTGCAGCGAAGCCGACAGGAATTGGGTGACGATAAAGATGCGCTGAATGTGGGAATTTAAGGCATTGGATATTGGAAAATCGATGATGTTGTATTTGCCGAGGAAGCTGACAGCAGGCTTGCAGCGCGTTGCTGTCAGGGGGTACAGCCTCGACCCTTGGCCGCCGCCTAAGATGATAGTGGCCACGCGGCTCATATCGATTGAAGAGAGAGCGGGTGTATTTGCACGGGAGATCAAGGTTGTCTCAGGATTAAAAGTTTGTAGAGCCATGGAATCCTTCTCAAGACTTAAGATGTTCTCTTTCATGATTCAAAGAACAGTTCGCGCCAGTTTTCTTAATCAGATCGATCGAGGTTCAGGATCAAAAGAGATGACAATCCGCTCTTTCTACAGCGAAAGTTCCATGAAGCCTTTGCATCGATTAAACAAGCTCTCAAGCTGCAAGAGCGCCTAAAATTATATTTTTTTATGTAATTTAAGAGAGTATCGATCCTTTCATACAAAATCAAGAAATAAAAAGTTTAGGATCAGATTGCCGCGCTTTGGCATAATGAGAGAAGTTGAATTTTCAGGGGGAATGCCATGCCTGAGTTGCCTGAAGTACAAACGCTCATTGAAGACCTCAAGCGCAGTCAAATCGAGGGGCTAAAGATCGTCGAAGTCCATGTTCTTTATCCCAAGTCAGTTGTCGGCGATGCCGCCTTCTTTAAAGGGAAAGCTCTCGAGTCATTGGCTCGGCACGGCAAGTTTATCCTTTTTCACCTATCGGGAGGGCAATTAGCGGCCATCCACTTGCGCATGAGCGGCAGGCTAAACCTGATTGAGGCAGGTAAGGAGCCAGACCCACATGCAAGAGCTGTCTTTATTCTCTCTAACGAGCAAAAACTCGTCTTTTCTGATACGCGCAAATTTGGCCGCATCTATATCGATAGCCATGCCAGCTCTCAAGTTGCGGCGCTCGGGCCCGATGCGCACAGGCACGCTTGGAGCGAGCATGAATTGCTCAAACTCATGTCTAACCGGCGGGTGCCGATCAAGGGGCTGTTGCTCGACCAAAGGCAGATTGCCGGCATTGGCAATATCTATGCCGATGAGATTTTATTCCTCTCCAAGCTGCATCCTTTAAGATTGGCTCAATCGCTGACTGTGGAGGAATTGACCCGGTTAAAAGAGGCCATTAAAAGGTGCTTGGGCTTGGCCATCCATTACCGCGGCACTTCAATTGGCTACACCCGCAATAACTTTGCCAGCACCGGCAATATCTTTGGCCAAAACCAAATGCTGTTGAACGTCTATCACCGCCATGAGCTCTCTTGCACTCTCTGTCACACATTGATTCAGCGCATGAAGGTTGCTGGAAGATCGACCCACTTCTGCCCCATTTGCCAGCCTTTGCTCTAAATCGAACAGCACCTCTGCCCTCTCTAAACAAGGCTCTTAAAATAATCAGGGATCATAAAGGGGCATATGACACGATAGCCCCTTTATCTTAAGGCGCCTTTTAAGCGGAGGAGGTCTCCTCTTTAAAGTGGCGGCTGATGTCCCGGGTCATGGCAAACATGTCGATGGGCTGTTCGGAAGAGAGGATGGTGGCAAGCTTGGCATCGGGGCGGATATTGCGCTTATTGGCCGGGTCTTGCAGCTGATGCTCTTTGATATAATCCCAAATTAGCTTGATGGCCTGTTGGCGGCTGACCTCCGTCTGTCCAAGAAACGCTTCCATCGGCTTAGAGAGGTAAGAGGGCTTTTGCGGCGCCGCTTTTTTAGCCGCTGTTTTCTTCGAGGAGGCCTTTTTTGTAGTCGCTTTCTTGGCCGGCTCTTTTTTAGCTCCCTTTTTCTTTTTAGAGACATAAGGAGTCTTGGGGTGCTCTGGGTATTTGCTCGCGAGCTGGCTTAAGTCGTTGACAATGACATCGCACTCGGGGAAGGTGGAGCAGGAGAAGAACGTCTTGCCAAAGCGCGACTTTCTAGCCACCATTTTGCCCGTGCAGCCGACCGCTGGGCAGCTCGGCATCTCTTCGGGCAGGGCGGTCTCCCCCAGTTTGGGAATTTGGACGATGCCGCGGCACTCTGGATAGCGTAGGCACCCTAGAAAAGCGCCGTATGGCCCATGGCGCACTTTCATCTCCCCTTGGCAGGTGGGGCAGGGCTGCTCCCAATTGAAGCCTTCGAGATAGTCTTCTTTGCGGAAGTTGAGCTCTTCGATAGGGGCGGAGTAGCTGCACTCGGGGTAGCCGCTGCATCCATAGAAGTATTTATTCTTATGCCAGACTTTTTGCAGCTTATTGCCGCATTTAGGGCAGTCGATGTCGGTTAAGATTTTAGGGACAACAGCTTCTTTTTCAGCCGTCTCGACGACAGGGATGAACTCGTGCCAAAAGTCTTTGATCAGCGACTTCCAGTCTTTCTTATTCTCAGCGATCATCTCCAGGGCATCTTCCATCTTGACGGTGAAGTGGATGTCCATGATTTGTTGAAAATTAGTCTCCAACATCTGTGCGATGAGTTTGCCAAGCTCGGTCGGCTTGAGGCGGCTTTGCTCTTTGACGGTGTAGTCGCGGTTTTGAATTTTATTCATGATCGCGGCATAGGTGGAGGGGCGTCCGATGCCTGATTTTTCCAATTCCTTGACTAAGGATGCTTCGGAGTAGCGAGGTGGGGGCCTGGTGAACGATTGCTCTTCTTTCAGATCGCTTAAAAGGAGCGCTTGCCCCTCGCTGACCTGCGGCAATGTTCTTTCTTCATCGTCTTTTTCTTCATCGTCTTTCTTTTCTTCGTAGACAGCCAAGAAGCCGGCAAACTTCAAGATGGAGCCGGTGGCTCTCAGCAAAAAGCGCTCGCGGCTCTCGATATCGATAGATACGGTGTCGTAGATGGCCGATGCCATCTGAGAGGCTAAAAAGCGCTTCCAGATCAAACTATAGAGCTGGGCTTGCTCGCGGCTGAGATGCTTTTGAATTGACTCCGGAGAGTGCTTTAAACTTGTGGGGCGGATGGCTTCGTGGGCATCTTGTGCACTTTTGGACTGAGCGTAGTTTCTGGCCTCTTTTGGCAAAGACGCTGCGCCGTATTCGGCGGCGATGAATTCGCGCGCCTCTTGCACGGCTTCCGGAGAGATGCGCGTTGAGTCTGTCCTCATATAGGTGATGAGACCTTCCGATCCCTCATTGCCGAGGTCGATCCCTTCATAGAGCGATTGGGCCACGCTCATCGTTCTGGAAGAGGAAAATCCAAAGTGGCGGCTCGCCTCCTGCTGCAAAGTGGAGGTGATAAAAGGGGGCACAGGGTGGCGTTTTTTCTCTTTTTTATCGACGCGAGAGATCTTGTGGGGCCCAGCCTTAAGCTCAGCTGTCAGCGCCTTGGCCGTCTCCTCATTGGAAATGAGGGTCACCTCTTTGCCAGGGATGGCCTCTTTCTCCACTTTCTTATGGTCGACGGCGTGAAGAAAGCTTTTGATCTGCTTATCTTGCCCTTCTACTTTGAAATAGGCGATGATATTCCAATATTCGACAGGGTTGAAGGCGTCGATCTCTTTTTCGCGATCGACGACGAGCTTTAAAGCGACAGATTGGACTCTGCCGGCAGATACGGAGTTGCTTTTTCCCCGCTGGATCTTGCGGTTGAGGATCGGGGAGATTTTATAGCCGACGATTCGATCGAGCAGGCGC
Organism: Chlamydiales bacterium; assembly: GCA_029240195.1. Taxonomy (GTDB): domain Bacteria; phylum Chlamydiota; class Chlamydiia; order Chlamydiales; family JARBTN01; genus JARBTN01. Next base: position 12,720 of record JARBTN010000060.1, read on the forward strand.
CTAGCTTGTTGGGCATCGACTAAAGATTGATTGATTGGGCGCGGGTTGTTGATCGCTTGCAAGACCGCTTCTTTGGTGATGGCATTGAAGGCCACCCTTTGAATCGGCGTCCCTTCGGGCAAAATTTGGCTGATATGCCAGGCGATGGCTTCTCCTTCGCGGTCAGGGTCAGGGGAGAGGTAGACCTGGTCGCACCCTTTGGCGGCCTTTTTTAGCTTATCGACCACTTGCTTTTTATCTTCCAGCGTCGTGTATTGTGGTTCAAAATCATTGTCCACATCGATGCCAAATCCTTTGGCCGGCAGGTCGCGAATATGGCCGAGAGAAGACTCAAAGACAAAATCGGGCCCCAGTAATTTTTGCAGTGTTTTAATTTTCGCGGGTGATTCAACGATAACTAGCGATTTCCCCATTAGAAGAGACTCCTTGGAAGAGACAAAGAAAAAAAATCCATTTCATAAAGTTAATACGAGCTAAGATAGTGCGTCGCTGACTTATAAAAAATCTAGGAGATAAATTGTGCAATCAAATCGCTTTTAAAGTAAGTGATTTTTTATAAATCGTCCAATGTTCTCTTTACAAGGGAGATAAAAGAGAATTTAGGCCGCCAAACCCCTTTCTCCCGCCAGGGCGGCTTTTTTTTATCCTATCTTCTTCTTATAGATTTTGCCAGGAAACTCTTCAATTTTTCGTTTGAGAACAAGACTCATCAGCAAGACGCCGATTTTGGCTACCGAGAGTTGGCTTTTTAAAGCAATCTCGTCGATTGACATTTCACAGCTCCCCAGCATCTCTAAGAGGTGCGACTCGAGGGGGATAATGTCAGATGACAAGGTGGGGCTTGACAGGGGGGCGGGGATCTTGAGCTCAGTAAACACATCTTCGGCGCTTTCAATGAAGAGCGCTTGCCGCTCTTTTAAGAGGAGGTGGTTGCCGCCAAAGGTGCTCATATCGACGCGGCCTGGCAAGGCAAAGAGCGGTTTATTCTGTTCAATGGCCAGCCGCGCTGTCAGCATAGCTCCGCTAGAGAGGGGAGCTTCGATCAAGACTGTCGCTAGAGAGAGCGCGGCCACAAGCCGGTTGCGCTTTGGGAAGAGGTGCCTTTCCGGGGGAGTGCGCATCGGCATCTCGCTAATCACAGCCCCTTTTTCTGCAATTTTATCCGCCAGCTTGATATTTTCTCTCGGGTAAATGTCGGCCAGGCCAGATCCAATGACGGCGATGGTGCGCCCGCTCTTTAGCGCGCCGAGGTGCGCTTTAGTGTCGATGCCGCGGGCCAGCCCGCTGATGATGGCGAGCTTTTTCGCTAAGTCCTGCGCAATTTGGGAGGCCATCTCCTGCCCATAAAATGAGGCGTTTCTTGTGCCGACGATGGCGACGGCGGGCTCTTCTTGGAGCAGCGTTCCCTTCACATAGAGAACAAGGGGGGCATCTTTGAGCCCTTTTAAAGAAGAGGGGTAGAGGGGGTCATTTTCAAAGATGAGCGAGACGGCATGTTGCTCTGCAAGCTTTAAGTCCTCTTGCCATCCCTTTTGCAGCGGCCAGTCTTTTAAAGAGAGGATGGCCTTAGAAGAAACACCTTTGATCTTGAAAGCAGGCGGCAGGGAGGCGCTATTGGCCAGCACTTCTCTTGCCGAGCCAAAAAAGGTGATCAGGCGCCTAATTTGAATGGGGCCGAGCGCTTGGAGAT
>JARBTN010000061.1 GCA_029240195.1 Chlamydiales bacterium
AGTGGCCGGCCTTGCTCAAGCTTGTGTGAGTGGGCGTTGCCCGTTTGAGCAGTTGATTACCTTTAATGGGCAAAGGGCTCGTTTTCATGTGGGAAGGATGGAGCTTTTAGATGTGCCAGACGAGGATGAACCGGTCATTTCTTTGACCATCAGCGGCGGCCAAGTTGACGGCCGGGTGATCTTTAAAGATTGCAAGGGGACATTTCTTTGCCAAGATGGCGCTAAAGTTTATGAAATGGACATGTGATGGAAAATGATAAGAGAGCGCAAAGCGAGCGTTGATAAAACGATCCCTGGCGCCCTTAAAGCGGAGCTTCTCTTTTTTGGTATCCGATTTGCTGGAGGAGCCGCTCTGTCTAACGGGATTTATGCGTGCGATAGACAATAGGTCTCATGTCTTATAAAATGCGCTTGGCAGGCCTTTTTAGCGAGCAAGTAGCTGGGGTCGATGATATTTAAAGCGGGAATTGGGTAGCGGCTATGCAGCAGGGAAAACTCTGTGCAGCCTAAGACCACAGGTTGAGCTTTCTCTCCCTCTTCCAAGATGAGGGTTGATAGGCGCTCAGAGAGGTCGTCGGATATGTGTCCCTTTAAAATGGAGGCAATTATCTCATCGAGCTCTTCTTGCACCTTTATAGAGGGATACACACAGGCAAAAGAAGCTTGGTGAATAGCCGATTGTCTAGAGGTACTGCTGCAGATGACCTTGGGGATCGAAGAAAGGACATCTCGAACCACATCAGGGATTTGGATGCATTTTTCTTGAGGAAAATCGGCGTCAATAAAGGCATGCAAAGTATTGCAAGCGATCAATAAAATGCCGACATCCAGAGATTGAGCGAGGTTTGTCAGCTCTCGTTGAATTTTTTGGGGGTTCCTATCTGCAGATAGCATTTCTGAAAAAGGATAGCTATGCAAGATAATTTCGGGAAAGTCAAAATCTTTTTGGCAATTATATTCAGTCTGGCAGATCTCTACGATTTGCTGGAACATCAAAGCCCCGGCCATCGGCCCGGCCCCGCCAATAATTCCTATTTTTTTGCGGCTCATGATGATTCAAAACTCGTTTAAAATAAATTCTTTCATCGATTGGTGATATATTGTCTTTAATTTAAAAGAAAAATTCTAGTTTTATGAGCCTTTATTTTCAATATCGATAAAAAGAAAAGCTACTTCGGAAAAATAGCCTTGAATGAGGAATCCCTTTTTCGATATCCGCAAGGGGTGTGGAGAACTATTGCTGATTTTTTTTAAGAGCGGGCCCATATCTAAAAGGATGGCCCGCATGGAGAGGATGTGAAACTAAACGCCTACCATCAAGGCGAGGGGAGCGCCTCGCGAGCCTTGGCTCTGCCAAGCCGGTGATAGAGCGAGGCCACCGTTTGAAGCGCCAACAAGTAAAAAGCGGCCAAAACAGCCAAGACAAGCAGCGCTGAAGAGACGCTCCAATGATCCATGGTGTAGCCGACAATAGAGGGGAAGAAGGCGCTTCCAAGCCCGGCAAAGCCGGTGATTAAGCTGGTGACGAGGCGCGCCTTTCCCGGAAAGGTGTGGTTGGCATAGACCATGGTGATCGAATAGATGCCCGACATGGCCAAGCCGAGTAGCACGATGAGAAAATAGCCCGCCGCCTCATTTTGCCAAAATTTAAAGATCAGCAAAAGTGCCAAGGTGCCGCTCATGCTCCGCTTTAAGAATGTGCTGTAGTCAACTTTGCGGATGATCCAGCCTGTAGCCAGCCGCCCGATGACCATGGCAATCCAAAAGATGCCGATGCTCAGCGAGGCCTTGTGCGGCAGCGTGTGCAAATAGGACAAGAAGATGGAAGAGAGGAAGTTGTTAATGCTCCCTTCGATCCCTGTATAAAAAAAGATCATCAGCACAAATAGCCCCATCAGCTGCCGGCGCAATTTAGAGGTCAGCACTTCCGAGGGGTGTTCCATCTGTTGAGGAAATTCGCCCTGGGTCCGCGTTTTATAAGAATTGTTCAAGAACCAGATGAGCAACATTAAAAAGGATAGGGAACTAGTAATTAGAAAAGAAAAGCGCCAGATCTTGTAGGAGATGAGAAAGCTGGCGATGAAGGGCATCAGCAGCGCTCCAACCCCATAGGCCACCTCTAAGTAACTCATGACCACAGCCCGCCTTCCCACCAATAGCTCCATCAACAAGCTGGCGATGACAATTTCAACAGCGGCCATCCCTAAGTTATTGAGGAAATTGAAAAACATCACAAAGCCAAAAGAGGGAAGAGAGAATAGACTGAGCTGGGCCAGGGCGATCAGGAGAATCGACATGAACACGGTGGCCTTTTCGCTAAAGCGTCTTAAAAGAGCTGTGGAAAGGGGGACGCCGATGAGAAAGCCTAAAGAGCCTAAAGAGACGAGCTTGCCCCCTTCAGTATAGGATACATCGTAGTGCGCTAGGAGATCCGGTAAAATAGAGCCCAGAGTTGTCGCAATGGCGCCACATAGAAAATAGATCAAGCAGGAGATGAAAACAAATAATTTCATGGGTTCGTTCGTCTTAAGGAATATGGTTTTATGAGAGAGGCTTTTTATTAGGCCTATTTTATGGCATCCTGCCCGACGTCGGTTTTTTATCAAATACTTCCCGAGTCAAAGGCGTTCTCTGCCTTATTGGGGCACGCCGTTTCTCCCTTCAAAATTTGCAGGATTAAATAGTACAAGAAACTTAATTTTGCGATAAGAGGAATAGTAGCCCCTTGTCAAGCCATCCTTTTAGAGATAGCGCTTGCTTTTTTAAGAAAAAATTTACAAAATCCCATGGCAAACAGAGCCTGTTAAAACCTCTTATAAGGAGATTTCATGAACGCTCGTTGGATTGCTTCTGTTATTTTTACTGTTGCTTCCCTGTCCTCTCCTGTATCTTTAGAGGCTAACGCTTACCAAGATTTTAGAGAAATGCAAGAGGCGCACAAGCTCCTCCTGCGCCTCAGAAAGGTGAGCGCGACCATGGCAACTTTAGAAGTTGTTCAGCTGATTCAAGATCTCAAGAGTTTTGCCGAGAAAAAATGCCGCCATCCCATCTCTTATGAAGAGCTATATGGCCAATTCTTTGACCATGTGGCGGAGAAGAATCTGCCTGTGACCCCCGAGCAGTTCGAGCCTCTCTATCAATTGATCATCGGCGCTGAATATAGCGGAGAAATTGAGCGGGCTGTCGACGCGCTGCCCTTTCAATTAGTGATGGGGTATTCTTTGGTCTTTGCGGCTCCTTTAGTCGCTGAGGTGGGTGCTTCTAGGCCATCTCTCTATGCTCCTTGTTATACACTCACCCTGTGGATGCTGCAACAGGGCGATGAATGGATATTAGAGGGGCGTTTGGGCTGAGAAGCGCTCTTTTTGCTGTCTGCCCCAGGGCCTTTTTTGTTTTGCATCAATTGCGAGAGATGGAGATAATAGAGCTTCACGCTGTAAGAAGGTAATCGTTATGGCAGATCCTGCAAGCTCTACTACAAATTCTATTGCAAATTCTACTGCAAGTTATATCAGCTCTTCTGATTCTTCTTTAAGTCGAGCGCCGGTGTCTTTCAAGCCCTTTGAGCACTTGCCCGAAGAGCTGATCTTAAAAATTTTTAGTTTCTTAAGCGACACTGATCTTTGCTGCACGCTTCCGCTGATCTGTCGCAGTTGGCAAAGAATCGGCAATAGCACCAAGATCCATTCTTTCTTTGCCTCGATGCGCGCGCTCTCTCTAGGCATTTTGCCGGCTGCGCCTTCCAAGAACTATCCACAGCGCCTTAAAATACAAAAGGATGCTCTTTTGTCTTTCATCTCCTGGAAAGACTATAAGAGGGAGCTGCCCGTTCCCGAAGCTTCTGCGATTTGGCTGCATCCTCTCGGTCAAGTCGGCCGGGCCGCAGCAAAGCCTCCCTTTAGCCTCTCATTGCCAGCGCGCTCAATTCCCTGCAAAATAATGTCTGATCGGTGCTTTGCCCTGTTTAAGTTTGAGCAGAGCGCCAAGACCTTAAGCAAACCCTCCAGCTATCAAGCTTTTAAACTGTTAGAAGAGGGGCTCTGCCCCATCGAGAGTATCGCTTTCAGCTTTGCACAGATGGACTTTTCCGAATCGGGAAGTTGCCGGGTCATAGGAAAAGGGCTCTTCTTTTTTAGTGCGCAAAGCCCCTTCATCCAGGTTATAAGAGAATCGGGCAGGATCTCGGTATCCTTACCGGAAGGTTACTTGCCCGCTCATAGAAAAAAAGGCCGCCCCATTTTTGCCGTTTTCGAAGATCATTTATTTGTTTTAGCCTGCCAAAGACTGGGGACAGAGCCCCCCTCTTATGTTATTTGCCGCTTTTCTTTAAAAGAGGGGGCTCTGATCAATCGAGTTGACTACGCTTTTAATTATCTAGCGCCTGAACTCGGCCAGCCAGCGCCGCCCCTCAAGTTTTATGCCCATGAAAAGGGCTTGGTGATCCAGCGCCTGATGGGGCATGAATGCCTTTCGCAACAAATCGAACTCTTTGATCCCCATTTGCAATTGCAGTTTCGGATCGAGGGGCGAGAGCTTGCAAACATCCATTCCTTTCCTTTGGTTGAAAAGATCCGCCGCTCCGGCCGCTACTTGGCCGTGGCTATCAGGACATTGCCTATGGTGGACTATGCGAGCCGCTGTCACCTGGCCATTTGGGATGCCGAGCAAAAAACCTTTAAAGCCAAATACCGCCTGAAACATCCCATGCAGTTTAAGATGGCCGGCGATCTATTGGCTGTTTTACATGAAGACTCCCTTCAGTTCTTTAGTTTAAGCCAAAACCTGCCCCTCAAATCGATTTCTCTTCCAAGTGCCATCTCCTTAAAGGAAAAAGCGCTCTTTTTTAAAGCGCATGGCGACCAGATGACATTGGCTGTCCGCACCTCTTTGAATGCCTTGCAAGTGTTATCGACGACTTTTAATGCTCTTTCCCTATCAAGCAAGCCCCTTGAGAAGGCCCTTTTGAAAACCTCATGCCATGGCGAGGACGCAAATGACAGACAATCTCTCCTTGAAAATCACTTTAAGCCCTAAGCAATTGGCGCTTTTAAATTGCGAGCTAGCTAAGAAGAAAAAAAGCCGGCTTGTGATGTATCTAATCTGGTTTTTCTTTGGAGCTATCGGCGGACACCGCTTTTATTTAGGAGATATACGGTACGGCATTTGCATGCTTTTGACATGTGGCGGATTTGGAATCTGGGCTTTGGTCGATCTCTTTTTAATTGGCAACCGTCTAGATCAAAAGATTGAAAAATTGGAGCGGGAGATCATCCAAGTCATCTTGTCAAAAGATGCTGAGCCTATTCTTCCGTCAAATGAGCCAGCATGCCAGCAGGCGTAAAATTTTCCCGCCCCCGCATCTTTTCGAAACTTTTAAGTGCCTGAGCATCGGAGGAAAAGATGCGCCTGAATTTTAAGAAGATTTATCTACAGCGGAAAATACGCGATCACTTTTTTTGGAATGGCAACGCCCAAGCCATAATCAGGCGCTTTCCAGATGCCGAGGTAATCGAGGTAGAACAGCACGGGCAAATTCCGGAGCTCTTTTCTGCCGATGCCGCCGATTGGGTGAAGACAAAAAATGAAGTGCTCGTTTTAGGAGTCAAAGCTGGCCTTGCTCACCGCGTCAACGGCCGGTCGGCCGATTACATTGCCGCTTCCGCCTCCAATGGCTGCCTCAGTGCCTGCCAGTACTGCTATGTTGCGCGCCATAAGGGGGGGTCCAACCCCTTGACGCTCTTTGTCAACATCGAAGAGATTGCCGACTCCATCGAAAAACATCAGAGGAAGCTTGGGCCTAAGACAGCGCCCAATCAGACCGATCCCCATCTTTGGACCTACGATATCGGCTGCAATGCTGATCTGTCCATCGATGCGCTCATTTCTGATCACCCCGGCTACTTAATCAAGCGCTTTGCCAAGATGGATTATGCCAAGGCAACTTTTGCCACTAAGACCGTCAACGACAGCTATTGGCTCTCCTTTGACCCCAAAGGGCGCACGCGAATTCGCTATTCCCTTATGCCGGAGAACGTCTCCCGCTTTGTCGATGTGAGGACGAGCCGCATCTCCGATCGCATTGCCTCTATCGACCGCCTGGTTTCTGGTGGCTATGAGGTGCATGTGAATTTTTCTCCCATCATCCTCTATGGAGGGGATCAGTGGAAGTCAGATTGGCTAAATCTCTTTGAAGAGCTCGACGATCGACTCTCGAAAGAAACTAAAGAGCAGCTGGCAGCGGAGGCCTTTTTCTTATCTCACTCCAACGAGCTGCATGAGGTGAATATGAAGTGGTACCCTAGGGGGGAAGATTTTCTCTTTCAGCCGGGAATGCAAGTGCCCAAGAAGACCAAGCCAGAGCTGCTCGTCTACGACTATGGCCTCAAGAAAAAATCGCTCGAATGGTTTAGCATAGCGCTGCAAAAGAAGATGCCCTATTGCCCTATCCGCTATTCCTTCTAAAGCTTACATCAGCCTTTCTTCGCTGGCAGGTATCTTCCAGATGCGCACTTCCGAGAGTGTCGAGGGTAATGGCCTTAAGTGGGCTTGGGCTGGGAATGGATGATGAATCTCTCGGTCATGGGCTCGCTTTGAGGAGAGGTCTTGCCAATCAGTATCTTCGCGGAGCTCTCTTTTGCTTGGGATCTGATAGGATACGGTAATTAGGTGATTTTTAACGGCAACTAGAGAAAATAGCCGCTGTTTATCCGGGCAGTGTAGCTCATTGATCTGTCCTGTGGTTAAATTGAAGATTTTAAGCGTCCTTTTCCTGGAGCCTAAAATCAATTGGTGGTCCATTTTTTTGAAAACGGTGAGAGGGGTCTTGTAAAAAGCAATTTTTTTATATTCATTCCCTAAGGAGCCGTTACGATCATCGTAGATGATAACTTCCCCCGCCCGCTCTGTTCTTAAGGCGTAAAAATTTTTATGATTTAGGATAAATGCATGAAAAGGGTAGGGCTCATCGGTTTTTTCTTCAAAAGACATTAAATTCAAGCTGCAAGATTTTTTTGATATCGCATGAGGGGGGTGTATGATGCTTGAGTCAGCCTCTATAATGGGTTTTAAATCAACGGTATAGACCACTTTTAATAGATCATTTTCAATATCGGCGTAATCTAAAGAGCCCTGGATTTGCCAGGTTTTTTCTAAGTTATGGGTTTCACGATTATAAATTTTAAAGGCATATCTCTCAGGAGGCGAGTCTGGAGAGGGGCATTGCCAATTTTTAAAAATGATCCGATGGGCGGTGAACCATATTTGATGCGCGACTTCCCTCTGTAAATGGAACGTGTTTTTTAAGGAAAAATTAGCTAAATCCCATATTTTAACAATTTTGTCTTGAGAGCTAGAGACAAGGGTGCATCCATCCAGCGCAAGGTTGTGAATCTGTGGTTGCTCGGATTGTAAGACCGCTTTTAAAAGACGCGAATGGAGATCAAAAATGTAGATGCCCGAAGGGGAATCTTGCCCCTCGTATTTTACGTTTGCAATGGCAACGAGTTGCTCATTGGCGGCAATCACGGGAAGGGTCAGCTGCCTGGAAGTTGCCAACAGCGAAGAGCTTGCCTTACCGTTTTGCCATTTTTTCACTGCGCGCGCCCATCTAAAATAGGAATAAAGGTCGTTTTTATGCGGGCCCGGTCCGTCTAACTGAGTCATGTCCATTAAACCGGGCTCGTGAGCTAGTGCATTCCAATCTCTGCACGCCCCGCGCGCGCGCAACAAATCTGTCAGGGGGAGCTTAGAAAAGATGGCTACCAAGAGTTCCGGGGGCAAAAAGGCCGCTCTTTTGGGCAAAAAAATGGTCTGTGGCCTCTCGGATAGGAGCCCTGGAGAGGTTAATAGATCTCGGGGGGTAGAGCTCAAGGGACTCATTTTGGCCATCCTGTAAAAAGTGCTTTTAAGGAGAAAGTATTTTTTTAAATCGAAGTCAGCTTATTGCAGGGATGTTATCAGGCCTTGAGGAAAATGTCTAATGCTGAGGGGGTAAGGAGATGGCTGAAGCCTGGCGCGGTGGAGGGGATTTCGTCCGTCGACCGCTGTCAGTCGCAAGAAATGCAGCAAGCCGCTCATTAGACCAGCTCCAGATCAGCTCCAGATCAGCTCCAGATCAGCTTTAGACTAGTTTTTCAGCCACCGTGTCATAGAAGATTTGGCCGCGAGCGGTCAGCTTGACAGTATCGCCCTCCACTTTGAGGAGGTCAGAGGTTGCCAATTCTTGCAGCTCTTCTCTCATCGCGTCAGGCAGGGCTCCATGCCTTTTTTGAAAGGAGGGGAGGTGGACTCCACGAAGCAGGCGAATTTCTACAGCAAAGAGCTCGCGGATTTGCGCCGCGTCTTCGAGCTTTTCTTCAAAGTCGACCGGGGATGCGCCCTCTTTGAGGGCTGCCGCATAGCGGTTTAAATGGCAGACATTGCGATAGCGCTTGCCCTCAAAGTAGCTAAAAGCGGAGGGGCCCAAGCCTAAAAAGGGGCGCGCTGTCCAATAGCCCGTATTGTGGCGAGAAATCTTCCCTTCTCTGGCATAGGCTGAGATCTCATACTGCTCAAATCCCGCTTTGGAGAGCGATTGTCGCGCGTATTCCACCATCTCTAAGCTTGTGTCTTCATCGGGGCGCTCTCGCTCCAGCTGCTCTTTTTGGCGATAAAAGGGGGTGTTTGGCTCAATGGTCAAATTGTAAAAGGAGAGGTGGGAGATAGGCATCTCTTCGATACAGGCCAGCGTCTTTTCCCAGCCTTTCATCGTCTGCCTTGGCAAGTCGTACATCAGGTCGCAGGAGATATTGTCAAAGCCCGCTTTTTGCAAGTTGCCAATGGCCTCGACCGCCCTATGGGCGCTATGTCCACGGCCGATTGAGATGAGCTCTTCGTCGATGAGCGATTGCACGCCGAGCGAGACGCGGTTGACTCCTGCCTCTAGATAGCCCCGCATCCAATCCAAATCGGCATTCTCGGGATTGACCTCTAAAGTGATCTCGGCTTGCTTTTGAACAGTTTGGCTTTTGTTGACCCAGCTGAGAATGGAGGCAATGGCCTCGGGGCCAATTAAAGAGGGGGTGCCGCCTCCGAAATAGATGGAGCAGATCTCTTTGCCAGAGGCTTTTTCTTGGATCAACTCCCATTCCAAAGCCAGAGCCTCCAAATAATTTTGGCGCGCCTCTGGCTGGTCAGGGATCACGTAAAAATGGCAATAAGGACATTTCTTGCGGCAGAAGGGGATGTGAAAGTAGAGGCTGATCTCGTTTGTCACCAAGCGTCGGTCACCACTCATCGGCATCGGGATCGATAATGCCCCCGCGGCGCCACCGATTGCGGTCGCTGAAGTAAGATTCCTCTTCTTCCTCTTCCTCGCTCTCATCATCGCTGCTTTCTTTACGCCCTTCATCCTCATCGCCGTCGCCAGCATATGTCTCATCGCTGTCGCCCACTTCCGTCTCCAGGTCAAAACCCGTCTCGGTCAGTCCGGCAGCGGTCTCTCCCATGTCAATATCGGGGATGGTCGGCATGTCGGTGTAGCCGGCTCTTTGATTCCCCCTTTTGGGAGCAATGTATTCTTCAGCTTCCCCGCTCTCTTTTAAGAAATGGAGTCGCTCGCGCTCTTCATCAATTTTTAATTTGATGTTGTTGATCTCTTCAACATGCTTGGCGATATCTTTTTTGGGGACGAGTCCCAATTTCAGCCAATTTTCTAAATCTTCTAATTCCGTTTCCAGCTTGCGGAGACGTTCACTTCGCATCGGTTTCATTAGACTGTGATCTCCTAAATTTTCCAAGGGATAGCGATTAAAAATACTCCCTCATCTTAAGGGCGAGGGCGTTTTTTGCAAGGTTCAATGAATTAATCGCTGCCAATCCATCTTTTTATAAGGAAAGGGGCCTGCTGGCAGGAGTTAAAAAATCAGAAATGCTTTGCTGCGCCCTTTCCCGATCTTTAACGCAGTGAAGGTGGGTATTTTACCTTTTTTGCCAAGATAACGCCAAGAAAAAAACGCTCTACGGCACTGATTTTAAATCTAAAGGATTGGGCCTCCTCTTGCGATAATTGAAAGGAATGATTTTTCAGGAGGGGAATTTTGCAGCCGCTCAGCCAAAGCCGCTTGAAGAGAGCAATTAAAAAAACAGATGCCGAGAAAAGCATGGGGGCCATGTCCCCGCAAGCTTTCAGCTTGAAAGAGACTTTGGAACAGGCCATGCCCCCTTCTAAAAAGGGCAGCTGGGCGCCCCTCTCGGCCAAAAAAGGGATGCCTTCCTTGCCTCAAAATCAGGCGCTGGCTCACCCCAAGCTGCACTTTTTGTTTCGAGGGGAAAAGGATGGGCCCATGCTCTCTTGGAACGATGTCAATCTGCCCCCTCGACTATACCCCGCCTTTTTAAAGGAGTTGCTGCAAGATCGAGATATCCCAAGGCTACGAGGTGCCCCAGGGCTAAAAGTTCAACTCGACCTCTCCTTTCAGCCCCTCTCTGCCCAGGAGCTCTCCTCCCTATTCTCCAAACGGGCGCACATGAAAAAAAATCAGCCCATGCAGGTGATTTTAAAGGGGCAGCAGCTAGATTTATCAGACGCTTTAAAGCCCCTTTTCCCAGCTACACTCAAGTCTCTATCCATGGGATACAATCTGCGCTATAAGGGGCTGCAAGCTTTGAAGCACACGGCGCTGCAAGAGCTCTCTTTGAAATGGATGGCCATCGAAGACCTCGTCGGCACCCCAGATGGTTTGCACCAGCTGACAATTGCCCATTGCCCCTTCTTGCAAACACTGCGCGGAGCTCCGGGCTCTTTAAAAAAACTCTCGTTAATCGAATGCTCTGACATGGTATGCCTGCGCGAAGTGCCAGAGAGCGTCGAGGAGCTGACATTAGCTCATTTTCAAGGGGTGATGCGGCCTAAAGACTTTCCTTTTGCCTTAAAAAAGCTGACGCTAATTAGCTGCCATCGCTTGAGTAGCTTGCACCTTCTGCCTCAGTCTCTATCTCATCTGACCTTGATCGACTGTGAGGGGGTGTCTAGCTTAGAGGGCATTCCAGAAAAGCTTCAATTGCTTCATATCGACGGCTGCCCAATCAGTGAAACGGCATTTATGCCATCTTGTATGCCAGATAGTCTGGAGCTGAAGAGGGGTCGCCTTTCACATGCCCCCTTCTTTTGCTAAATAAAGGCGCCATGTGAGAGACGTTAAAACTTATGCTTTGCAGTGCTTAGCCCTTCTTGACTTAATTCTAGTCAAAAAAGGGCCGGTTCTTTATCTGAGAGAAGAATCTTTTAGAGCTTTATATCCTAGTCGTTTAGGTTGATTTCTTAAGAGTTTACTATTCAGGGCTTTTTTGAACAAAGCCCCTCATGACTTAAAGTTTGATGGCGAGGAGTCTTTTTATGGATCGGGCAGGCCCGGCGCATGCGTTTTTACCTTTAGAGAGCCTTTTAGATTGCAGGTTGAAAAAAGAGAAAATGCCTCTTCATGTGGAAGACGAGCAGATCCGACAGCTCGGATTAGCTGTCTTTCAAGAGCTGCTTCTAAGGGAAGGGCGCCCTCTTTCCATACAGAGGGAAAAAGTCCCCTTTTCTGAGCTCTCTTTGCAAAATGCCTCTTTAGAGCAGCTGCACCCGTTGCTGATCAAACAAGGGAAATGGTTGAAGACACTGCGCTTAAGCTTCCTTTCTCTTTTTGACGAAGAGGTGCCAAGGGCTCTCGACCTCATTGCTAAGCTCTGCCCCAACTTGCAGCGATTGGAATTTAACTCTCGCCACCCGCTCAACGAAATGGGGATTCAAGCCTTCTTGGCTCTTCCAAAGAAGCTGGAGGCGCTCAAGATGCGCTTTAATAGCTTAAGCTCTGAGCAGCTGATCCATTTCTTTCAAAGCCACCCGCGCCTAAAAGAGCTCGATATCGCCGAGATGCCCGCCTTTGACGATGAGACCTTCTTTCAATTAATGAGCGCCTGCCCCTATCTTCAATTCTTAAAGGTCAGGGATTGCCAACACTTGTATGGACATGTCCATTTAAAAAGCACGGCGCTGACCCACCTCAGTCTAGAGCGGCTTAACCTATCCGAACATGGGCTCCGGCAAATTCTATCCGCTAGCCCTAATTTAAAAGAGTTTGAAGTGGGGCACATGGCGGCCTTCAATGATGCTTCCCTTTGCACCCTCATGACTAAATGCCCCCAGCTGACCCTTTTAAAGGCTGTCAACTGCCTCCATTTAATAGGCCGCGATCATTTGCATATTCGAGAGCAAAAGGGAAAAGCTTTGACCCATCTCAGCTTGCCGGGCTGCCATAACATCAGCGACTGGGGCTTGACTCAAGTCATCCAAGATTGCATAGAGCTCAAACACTTAGATATCACCGGCTGTACCTCTTTGACCGACTGGATATTAGAGAGCGTTCGGATGACCAGCCCCCACATCGAACGGCTTAAATTGAGGCAAAGCTCACTCACCAAAAGGGGGATAGAGAAGCTAGCCCAGTTCGATAACATACGCCAGCTGGCTTTAAACGGTTGCTTTGAAGCTCTAGATGAGGCGCTGATGCCTCTATTCCAGAAGCGACTGATTGAAAGCATGAACTTGGCAAACACACGCATTGGAGACTTGAGCTTAAAAAAACTGGCTAAAAATCCCCTTTCTCAGCTCAATTTAGCCAGGACGCCCATCTCTGATCAAGGGCTCTCTTTTTTAAAGAAAAATAGCTACCTGTCTCAACTCAACCTCTCAGAGACGGCGATCACCGACGCCGGATTGAGAGAGCTGCCTTTAAACCAATTGACTTACTTAAACCTCAGCGGCTGCCGGCGCCTGACCCGAAAGGGGGCGCTCTCGATTGCCGAGCGCTCGCACCAATTGCAGTATCTGATCCTCACCCATGTCTCTTTGGGGCTCGAAGAGATTAGCCAGCTGGCCAAGCAATGCAGCCAATTAGTGCATTTAGCCTTCTTTTCAGGGCAGTTTTTAGATGCCAAGGAGATCAGAGCTCTTCGCCAGCGCTAATACATGCCGCAATGGAAGTAAAGGGGGGCAGAGAAAGGGGTTGAGAGGGGAATTCGGCAAAAAAAAAGAAGACATTGTTTGGATATTTTATATGCGATATAGAGGGAAAAAGGCCTCTTGGCCCTTCAATCGATGGGGCCAGGCTTTCAACCCTTGGGAATTTCATCATGCTGCCACCTCTAAAGCCCAGTCAAAAAGGGACCTCCGTTCAACACCAAGAGGCGTCCCCATCTAAAAAAGGATTTGCCCGCCTCTTTTCTATCCCAAGAAGAAGGAGCTCTAGCGATACAGCAAAGAGCTTTGAAAAGAGCGCTGAAAAGAGCACGGAAGAAAAAGTGGAGCGGCAGGTGGCATCGCTCACCTTGGCGGCCTCCAATTCTAGCGAGATCTGTGTCTCGCGGCCCAATCGCGCCGCGAAAGAACTGCGGAGGCGTTCGCTTAATTTAAGCTGTCGCCTGATACACATCCAACATTTTGCCAAGGAGCATACTTTAAACGACCTTTATCAGCTGCCTCTAGATACACCTATAGAGGTGGTGAGCTTGATCATCGCCTTCGGACAAGGTACGCTGATCCGCCATTTGGAGAAAGAGACCGATTTGGGGCTTAAGGAGTCTGGCGGCATGGAATCTTTGCTCTCTCAGCGCTATGACCTGACAAAAGATTCAGAGGGCATTTTCAACAGTGAAAATGAAAAGAAGGGCCGGTCGACTCTTCCACAAAGCACTCATGCTCTCGCTCTATACCGGGCAACCCTGGCCGGACTGCAGTTCTTTGTCGAGCCTCTCCAATTCTTTCAGCTGCTGTCACAGGCTGTCGATTCCCCCTTATTGCCAATGAGAAACAAGCGCTCTCTCATCCGAGTCGCCTTAGAATGGGCCTTGCTGCCAGGGCAAGAAGGGCTCGCTGAGGGCTCGGATCTATTCCTTTGCTTATCTAAAATTGCTGAGAAAGGGATGTTAGAAAAGTGTGAGCCGGAGAGCAGCTCCCTCTATCAGGCGCTTCTTCAGCGGGCGGCATCTGACTCTAAAAGGAAAAAGTCTCTTCAGTTTGAAGAGAGCCCGCTTTTGACCGAAGGGCCCATTTTAGAAAAAATGGAAAAAGGAGGTGATGAGCAGCCGCGGATTTTGGCGCAAAAATTGCGCGGAACCATGGCCCATTTTCTGGCGCTCATCCCTCCTAGCGAGTTATGGCAAAAAGAGGGCGGGTTTTATTTGACCCAAGCTGCGGAATATTTTAATGCTCTCACCTTATACTTTGTCTACCAGATCTTGGCCTCTCAAAATGAGATAGAGGCTTGCTCGACCATCTATTTCATTCGCT
>JARBTN010000062.1 GCA_029240195.1 Chlamydiales bacterium
GAGGCGGTCGACAAGAGTTTGTCCTTTTGCTTTTGCAAGTGCCGCCATCTCAGCGATGAGCGTTGCCGAGATGATGGCATCCTTATCGCGGGAGTTGGTCCCAAAGAGATAGCCGTAAGACTCTTCGCCGCCAAAGAGGAACTGGTGCGCTCCCGTCTGTTCCCACTCGCGGATCTTTTCAGCTATGTATTTAAAGCCGGTCAGCACGTTTAGGCAGGGCACCTGATAAGCGGCAGCGATCCTGCCAAATAGCTCAGAGGTGACGAGCGATTTGACGGCCGCGCCATTTTTAGGCAGCTTGCCCTTGCTGGAGAGCCCTTCTAGCACGTGCTCTAAAAGCAGGCAGGCCATTTGATTGCCGTCGATGATCGCGGGCTGTCCGTCATGCATGACGACGGCGGCGACGCGGTCGGCATCGGGGTCGGTGGCAATCAAGAGATCGGCCTTTTCCCTTTCCATTTGCTTGATGCCAAGTTGCAGAGCTTCCCGCTCTTCCGGATTGGGCGATTTGACAGTGGGAAATGAGCCGTCGGGCTTTTTCTGCTCTTCGACAAAGGAGAGATTGGTGATGCCGAACCGCTCCAAAAGCTTTGGCAGAACAGTGATGCCGGTGCCATGCAAATTCGAGTAGATCACTTTGAGGGCCCCGCCCAATTTTTGGCACTCTTTGGGATAAATCTGGAGAGCCGCCAGGGCATTTAAATAGGCCTCATCGAGCGATTCATCTAAATAGGAGATGAGAGGGGAATTCATGGGCGCTAGATGCACTTGCGTTGGAGCTTTCACTTGCTGCACTTCTTTAATGATCCCTTTATCATGGGGAAATACCACTTGGGCGCCATCATTCCAATACACTTTATAGCCGTTGTAATTGGATGGGTTGTGAGAGGCGGTGACCATGATGGCGGCATGGCATTTTTTATGGCGGCAGGCGAAGGAGAGCACGGGAGTGGGCCTGAGCTCTTTAAAGAGAAAGACCTGGATGCCGTTGCCGGCCAGCACTTTAGCTGTCTCTTCGGCAAATTCATTGGAAGACAGGCGGCTGTCAAAGGAGATGGCCACTTTGAGCGGTTCGCTCGCCTTTTTAAATTGGCTCTTTAGATAATTGGCTAACCCTTGCGTGGCGTATTGCACGGTGTAGCGGTTCATGCGATTGCAGCCAACTCCAGTAAGGCCTCTTAGCCCCCCTGTGCCAAATTCAAGCGTGGTGTAGAAGGCATCGGTGAGCTCGCGCGGGCTATTTTTTAGCAAGCGCCGTATTTCTTCTTTAGTTGCTACGTCATAGTCTTGAGAGAGCCAAGTGGTCACATTCTTCCGGGTCGCGTCGTCTAATGACAAAAGGGATGCATTTTCATGGTCGTCTGGCATGTAATATCTCCTCAGATTAAATGAAGCTAGTGCTGCAAATCAAAAGCTTTTGTTCTTCTTCAAGCATATGGCAGTTTAGCCCTCTTTTTGGCAAGGGAAGAAAGTTAATTTTTTGGCCATTCTATGGCAATCTTTTTCTAGAAAAGGGCAAAAAGAAGCCAAATCCATGAGATGTATCCTTGGCAGGCCGGGCTTTTTTATCTTAAAAAGAGAGGGAAGGGCAGTCTTAATACAGTACTTATATGACGTATAATTAATAATTTGTTGTAATTATTTTAGATAATTGATATTATTATGATTGTAGCTTTAGTTTTAATCTAGAACCAGGAGATCTATGGCTATAAATTTTAATTTTAAAAGTGGTTTTAGTAAATTCTCTGAATTTGTAATTAATCACTTAATGAAATTAAAGATGTTTTATTGACGTGTTGATTAACAAGAAAGAGGTTTGGGAAGCGGGATAGGCCGCTTCTCCAAATTTTTATCCCTTCCTCAGTCATTGATTCCAGATTTGACAGCCCCCAAGAATTTCATTGCTCTTTTTATTTTCTCTCATCCAGTATGCGATTTTTACCCTCTAGGACTGCAAATCAAAAGTTTTAGCGCCGGCAGGCTTTAAAGCTTTTGATTTGCAGCGCTAGCTGACGCAGGAGAGGAAGATGCAGGCTTTGATTGTGGTCGATCAGCTCACCGATTGGCCCTTAGACATTCCAAATGTTGAGATCGTAGAAGCTAAAGAGTATTTAATGCAGAGCAAATATTGCTCAAGGCGGCATACACGCGTCTTCAACCTTTGCCGCTCTTATCACTATCAAACCCTCGGCTACTACGTGTCTTTGCTGGCGGCGGCTAGAGGCCATCACCCCCAGCCGGGCTTGATGGTGATCGAAGATTTGAAATCCCCCTCCATGATTCGCTTTCTCTCCGAAGAGCTAGACCAGCTGGTGCAAAACCACTTGAAAGGGGAGGAGGTGGAACATTTTGCCTTGCCTCTCTATTTTGGGCGCAGCCGGCTAAAAAAGTACGACAAGCTGGCGCAAAAGCTCTATCAAGAATTCCCCTCCCCTCTACTCAGCGTGCAGTTTTTCTTCCACCACGGCAAGTGGCACCTGCATACATTGGAGACGATGGCTGTGAGCGGCATCCCCGCAGAAGACCGCCCTTTCGTGATGGAAAGGGCTGCCGAGTTCTTTGCCGGCAAGCGCGCCTCTCCACCCAAGCGGCAGCCTGCCCGATTTGATCTGGCCCTTTTAGTCAATCCTGAAGAAAAGACGCCCCCTTCCGATGGCAAGGCCATCCAGCGCTTTTTAAAGGCCGCCGAACGGGTGGGATTCATGCCAGAGCTCATTCAAAAAGAAGACTTTGGCCGCTTGGCCGAATTCGACGCGCTCTTCATTCGGGAGACGACAGCGGTCAACCACCACACCTACCGCTTTGCCAGAAAGGCTCTGGCGGAAGGGTTGGTGGTCATCGACGACCCCGAATCGATTTTGCGCTGCACGAACAAAGTGTTTTTAGCCGAGCTCTTAGAAAAGCATGGGGTGCCGACGCCAAAGACTGTAATTTTGGAAAAGAGCGCCGCTGAGCAAGGGCTAGACATGCTCCCCTTTCCCTTTGTGCTGAAGCTGCCCGACAGCGCCTTTTCACAAGGGGTGACCAAGGTGGACTCTTTAGCGCATTATAAAGAGCTGAGCCAAAAATTCTTTGCTCAGTCGGATCTGCTTCTGGCTCAAGAGTTCCTCCCCACTTCTTTTGACTGGCGCATCGGCTTGCTCGATGGCGAACCCCTCTATGCTTGTAAGTACTACATGGCGCGCAAGCACTGGCAAATCTACGAGCACCACACTTCTGGAAAAACCTATGAAGGGGGATTTGAGACCTTTCCTATTTCACAAGTGCCAAAAGCGGTGCTGCGCACAGCTGTCAAAGCCGGCCTCTTAATTGGCCGCGGCTTCTACGGCGTCGACTTAAAAGAAATCGATAAGCAATGCTACGTGATTGAGGTCAATGATAACCCGAGCATCGACTTTGGCATTGAAGATTTTGTGCTGCAAGATGAGCTTTATCTAAAGATCATGCAGGCGCTTTTAAACCGCGTGGAAAAGAGCAAGCTATTATGAGAACTTACCCCAGATCCCTATTTCAAGTGTATGGCCTTGAGATGGAGTATATGATCGTTGACAAAGAGACGCTTTTCGTCAAGCCCATCTTAGACTTATTGATGCAAAAGATGACCGGAGAGTTTGCCTCTGATTGGGAAAAAGAGCCCATCAGCTGGTCTAATGAGCTGGCGCTGCACGTGCTGGAGTTGAAGACTTGCCGCCCCACTGAGACGCTGAAAGGGATCGAAGCCCCCTTTCAAATCGAGGTGCGCCTGGCCAATGAGGCACTCCAATCATTCAACGCTTGCCTCTTGCCGACAGCCATGCACCCTTGGATGCGCCCCGATGAGATGCGCCTTTGGCCGCATGATGAAAGCCCCATCTACCAGGCCTTTAACCGTATCTTTGACTGTCGCGGCCATGGCTGGGCCAATTTGCAGAGCACCCATATCAATCTGCCCTTTGCTGATGAGGCGGAGTTTGCCAAGCTGCACGCTGCTATCCGCTTTGTGCTACCGCTTATCCCAGCCCTCGCCGCCACCTCCCCCTTCATGGAGGGGAAATTGGCCGGCCCGCTCGATCAGAGGATTCAAGTCTATCGCACCAATGCGGCGAAGATCCCGGCCATCACCGGAGAAATCATCCCCGAGGTGTGCTTGAGCTTTCAAGATTATGAAGAGAAGATCTTTCAACCCATGTATCAAGCAATTCTCCCCTACGATCCGGAAGGCATTTTAGCGCACGAATGGCTGAATGCGCGCGGCGCTATTGCCCGCTTTGACCGCGGCGCCATTGAAATTCGCCTCATGGATATTCAAGAGTGCCCCATGGCCGACGTGGCTGTCGCGGCTTTCCTGATCTATCTTGTCCGCACCCTTGTCGAAGAGCGCTTTTGCCCCTTAAGCGCCTTGCAGGCCTTATCAGAAAGGGAGCTGAAAGAGATGCTATTGGCCGGAGCTCAAGAGGGAGAGGCCCTTTTCCTCGCCGACCCCCGCTACTTAAAGGCCTTCGGTCAAAGCAAACCCCTCTCCGCCCAGTCGCTTTTTAAAGCGCTCTTAGCTGACTTCCCAAAAGACTTGCTCTCTCAAGAAGCAGCCGCAGCTTTGGAGCAGATCATCGATCGGGGCTCTTTGGCCTCTCAGCTCAAGAAAAGCTTCTATCAACAGCCAACTCAAGAGCGCCTCAAAGGGCTCTATCACAAGCTAGCCGATTGCTTACACACCGGGCAGGTGTTTGCATGAAAGAGATGCAGCTGATCGTCACCTGTGAGCATGGCGGCAAAGAGGTGCCGCCAAAATGGCGCCATCTCTTTGCCGATCAAGCGCCCTTGAATACCCACCGAGGCTTTGATATCGGCGCTTTGGCCGCGGCAAAAGCGTTGAGCTGCGCCTTTCATGCGCCTCTTTTCTTTAGCGAAGTGACCCGCCTGCTCGTCGAACTCAACCGCTCTTTGCATCACCCCCACCTATTTGCAAAAAAAGCAGAGCTCTCTTCTTTAGAGCGAGAGCAGATTCTCTTAGAGTTTTACCACCCCTATCGCACCCAGGTGGAGCAGGCCATCGAGTCATCCATCGAGCATTCTAACAAAACATTGCACCTCTCGATCCACTCCTTCACGCCCGTGCTAAACGGCGAGACGCGCTCTGCCGACATCGCTCTCCTCTACGATCCCAAGAGAGGCCAGGAAAAGGCTTTTGCCGCTGCTTGGAAGAGCTCTCTCAAAGCATTGCTGCCCGGCAAAAGAATTCGCAGCAATTACCCCTACCGAGGCACCTTCGACGGGTTCACCACTTATTTGAGAAAGCGGTTCCCGGAGGAACGCTACCTTGGCATCGAGATCGAGCTCAACCAAATTCATGCTGGTTCTAGCGGCTTTACAGCGCTGCAAGATGCCCTGCATCAGTCTTTATCCCAAATCATGCCCTTAAAAACTGGAGGTGAGCGGTGCAGTGTTTAGTGCCCATTCAAATGACGGCCCAGCCCAATGAAGTGACCTGCGGTCCCACATGCCTGCATGCCATCTACCGCTACTGGAAAGATGACATCTCTTTAAAGCAGGTGATTGAAGAGATCGATAGCTTGGAAGAGGGGGGGACTTTGGCCGTCGTGCTCGCCCGCCATGCCCTCAGGCGCGGCTACCGAGCGCGCATCTACACCTACAACTTGCAGGTGTTCGACCCGACTTGGTTTTTGCCAAAGCCCCTAAGCCGCATCGCGCTGGCTAGCAAGCTCGAAGAGCAGGCCGCCTTTAAAGAAAGCAAAAAGCTCCACTTCGCCACCAAAAATTACCTCGACTTCTTAAAGCTTGGCGGCGAAGTGCGCTTTCAAGACTTGAGCCGCAACCTCATCCGCAAATACTTAAAGCGCGGCACCCCCATCTTGAGCGGCCTCAGCTCAACTTTTCTCTACCACAGCTGCCGCGAATATGGCAAAGAGCTGATCGCCGATGACATCCGCGGTAAGCCAGAAGGGCACTTTGTCTTGCTCAACGGCTATGACACCCTGCACAATCAGGTCACTGTCACCGATCCTTTCCAAAAAAATCCCTACTCGCCCAACTTGACCTACACGGTCAGCGCCGATCGAGTGCTCTCTTCCATCCTCCTCGGCGTCTTAACCTATGACGCCAACTTGCTGATCTTAGAAAAGTAAAGGGAGGAGAGCTTTTTACAAAAACTTTGGGACGAGGGCGTTGCCCTCTTCCCAAACCCTTCACCCACCAAAGGGCTTGCCCTTTGGAATCCCGATCCTCTAAACAGCAATCAAGCCTTTTCCTTTAACCCCTTGCTGGCCAAGGCCATCAGAAGGGTTAAAAGAAAAGGCTTTTCTCGATATAGGTGTGGTCTCATTTCTACTGAAGATGGGCTTCAAAATCAGCTTAAAATGCTCAATAAAAATTGATGGTGCCAGTGTAAGTAGAGATCACCCAGGTGTTGCTTGAGTTGCCTGCACAGATTAAAGTGACACAGTCGCTTGAGTTCGTACTGGTGATATACCCGCCGTTTGGGCTAGAAGTTTGCGACGCCAGCGCAATGATTTGCCCCGTATCTCCCTGGTCGATTTGCCAAAGCCCGCTTCCAGTGCCGGAAACTTGGATGATACTGCCCGCTATACAAGTCGAAGGGTGGGGAAGTATGAGATTTACGAGAGAAGTGTGATCAGCAATATACATAGAATTGCCACTCATTTGTAAAGGAGTGCTGTCTGTCACAATTGTGGTAGGAAGGAGGTGAAATTTTGGGTCATGAGACATTTTTTAATCTTGGAGTTATATTTGAAATCAAGTTTATGAAAATTTATTTACTAGAAAAAGGCAATTAATTTGAAAAAATATGAAAGCTGAGTCGGGATTTGAAATAATATTAATGCTCTGAATTATTTCGGTTGTCGCAGCCTCTCTTCTCTCTTATTAATAAAATTCATTTATTTAATCAATGCACAATTTTAAATATTTGCTTTTGATCGCCATGTGCTAGTGCCCGACCACAGATGTTTTCATGTGTCAAACGAGCATGAAAGCTCTTTAGAATCGTCGTTTCTAGAGGCTTTGACACCGTTTAACATGCGCAACAACATCTGTGGTCGGGCACTAGGTGATCCTTTCAAAATTTTCCATCTTAACAAGGATCAATTTTTAAAGAGCGGGTCAGCGCTAGACGATTTGGGATGGAGTTTGGGGAAGGGGCAGGGCTCCTTCCCCAAAAAGATCAGGAGGGGGCGTTCAAGTAAAGAAGGAAGGCAGTGATCAGAAAAGAGTCGATGGGCTCTTGACCATAGATCTTTTCAAGCAGCTCAGCTTTCGAAAAGCAGGCGGTGGAGAGGATCTCATAGGGCTCGAGATGGGGCTCTTTGACTTTGACAGCATCTGTAGCTAAGACATAGTGGACAATCTGGCTGGAGATGCCTGGGAAGGGGTAGGCGGTTCTGAGCAGATGATACGATGCCGCTTGGTAGCCAGTCTCTTCGAGCAATTCGCGTTCGGCAGCAGCCAGAGGTAATTCCCCTTTGTCAATGACGCCGCCCGGCGCGCTGAGAAGGGCTAGCCCTGTCGGGTGGCGGTATTCTCGGTTGACGACTACCTGCCCCTCTTTGGTAATAGCCACGACCATGACCGCTTCTGAAGCGCTGTCGACCGAATAGTAGAGGTAAGGATTTTGCCCTGGCAGGAGCAGCTCATCGCAGCGCACCCTTAAAAAGGTGTCGAAGAGACACTGGCTTTGGGCGGTTTTGGGGATGATGAGGGGATCAAATGTCGACATGGAAGGGGCTCTCAATCGCCCGGCTGGTCTCGCCGATGCTGGTCTGATAGGTGTGGATTTGGCGGTAGAACTGCTTTTTCTCATAGAAAAAGGCGCGCTTGATCCAACCTGAAGTGAGCTGAATGCGCCCTTGCAGGTAGAGGCCGAGTAGAGCAGGTGTGGCTGGATAGGCAGTGTCGATTTTGGAAAAATAGCCGGGAAGGGCCTCTTTGCCCTCTTTTGCCGCTAGCCAGCAGCCGTAGAGGGGGTAGAGAGGGCTTTGCTCTTTTTTAATGCGCTCGATCGGGTAGAGCGTAAAAATCTTTTCCAACTCAGAGAAGTTCCTCTCTAGCAAAGCGCGCTCTGCTAAGTAGTAATCGACGCGGAGCCGCTGGTCAAAAGAAAGGATTTGCCGCTCGAGCAACGCTTTAAAGCGCGGCAAGAGCTCGAGCTGGCCAGTATCTAAGCAGCGATCCATGAGGTGCAGGGCAGCGCGCACTTCGATGGGATTGAGCTTAGCTTTAAAGCTGTTGAGAAAGGTGACAATCTCTTCGGGTTGGGTCAACGCCTGCCAGCAAATTTTCAGCGCTTTAAAGGAGCGCGCAGGGAAGACCCTTTTTTTGGAGTGCCAGCGGTACTCAAAATCATCGAGGTAGGCCTTGAGCGCTTTGGCGCTGCCAAGCTCGAGCAGGGAGAAAAAGGCATTGACAATGAGCTGCAAAGAAGGGTCTTTGGCCGACTCCAACTCCTGCATCATCTCCAAAATGGGGTAGGGCTTTGCTAGCCAAAAGGCGAGCGTCGTGCCGAGGGAGATACGCCATTCCCGCTCAGAGAAGTCGCCAATCTCCTCTTCGAGGAACCATAGGGGCTCCCAGTAGCTTTTCAAGAGGTTAAATGTCTTTTTGGCGCTGTCGGTGAAATACTGCTTTTTTAAGTAGCGGACGCTTAAGAGCATGAACTCGTAAGCGAGGGTGCGGTTCACACAGGCCGATTCGTGCATGCGGTAGAGCAGTTGCTCTTGCAAGGCGTTCATCAGCGGGTGGTTGGGGTAGCGGCGGTGGGCCAGCTCAAAACATTTGACCTCTTCGCTATATTCGGCAAGGTGCTGGTAGACGATGGCTTTGCCGAGCAGCTCTAAAGGCGCGCCTGTCGTCGCATGCAGCTTATTGAACTCTTCTAATGCATCGTCAAAGAGGAGCTGTTTTTCTTCCAGTTTCGAGGCATGCTTGGCCTTTTGAATGAGGGTGAAGCCGGCTCTAAACATCGCTTCTCGCCCTTCGCTTCTGCCAGGGAAGGAGGCGCTGATCTTGCGGTATTCTTGTAGCGCCATGGAGTAGTCTTTTTTGGCCAAAAAAGTGTCCGGAACGGCCAGGCAGCTGACCAAAACGCTTTGGCTGCTGGAGTGGATGGAGATGTCAGATAAGGTGAAGTTAGCATCGCAGAAGACAATGCCGATGCGGTTGCCTTGCAAGGGGGTGTGGCTGATGTAGGACAGCTTGAGCTTGTCGTTGATATAGAGGAGGATGGTGTTGTCGATGCGCTCGATGCAAATTTTTTCTGCCACCCCTTTGCGCAAGGTCACTTCGGGATGGCTCATGATCTCCATCGTCGAGCGCAAGAGCCTGGTTGGATGGCGGTGGCTCGAGCCGATCCAGACGCAGTAGCCGTCATTTAAGTGCGCGCGCTGACCGGGCTCCGGGATGGAGAGCATGAAGCCAATCCCTTCGGAGTGGTCGGCGATCACCACCTCTGCCTCTAAGCGGGTGTTGCCTTCAAAGGCTTGCTTGGAGAGCATCATTAGCACCCACTCGGAAGAGTCGCCGCCGCGGGTGATGGCGACATGTTCGGCGATGAGGATGTGCTCTTGAAATTCCCAGTCGCCGCGGCTGTCGATGGCAAGCGTCGCCGTCTTGATCCATTCGGAGCGCCCTTCTGCGTAGTCGTTGAGAGCTGTCAATAGCTCATCGACACTTTGATAGCGATCGTTTGGCTGCGGCTGGAGGCATTTTCTGGCGATGCGCGCTAAAGCGTCTGGCACATCGCGGTAGGGGGCGGCGATGTCCGCCTCGATATAGCTTTCGCTGAACGGATCGAAAGTGAGCTTTTTGATCTTTTCGACTAAGACGGTGAGAGGGGGGCGTTTAAAGGGGTGCTCTAAGGTGAGCAGTCGGTAGAAGATAACGCCTAGGGCGTAGATATCGGACAAGATAGAGGCATGTTTGCCAAGCAGCCTTTCGGGCGAGATGTAGTGGGAGGTGCCGACCGGGAAGGCGTTGCTGGTTAGATTTTCATCTTGCAAAAATCCTTCGATGGCCAAGTCGCCATCTTGTTCTAGCAAATCATCTTGCTGGGAGGGGTCGCTCAGCAAAGCGACAAGTCCCCAGTCGAGGATGAGCACTTCGCCATATTTTCCAATCAAGATATTGTCAGGCTTTAGATCGCGGTGCAAGACCCCTTTAGCATGGGCATAGGCCACCGCTTGGCAGGTCTGGATGAAGATGCGCAAGAGAGCTGGGAGCGATCCGCCGATGGGGTCGAGGGCAATACCGAGCTTTTGCTGCTCTAAGGTGCGCCTTAAGATTTGGCCGAGCGTCTCTCCCTCGACATAGGGCATGGTGTAGTAGCTCTCGCTTCCTTCCCAATGAATCTGATAGATCGGCATGATCGAGGGGTGGGTAAGCTGGCTGGTGATTTTGGCCTCGCGCAAGAAGCGGGGGAGTATCTTTTGTTTGTCGAGCAGGTCTGAGCGGACCCTTTTTAAGGCAATCTGCCGAGCGCAGAGCGGGTCGTAGGCTAAAAGCACCTCACCCATGCCCCCTTGCTTGATGATGCGCAGCACTTGGTAGTGGTCGATATGAAAGAGGGATTTGGGCGCGCTTTCTCGCGATTGGGACGTGAGCTTTTCTGTGCTGAGCACTTCAATCAGCGGCGCTGAGCATTTTAGGCAGTAGTTGAGCGGGGCGGGGTACTCTTGCCTGGGGTCATAGCATGTCTTGCAGCGGCGGCAGGTGACTAGCTCTTCAGCCGTCTCCAGGGTGTTTTTAGGCTCTCTCTTCATGGCTTCTTAGACCTATTCTGCGTGCGCTTGACGGAAAGTTTTTTGGGGGCCTTCTTTTCAATCAGGGGCAGCAGGTAGGGAGCTGTGATCGACTGCTCTGATTGGATCATCTCTTCCGGTGAGCCGGCAAAGATCACCTGCCCGCCTTGGGTGCCGGCGACAGGGCCGAGCTCTATCAAATAATCGGCTGTCTTGAGCACTTCTAAATTGTGTTCGATGATGACCATCGTATTGCCTTTGTCGACAAGGCGGTTTAAAATCAATAACAGCTTATTGATGTCATCGGGGTGCAGGCCGATGGTCGGCTCATCGAGGAGGTAGAGAGTCTTGCCAGAAGAGCGCTTAGAGAGCTCTCTAGATAGCTTGATGCGCTGCGCTTCGCCGCCGGAGAGCGACTGCATCTCCTGGCCGAGGCAGAGGTAGCCAAGGCCCACATCGGCGAGCGTCTCGAGCACTTTCTTTAACTTGGGATAGTGGGTGAATTTAGCCAGCGCTTCCTCTACAGTGAGCTTTAGCACATCGCCAAAGTTAAGGCCTTGGTACTGAATGCTCAAGCTGAGAGGATTGAGGCGCATTCCTTGGCAGACGTCGCAGGTCACTTTCACCGGCGGCAAAAAGTGCATCTCAATTTTCTTATAACCGAGCCCAGAGCACCCAGTGCACATCCCGCGCCGATGGTTGTAGCTAAAGTGCTTGGGCTCTAAGCCTTTGGCTTTGGCTTTTGGCAGTGAGGCGAAGACGCTTCTCAATAAGGAGAGCACCTCGACATAGGTGCCGACATCTGATCTGGCCGTGTGACCGATCGGGTTTTGGTCGATGACGATCAGGCGGTTGAAGTGCGATAACCCCCCGACCTTGGCCAGCACCTTCTCTCCTTGCTTGAGGTAGAAGGGATCTTGGGTCTGCTTGCGGTATGACTCTTGCAAGATGCCCTGCATCAGTGTCGACTTGCCAGAGCCTGACACGCCGGCAAGAACGGTCATGGCACCGATGGGAACTTGCAGCGAAATCTTTTTTAAGTTGTGCAAGCAAGCGTCTTCAATGGCAATGAATGACTTGAATGAACGCCGCTTTTTGGGGCTTGGGATTTGCAGCGCCCCTTGCAAATATTGGCCAGTCAGCGAGCGCGGATCTTTTAAGATCTCGGGCAAAGTGCCGCGGGCGACGATTTGCCCGCCACGCGCACCTGCGCCCGGCCCAAAGTCGAGGATGTAGTCGGCAATTTCTAGCATCAGGGGATCGTGCTCGACTAAAACCAGCGTATTGCCGAGCTCTCTGAGCTTTTTCAGCGCCACCTTTAGCAAATCGCCATCTTTGGGGTGCAGGCCGATGGTCGGCTCATCGAGGACATAGAGGCAGCCGGTCAGGCCGCTGCCGAGCTGCCGAGCTAGGCGAATGCGCTGCGTCTCTCCGCCGCTCAAAGTGGGGGTGCTGCGGTTGATAGAGAGGTAGGAGAGGCCCATCTCTTGTAAAAAGCGGGTGCGGTTGACGGCCTGCTCTTTCACTTCGCCCAAGAAGCGCTGTTCTGCCGCATTTAAGGGGATGCTTTCTAAAAAGGGGAGCAGGGTGCTGACCGGCATCTCTACCACGTCTTTGATCGTGCGCCCATTTAGCTGAACATGTTGGGCCAATTTATTGACCCTTGAGCCTTGGCAATGGGGGCAGGTGCGGGTTTCAAGGAAGGGGAGGAGGAGCGCTCTCTCTTCGCTTTCGGCATAGCGCGCCGCGCGCATCAGCGCCTGGTTTAAGCCGCGCCACTCTAAAAAGCTGCCCTTTTGATAGGGGAAGAGCTCATCGCTGCCCTCTAAGAGAAAGCGTTGCGCCGCCTTATCCCAGGTGTGAATGGGCTGTCGGAGATCGATCTTCTTGGCCTTAAAGAGATCCAAGATCCAATGGTAGAGGTGATAGGGGAGATCTGGAAAGAAGGTGTCGATGAGAGCTGGCAGATTGTTTTCCAATAAGCTTTTTTGCTCGTTTAGCGCAGCTCCATAGATGAAGCCAAGCCCTTGGCAATCAAAGCACATCCCTTCCTCTAAATTGAAGGCAAAGCTTTTGGGAGTGATCTCTGGATAGGATTTGCCAGTGGAAGGGACGGCAAAGCGCATGTTAAAGAACAAGTCGGGCTGATCTTCGCGCATGATGATCACAGAATGGGAGAAGCGAAAGACGCTTTCTAGCGCTTCAAAGAGGCGAGAGCGCAAATTATCGCCAATTTTCAAGCGGTCGATCACCAAAGCCATCTGCTTTTTCTGCTTCTTGATAGGCAGCGCCTCGAGTGCCTCGCGCGTATCTCCCATTTCAAAGATTTCGCGGCCGATGCGGATGCGCAAAAATCCCATCTGCTGGAAGGAGAGAAGCCTTTGGTAGATGTCGTCGCGCTTGGGGTCGATGGGAGCTAGCACGTGCACCTTCTCGCCAGGGGGGAGAAGGAGGATCTGATCGATCACCATCTCCTTGCTAATGGCTTTGATCTCTTCTTTTGTCTCTGGGCAGTAGGCCACCCCTTTTCGGGCAAACAGCACCCGCAGGTAGTCGTAAATCTCTGTCAAGGTGCCGACGGTGCTGCGCGGGTTGCCGGCATGGGCCTTTTGCTCGATGGCAATGGCAGGAGAGAGCCCTTTCATCTCTTTAAAGGGCGGCTTGGCCGATTGCTTGATGAATTGCCGCGTGTAGGGAGAGAGCGACTCGGTATAGCGGCGCTGTCCTTCTGCATAGATGGTATCAAAAGCAAAAGAGGATTTGCCCGACCCCGAAGGGCCAGTGCAGATGGTGATGCCGCCGTGGGGGAGAGTGGCTGACACGTGTTTTAAATTGTTGGTCTCGGCCTCGACGACCGTTAGATTGGGGGCCTCTAAAGAGGGAAGCGCCTTTTTAACGGCTTTGGTCGCTACCTTTTCACTTTTTAGCAGCTTCAATAGCGCCTGCCCTGTCGGCGTGGCTTGCTGCGAAAGCGCCTCTGGCGTGCCGGCAAAGATCACCTCGCCCCCTTGAGAGCCGCCCTCCGGACCAATGTCCACCACAAAGTCGGCAGTGCGCACCACCTCCATATTGTGTTCGATGCAGACCACCGTATTGCCTTTATCAACTAAGGCATTTAACACGTTCAAGAGGTGCTGGATATCGGCAAAATGGAGCCCTGTCGTCGGCTCATCGAGCAAGTAAAGGGTTTTGCCTGTC
>JARBTN010000001.1 GCA_029240195.1 Chlamydiales bacterium
CTCGGGCAGAGGTTTTTGGGCTGAGGCTACGGCATTGGCAAAGCGCGCTCCATCCATATGGAGGGAAAGTTGATTCTTGATGGCAATCTCTTGGATGGCTTCTAGCTCTTCTACAGTATAGACGGTGCCGCACTCGCTAGCCTGTGTCAGGCTGATGGTCGTCGGGCGGTTGCAATGAGGGGCAAAAGAGCGCTTGTGGTCGATGAGCGGCTGCAGCTCGCGGCTGATGATTTTGCCATCCTGGCTGGCCACCGCATGCAGCTTGGCCCCCGGGAGAAAGAAGTGGGGAGCTCCGCATTCTTCATTTTGAATGTGCGCCTCTTCAGTGCAATAGATCCCTCCATAAGAAGGACAAAGTGCTTTTAATCCCAGGCAGTTGGCGGCCGTGCCTGTGGAGACGAAAAATACAGCGACCTCTCTTTCAAAAATTTGGCAGAACTGCTGCCGCACCTTTTTTGATAAAGGGTCTTGCCCATAAGAGAGCTGGCATTCGTGATTGGCTTTTGATAGTGCCTCCAAGACATGGGGATGAGCGGGCGCTGTATGGTCGCTTTTAAAGTGCATCTGCTTTGGAATACCTTCAGGTCGATTTTGCTGTGGGCCAAATATTAACAAAGGGGCTCTATTTCCCGATAGTGATCCTCGAGAAATTGTAGGCTTTAGAGGCAAAATAAAAGCTATTTTTTTGGCAAATCATCTATGATATGTGGGCTTTAAAACTTCAGATGAAAATGAGGATGCCTATGACTGTTTTATATATCACCGCCCACCCTTTAGATGAGACAGAATCAGAGAGTCGGCGCGTCGGCAAGGCATTTATCGATGCCTATCGCCTTTTCAATCCCTCACACTCTATTGTGCACTTAGACCTCTTTAAAGAGCATATCCCATTCCTAGATGCTGATGTCTTCTATGGCCGCAAAAAGCGGCAATTGGGGCAAAGCGACCTGTCAGAACCGCAAAAGGCCAAGCTAGAGCGCCTGGCGGCCATCGCCGACCAGTTTGCTGCAGCTGACAAATACGTCTTTGTGACGCCGATGTGGAATTTTTCGTTTCCCCCTCTTTTAAAGGCCTATATTGATGCCATCTGCGCAGCGGGCAAGACGTTTCAGTATACCCCATCTGGGGTGAAGGGGCTTTTGCAGGGCAAGAGAGCTCTTCATATTCAAGCTTCGGGAGACATCTACTCAGAGGGGAGCAATGCCCTGATCGAGATCGGCTATCGCCACCTGGAGGCGGTGATGCACTTTTTGGGCGTGCAGGATGTCCAAAAGCTCTTTATCGAAGGGCATAAGAAGTTCCCCCATCAAGCAGAAGAGATTATTGGTAAAGCGCTTTTAAAAGCAAAACAGATGGCGGAGGCGTTTTGAGATGAAAAAAATTGAGACGGACGACGCCCCAAAAGCCATCGGCCCTTATTCACAAGCTGTGCTCAGCGAAAAATTCCTCTTTGTCTCCGGTCAAATTCCAATTGACCTGGCGACAGGTCAAATTATCGATTCCACCATCGAGGGGCAGACCCGCTTGGTGTTCGACCACATGGCATCCATTTTAAAGGCGGCCGGCCTTTCTTTTGAGCATGTCGCCAAGGTAGAGGTTTATCTCAAGGAGATGAAGCACTTCCAGCAGGTCAATGCCATCTATGCCGAAAAGTTTCCCATGCTAGTCAAGCCAGCGCGGCAGGTGATGCAGGTCGTTCAGCTGCCGCTCGATGCCCTCATCGAAATTTCATGCATCGCCGTCAAAAATGACTCTTAGCTATTCACCAATTCAGCCAAAGAAGGGAGATGAGGAATGTGGCGTAGACGGGAATTTTGACCGGCTGAAAGTGGTAAAGGCGATTTAAGATGTTGCACAAGGTGAGGACGATCAAGCCCGGGTAGATCACTTGCAAGACGGGCGTTAAGAAAGCGGATATGCCGTTAAACTCCAAAGTGGAAATGGCAAAAGTCAAAAGAAGAGAGAGGGCAAGAGAAGGTGCGTAGGCAAGTTTTCCCTGCAGCACTTCCTCTTGTAAGAAGGTGGTGAAGGCCGAGATCAAAGCAATTGCTGTAGTCAAGCAGGCCAGCGCAATGGTCGAGTTCACCAAGAGCGCGGCAAATGGCCCTGCGATATGCAAGGTGAGAGAGGGGAGGAGCGCTTCTTTATGGATATCGACTAAGGCGTGGCTATGTAAAGAGGAGATTGAGCTAAAGCCGATATAGACGATGCTCAATAAGATGGATCCGATCAGGCTGGCCAGCCCGGAGATTCTTTGCAGCGACTGGTTGGGGTTCTGCTCTTTCAATAGGGAGTAGATGTGAGAGGAAAAGAAAAAGGCAGCTAGCAAGTCCATCGTGTTGTATCCCTCCTGTAAACCCATCAGAAAAAGGTCAAGGCTCTGCTCGCCAGAAGGAGATAAATGAGCTGGGGCGTAAAAGAGCCCGAGGGCAATGATGCAGCTTAAGGAGAAGAGCAGCAAGGGGGTGAGAAAGGTGCCGATTAAGGAAATTAACTGGTTTTTGCGCACCGCCAGCACGAAGATCAAGAGGCAAGAGAAAGCGCTAAAGGGCGCTGCTTCTAAGTGGGGGAAAGAGCTTTGCAAAGTGGAATAAGTCAAAGCGATGCAGCGGGGAGTCGAACCGAGGGGCCCAAGCAGGGAGATTACGGTCAGGGCAATCAAAAAGCCGGGCCAGCGGCCGAGCCTAGCAAAGAAGCGCTGGTAGCTTCCCTCATATAAGATGATGGCAAAGACGCCGGCAAAGGGAATGAGGACGCCGGTCAGAAGGAGGCCGGCGATGGCCAAAGTTTGATCCCCTTGAGCTGCCTTGCCGATGGCTAAGGGAAAGATGACGTTGCCGGCTCCAAAAAACATGGCAAACATAGCCAGTCCTAGGGATAACGTATGAGAAGAGATGCGAGAGTTCACTTTTTTTAAGCCTTTAGAGCAGAGGGAATAGGCCCTTTTTTTGCGCGAGAGATGTAATTTTTTAACCCCTTGTCTATCAAAGGAGTGAAGATATTTTAAAGAGATAAAGGTTTCTTGTCAAAAGAGTCCTAGCAATTTCAATATTTGGGAGAGCCTTTTTTTTTGATAGGAGATTCCTTTTCAAGAGTTTAAGCCTAATTTTCTAGCCCAATCCCGTAAAACAAACTTTCAGGCCGACGATAAAGTAAATATTTGCTCCCCTTCGTCTCAGAAGAAGATTTGATCAGCTTTAATTTCTATGGAGCCCTCCTTAGCTTTTTAGAAGAGAAAGAGAGTTTTTCTCATGTTTTTGATGCATGTAAAAGATGTGGTCGGCAGCTATCTACTCAGTAAAATTCCTTTTGTAGAAGATTCTGAATTGAATAGGCGGCTCGTTAAAAAGCAGAGGCGGCTCGGCCTTTTAAAGTTCATGCAAGAGCTTTGGGAGCTGCCAGAGCTTTCTGCGCGCCGCTCCTTGAGCCGCAAGGTAGCGCTCAAGTGCCGCGTGGAATACCTTTCTTTTAAAATCTCAAGCCTACAAAGGGAGATCTGCTTTGACCAGCTCTCTCGCTTGACTTTGCCTCTATCATTGATTCCACAGACAGCGGTTGCCGGAGCCATGTTGGAGTGCGCCGTGTTAATCGGCGGCACTGCCAACTGCTATTACATGAAGAAGAAAAAAGAAGATTGCCAAAAAAAGATGGCCAGGCTCAATGCCATCAATCAGGTGGCCTTAAAGAGCTTAAAGAGACAGCGCAGTTTGGAAAAGCTCGTTAAGCAGATGATGAAAGATCCTTTGCACCATCTTGCCCTCAACCAGCTGCAAAGCTCCCTTGAAGAGCAGGCCATTGGCCAGCTAGCCGATAAGGTAGGTGTAGCCTCTCTCTTTATGTTTAAACAAGCGCTCGGCCTTTAGAGGGAAAAGGGCTTTGCCATCTGTCCACCAAAGGGGCCCCTATTTCATCCAATAAAAAGTTTGAAGCCTTAGGGCGCTAAGGCCCCTGGCTTCAAACCTTTTGCCTGCTTAAAAAGCGCTTGGGGAAAGACTATCTAGACCTCGAGGGGCATATGGCCCAAGAAATGGGTATCTCTAGTTTGCTCTGAAGAGGCATTACAAGACGAGCAGCATTCCATGAAAACCATTCGAGCGAAGCAATGGCACTTATTTTTTAGAAGCCTTAAAGAGGAAATGTTTTTTGCCAGATCCCAAATGTATAGGCTATCTGAAGATTGAGAAATTAGCCTGTGCCCCACGAAAGTGAGGTCTTGAACTCCTTGTAAATGCCCATGTCGAGCTTTTTGCAGAAGGTGGGCTGTATCTAAGTCCCAAACGCAAAGGGCATCTAACGAAGCCGAAAAGAGCTTATTGCCGGTAGCGCAAAAGCTAGTCACTGCCTGGGCGTGTCCCTTTAAGCAGCTCACCATCTGGCCTGAGCTGGCATCGCCAATATGGACGGTTCCATCGTTCGAGGCGAGCGCTATTTTACTGCCAAATGCGCTTAATTTTGTATAGACGAACTGATGCCGATTTCGCAAGGTGCCAAGGCTTTTGCCTGTGTGAATATCCCAATGGCGGATCGTTTTGCCATCTCGATTGGATATTAAAAAGAGCTTATCGCCAGCAATACTCATCTTGCCATCAGTGAACAAGAGCGCCCTGTTTTCTGATTGATTGATGATGCGGTGCTGGTAATTTGTTAGATCCCACATACAAATATGGCTGCGCTCTCGATATCCTCCCACAATCGATACCAGCTTGTCGCCAGATAAAATGAAGCGGTGGACTTGGCCTCTATGTTGTAAGAGCGCCAAGAAATTGCCCGTGTTCGCATCAAAGACGCGAATGGTGCCATCGCGAGAGCTTGAAAATAGCCGCTCTTCAACAAGTTTTAGCCTCGTAATCGGTCGAGTATGGTCTGTGCGAATGTGAAGCGTTTTGTCTTTGACTAGATCTACAATAGCCACATGGGTTTTTTCTAGGGGGTTTTTCTCTAATACCCAGGCAATTTTATAGCCCGACAAGACACTCAAATGGCGGTATTGACCGTAGGTTGGGCTGAAGTCAAGTTTTTGGAAGAGAGAACTCACTCTCTTCAGGAGGCGGCCTGTGGCGGTGTCCCAAATGCAGTAATTTCCATGGAGCGACCCTGAAATGAGTTGATTGGAGCTTGCGCTTAATTGTGACACCTGCTCGGAGTAGAAGGGGATGGAAAAGTCTGGGCGCAGTTTTTTATGGCGGAGCCGCCAATCGATTTTTTGATCCAACAAAAAAGCTTCGACACTATGATTCGAGCTAAAGATTAAATTGAGAGCGAGAGGCTGCCACAATTGAGCATCGCTGCTCACGGCCTTAAATAGTCGGCAGCTATGTCGAACGCGCAACAAGTCGATTGGATGATCGAGATAAGAAAAAATGCGCAGCCAGATTTCTGGGGGCAGTTCAGTTTGCTGTCTATAAGGACCTAAAACCGGAGGAGGAAGCCCGTGATTGACGATGGGAGTTGAGGTGGGTTTTTTACTTTTGCCAATTTCCAGTACACTGAGATGGTGGGCTAATCCTGAGACAAGATCCATGTTGTCCTCCTGTTTTTCCAGTTAAAAATCAATTTTAAAAAAGAAACTCAACTCTATGATCAGAGGCAGGGTAACAAAATTTTGAATATCAAAGCGCAAAAATATGTGCTTTAGGGCTTTTGGCTTAGGGCGCTCAGGATCAATTTTTCCATACTAGCTTCGCTTAAATCCCCTGCGATGGAGAGGCGCTTTAAAGGGGCGGTGTGCCCTTGCAAAATGGTCAGTGCATTTTTAGGGAGTGAGAATAGACTTGCCAAAAAGGCAATCAAGGCGGCATTGGCTTTACCCTTTTCTGGAGTGGCGTGCAATCTCATTTTTAACAGGCCATCTCTAAAGCTGACGATTTCGGTGCGGCGCGCTTGAGGAATGACTTTAACTAAAAGGATCAGTGGCTTTTTCATGGATTCTTTTTTTCTTTGTCCTTTTTTCTTTGCACCCCAAGTTTTTTGCTCTAGTGCCCGACCACAGATGTTGTTGCGCATGTTAAACGGCGTCAAAGCCTCTAGAATCGACGATTACCTGTCCCCTCATATTGGCTTAATATGGGGGGACAGGTAATCGATCGATTCTAAAGAGCTTTCACGCTCGTTTGACATGTAAAAACATCTGTGGTCAGGCACTAGCAGGCAAGGATTGCTAGAAATTGGCGTTTTCAAGATTAAAACAACTCTCTGGATTGAGGCAATAAAAAGTGTCAGTCAACAGACCCTTAAAATCTTAACCTTGACAAAGAGTGAATAGTAAAAAGTTGCTCTTTATCTCTTGTTATTGTATTGTCTTCTTTTTCTTTAAAAGTTTTCCCGGTGCTTTTCGCGTAAAAATAGCAAAGCACTTAAGGCGCGCCAAGTGCCTTGATTTGGAAACTTGCTACCCCAGAAAGGGTATCTGCCAAAGAGTTAGCTTTAAAACAAGCGCTTTGGTTGAGATGAAAGCGCCTTGCGGTGAAAATTAAGTTAACAGATAGGTAAAGACAGTTTATATGGCCAAAGAAGATACAATTAAGGCTGAAGGGGCAGTAGAAGAGCTTTTGCCGAATATGACATTTCGTGTGAAGTTGCAAAACAGCATGGTTGTCATGGCTCATCTCTGCGGAAAAATGCGCATGAAGAACATTCGCGTGCTCGTCGGCGACCGGGTGACCGTTGAAATGTCTCCTTACGACCTGAGCAAAGCCCGAATCGTTTATCGCCAAAGATAAAAAAGAGTGGTTGATTTTATTTGCAAAAATCGCTACACTAACATCCTTTCAGAATCGGGGCCCAGCCCTAGAGAAAGTTAAGCCCAGATAGCTCAGGGGTAGAGCACTTGCATGGTAAGCAAGCGGTCGTAGGTTCAATTCCTATTCTGGGCAGATTGAAAATAGATCGCCAAAAATATAGAAAGTTCGTGTGTAACGGAGGAAAAAATGGCAAAAGATAAGTTTGAGAGAACTAAACCGCACGTCAATATTGGAACCATTGGGCACGTCGACCATGGTAAAACCACATTGACAGCTGCAATCACTAAAACGCTTTCCGAAAGAGGACAAGCTAAGTTCCGTGATTATGCAGCCATCGACAGTTCTCCTGAAGAAAGAGAGCGCGGTATCACAATCAACGCAGCGCACGTCGAATACGAGACAAACGACCGCCACTATGCGCACGTTGACTGCCCCGGACACAAAGACTACATCAAAAACATGATCACCGGCGCCGCTCAGATGGACGGAGCGATTCTTGTTGTGGCAGCGACCGACGGTCCTATGCCGCAAACTAGAGAACACGTTCTGCTCGCCCGTCAGGTGAACGTTCCAAGCATCGTCGTCTTCTTGAACAAAGTTGACATGATGGTTGGCGAAGAGGAATTGATCGACTTGGTCGAGATGGAAGTGACAGAGCTTTTGGAAGCGCAAGGCTTCAAAAACTGCCCCATCATCCGCGGCTCAGCTCTGAAAGCACTCGAAGGCGATCCTCAATACGTCGCTAGCATCGATGCTCTGATGAAAGCTGTCGATGAGACAATCCCAACTCCACAAAGAGACATTGACAAACCATTCATGATGCCGATCGAAGACGTCTTCTCGATCAGCGGCCGTGGAACTGTGGCAACAGGTCGTGTCGAGCGTGGCGTGGTCACATTGAACGCGAAAGCTCAGCTCGTCGGCCTCGGCGAGACAAAAGACACTGTTGTAACAGGCCTTGAGATGTTCAACAAAGTGCTCGATGAAGCGCGCGCTGGTGAAAACGTCGGACTCCTCCTCCGTGGCTTGGGTAAAGATGACATCCAAAGAGGGATGGTTCTCTGCGCTCCCAACACAGTGACTCCGCACACTAAGTTCAAAGGTACAATCTACGTTCTGACAAAAGAAGAGGGCGGTCGTCATAAGCCTTTCTTCAGCAACTACCGTCCTCAGTTCTTCTTCCAGACGAACGACGTGACAGGTGTTGTGACATTGCCAGAAGGTGTTGAGATGGTCATGCCCGGCGACAACGTCGAGCTGATTGTCGAGCTGATTGCACCAGTAGCGATGGAACTCAACCAAAGATTCGCGATTAGAGAAGGCGGCCGTACAATTGGCGCTGGAACAATCTCCGAGATCTTGAAGTAATTTTAAAGAGAACCAAGACTCTTCTCTCTGAGAAGGGGCGCTTTTTGAGCGCCCTTTCTCTAAATTATGGGTGTGTGGCTCAATTGGTAGAGCAGCGATCTCCAAAGTCGCCGGTTGGGGGTTCGAGTCCCTCCGCACTCGATTACAAAAACTTATTCTGTCCTGGCATTCTGTCAAAACTAATTTGACAGAAAGCTAGCGCCTTCTGCAGTCAGTTCAAAGCCGGTCCGCTGAAGATCGATTTGCTTCGCGATGGCCTTCCTTTCGATAAGCCTTGAACTTTTAAGGCGAATCCCTTTAGAGGTTTTAATTTTTTTTGCTTAACGGATCACAAAAGAGAGTATAAATCCGATGGATGCTAAAAAAAATCCCCTTACGTCCAGCCCTAAACAGGCAGAAACCACTCTCTTTGATGCAGCCTCTCATGTGAAGCAAGAATTTCATAAGATT
Organism: Chlamydiales bacterium; assembly: GCA_029240195.1. Lineage (GTDB taxonomy): Bacteria > Chlamydiota > Chlamydiia > Chlamydiales > JARBTN01 > JARBTN01. The sequence goes on from JARBTN010000001.1 coordinate 8,559, forward strand.
AGCTGGACTAGTGCGGAAGAACTTCGTCTTTATACAAAAGTTGTCGTTTTAGCGACTTTTTTCTTCGGTATGGCGATTTATGCGGCCGATTTGGTTGTGCAAACGTTTCTATCTGGGATAGGAATCTTTTTTAGGTTGATTAGCGGCTGAAGGAGCGTCAATATGTCCAAATGGTACGTCGTACAAGTCCTTTCTTCCCAAGAAAAGAAAGTTAAGAAAGTGCTCGAAGAGCAAGCCCGTTTGAAGGGGATGGATCAGTTCATCGAGCGCATTTTGCTGCCGATCGAGCACGTCTCTGAAGTGAAGCGCGGCCAGCAAAGAATTACAGAAAAGCGGGTGTGGCCCGGCTACCTTCTCGTGCGCCTGACTTTGACCGATGAGTCGTGGATGTTTGTCAAAAACACCCAAGGCGTCGTCGACTTCTTAGGCGGCGATAAGCCCACCTCTCTTTCGGAAGAGGAAGTGCAGGAGATCTTGCAGGACTTAGAAGATAAAACAGACAAAGTGGTGCATAAGCACAAGTTTGAAGTGGGCGATCGCGTCAAAATCAATGACGGCGTCTTTGTCAATTTCTCCGGTTCGGTGATTGAAGTGTTCCATGACAAAGGGCGTCTCAGCGTGATGGTCTCAATCTTTGGTCGCGAGACAAGAGTCGACGATTTAGAATTTTGGCAAGTTGAAGAGCTGCCGGCGGGAGCTGAAGAGTAGTTTTTTTTCTGCTTTTTCAGAAGAAGAAGGGGGAGAGCGAAAGCAATTTGCCCTGTTCTGCTGGGAGAGAATTAAAAAAAAGTAAGTTTTATTGCTCTTTTTTCGTGGTTTATATTATACTTACCGCTTGCTCTTTCAACAGAGTGTTTTCCAAGGCATTGCCCCTTTTTTAGAGGCCAATGTTTTGATAATAAATTTAGCCTCTAAACAAAGCATGAGTAGTGTGTGGGTTTGAAGAGAGTGAAAACAAGCTAGTCGATGCAAATTGGCTGTTTTCCACTCAAGCGGCGTTTTCAGCTTTTTTTGGGCCAGATCGTTCCAAGGAAAAGTTGACTTTGCTTGAATTAGCGAGATCGCCCGCTCTTTTAGCTCTCATGCCCCATTAAATTTTTTGAGCCTTTTTAGGGAATGATCCATGGCAAAAAAAAAACTGATTAAAATCATCAAGCTGCAAATTCCTGCAGGAAAGGCTAATCCAGCACCTCCAATCGGACCAGCACTTGGTTCGGCAGGGGTCAACATTATGGCTTTCTGTAAGGAATTCAATGCGAGAACGCAGGCGCAGATGGGTGACATTTTACCTGTCGAAATCAGCGTCTTTGCAGATAAGTCGTTCACCTTTATCACAAAGAAGCCTCCGGTTGCTAATTTAATTAAAAAAGCTGTCGGAATCGATAAGGGCTCTGCAATTCCAAATAGAAATAAAGTCGGCAAGTTGACTTACGCTCAAGCAGAGCAAATTGCTCAAGACAAGATAGAAAACATGAATGCGCGCGAAACGCAAGCCGCCGTCAGATCTGTCCTGGGTACTGCTCGTTCCATGGGAATTGACGTTCAACATTAGGAAGAAATATGGCGCGAAATAGCAAAAGATATCAAGAAATGGCCAAGCTTGTAGAAGCTAACAAGCTCTACAGCTTAGAAGAAGCTGTGGCTATTTTACAGCATTGCCCGCCGGTAAAATTTGATCAGTCAGTGGAAACTTCTGTGATTCTCGGCATCGACCCGAGAAAATCGGATCAAGCGGTGCGCGGCACGGTTTCCTTGCCCAATGGGACAGGTAAGTCGTTGCGAGTGCTCGTTCTCGCCAGAGGCGAGAAGATCCAAGAAGCAGTTGCTGCTGGCGCTGATTTTGCTGGTCACGATGAGCTCATCATGAAGATCCAAGGGGGTTGGACAGACTTTGATGCGATGGTCGCCACTCCAGATATGATGCGCGAAGTGGGTAAGCTGGGTAAAATTTTAGGCCCCAGAGGCTTGATGCCAACGCCGAAAGCGGGAACGGTTACAACCGATGTCGCCAAAGCTGTGCAAGAGCTGAAAATGGGTAAAGTAGAATTTAAGGCGGACCGTCATGGTGCCGTCAATGGCATGGTAGGAAAGCTGTCGTTCAGCAAAGAGCAACTAGTGCAGAACTTTAGAGCTTGGCTTTCTGCTGTGGTGCGTGCAAAACCGGCGACAGCAAAAGGACAGTTCATCAGATCGATCGCACTTTCCTCGACTATGGGCCCTGGCATGAAAATCGACCTGCATCAAGTTGATGTAGCTTAAAGGAGAGAAGCCGCGTGAGAAAGGAAAAACAACTTCTTTTAGATGATATGGCTTCCCATCTTGGGGACAAAAAGTCCTTCTTGGTGACTCGCTACAAACTAACTGCAAAAAGTGCTGATGATTTTCGCTGCAAAGTGGCTAGCGTCGGCGGCGGTTTTGGAGTGATTCGCAAAAGAATTCTTGTCAAAGCTGCAGCAAATGTCGGCGTAGAGCTCGATGTCAAGGCTTTAGAAGGACATGTCGGCGTTGTCTTCTCTGCAGAAGACCCGATCGAGACAACCAAGACCGTGTTTCAATTCAGCCAAGAGAATCAGTCTGCGATTGAAGTCTTGTGCGGAGTTGTCGAAGGACAATTCTATACAGGCGCTCAAGTCGAAAGACTTTCCAAGCTGCCAGGTAAAGATCAGATGAGATCCGAGTTGCTCGGTCTATTTGAAGCTCCGATGTCTCAAACCTTGTCTGTGATGGAAGCTCTGTTGACCAGTGTCATCCATTGCCTGAAGAATAAGTGTGAGCAATCTGAGCAGACCGAGTCTGCTGAGTCGACAGAAGCTGGAGAGCCAGCTGAGCAATCTCAAGCTTAACGAACAATAAATTTAACAGACGCTTATCAATTAAAGAGGTTTATCGTGGGTATGAAACAAGAAGAACTCGTTGAAGCCCTTAGTCAACTGACTGTGCTTGAAATGGCGGAGCTGAAGACAGCTCTTGAAGACAAATGGGGTGTAAAAGCCGCTGCAGCTCCTGTGATGGCCGCAATGCCAGCACAAGCAGCTCCTGAGGCCGCTCCTGAATCGACAGATTTCGAAGTGACTTTGGTCGAAGCTCCTGCTGACAAGAAAATCGGCGTCATCAAAGTGGTGCGCGAGATCACAGGCCTTGGCTTGAAAGAAGCAAAAGACGTTGTTGACGGCGCTCCTAAAGTGCTGAAAGACAGCGCTCCTAAAGCACAAGCTGACGAAATCGCTAAGAAGCTCGAAGCTGCTGGCGCTAAAGTGAAATTGAAAGGGCTGTAATTTACAGCTGGTTCAATCGATGAGGACATCTATAAAATGCTTCAAGGCATGGCGAGATGTCCTCTTTTTTAGCTTAAGTTGCCTTAGAATGATAAAATGAAGTCTTTAGTCTAAAAATAGGTGCTGCACTCTTTGGAACCCACTCGCCTTAAATCCTATTTTAGTTTCCAGATCGAGTGATCTCTCATGTTATTTTTCTCACTATTTTTCTAGTGATCGAGCCAGCTTTCGCCTCATTTAGAGAAAGTGCTGGTTGCTCTTAATTATACTTTCGTTTATTGTTTTTAGCAAAAAAAAGAAGTGGATCCATGGGCTTTATAGAAGGCCTCAAGAAGGGCTCGTGCGGCAGTTTTCAAAGAAAATACTGATGGGTCTTTTTTAAATTATCGCTCTTTTGCCTCTGTTTTGCAAGAGATTTTGTAAGAGATTGTGCAAAAGATTGTGACGCCTTTTTGCCTTTTTCAGCGTAAAAGCCATTAAAAAAAGCCATGAAATGCTTGGCCAGATGCCATGAGCCGTTTTTTAAAACGCGCTTATGATAGAGCTGCATTTTTAAAGGCCTCGGCAGGCTTTAGAAAATGTTTTAAGCTAAAAAGCGATGAAGCTTTAGGGTTAGGGAAAGGAGTTTTTATCGCGCTTTAAGTTTAGCTTGGGAAGAGAAGGCTTTCGGGGATTATCTCGCCGGATCTTCCTGTAATCAGCTAACCTTTTCCCTGTAGATATAAAAAGTATCGGCTTGATATCCAAATTTAGATGAGGAGTCTCTATGTTAAAAAGGCCGCCGCGTCGTGTCAGTTTCACGGAAAAGGATGACATCATCGATCTTCCTAATTTGATTGAAGTCCAAATTAAGTCCTACAATCAATTCTTACAGTTAAATGTCCTTCCGGAGGAGCGCCAAAACATCGGTCTGCAGGAAGTCTTTACTGAGATCTTTCCAATTAAGTCCTACGATGAAAAAACGATCATTGAATTTGTCTCTTACAATCTCGGCGTTCCGAGATACACTCCAGAAGAGTGCATCCGCCGTGGCATCAGCTATAACGTCACGCTGAAAGTTAAATTTCGCCTGACGGACGAGACGGGGATTAAGGAAGAAGAAGTGTACATGGGCACGCTCCCTGTCATGACCGATAAGGGAACTTTCATCATCAACGGCGCTGAGCGCGTTGTCGTTTCCCAGCTGCACCGCTCTCCGGGGATTTGCTTTGAGCAAGAGCGCTCGCCTCGTGGCAACATGATCTACTCTTTCCGCATCATTCCCTATCGTGGAAGCTGGCTGGAAGGGGCTTTTGACTCCAATGACCTCATCTACATTTACATCGACCGGAAGAAAAGACGGCGCAAAATTTTGGCCACCACTTTTATCCGCACCCTGGGCTACTCCAGCAACGCCGATATCATCGAAGAATTTTTTGATACGCGCAAAGTGCGCATCAAATCGGAAAAAGATTTTGCCAAATACCTAGGGAAAATCTTAGCGCAAGACGTGTTGGATGAAAATACAGGCGTTCTCTTTGGCAAAGCGGGCGAAAAATTGACCACCGCCATGCTCAAGCGGATGATGGATGCCTCGATCGACCAAATCCGCATTGCGGAAAATGCCGATGAGACCAGCCCCATCATCAAGATGCTGGCCAAAGACCCGACCGACTCTTATGAGACGGCTTTAAAAGACTTTTATCGCAAGATCCGACCCGGCGAGCCAGCAACTCTCAGCAATGCCAGATCGGCCATCATGCGCCTGTTCTTCGATCCTAAGCGCTACAACTTAGGGCGCGTTGGCAGATATAAGCTCAACTCTAAGCTCGGCCTCGAGCTAAACGATGAAGCGCTGCAAGTGGTGACGCTGAAGAAAGAAGACATTGTCGGCGCCGTCAAATACCTGATCGATTTGAAAGAAGGCAAAGACCACGTTTTAATCGACGACATCGACCACCTCGGCAACCGCCGCGTGCGTTCAGTCGGCGAGCTGATTCAAAACCAGTGCCGCGTCGGCTTAGCGCGTATGGAAAAGATCATTCGCGAGCGGATGAATCTGTTTGACTTCACCTCCGATACACTGACTCCTGGCAAGATCGTCTCTGCTAAGGGCCTATCCGGTGTGCTCAAAGATTTCTTTGGCCGTTCTCAGCTCTCTCAATTCATGGACCAGACCAACCCCGTTGCAGAGCTGACGCACAAGCGGCGCCTCTCCTCGCTCGGACCTGGCGGCTTGAACCGCGACCGCGCGGGCTTTGAAGTGCGCGACGTGCACTCTAGCCACTACGGACGGATCTGCCCGATTGAGACGCCAGAAGGACCAAACATCGGTCTGATCACGTCTCTTTCCTCCTTTGCCAAAATCAATGAATTTGGCTTCATCGAGACGCCCTACCGCGTCGTGCGCGACGGCATCGTCACCGATGAGATCGAATACATGACAGCGGACCAAGAAGAACAGTGCGTCATCGCCCAGGCTTCGGCTCGACTCGATGAATTTAAGATGTTCAAAGATTCATTCGTCTGGGCCCGCCATCGCGGCGAGTCTTTTGAGATTGAGCATGAGCGCGTCTCTCATATGGACGTCTCGCCAAAGCAGCTCGTCTCGATCGTCACCGGCCTCATTCCCTTTTTGGAGCACGATGACGCCAACCGCGCTTTGATGGGTTCGAACATGCAACGGCAAGCGGTCCCTCTTTTAAGGCCTAAGTCGCCGATTGTCGGCACAGGGCTTGAACTGCGGGCTGCCAAAGACAGCGGCGCTGTCATCATCTCCGAAGAGGAAGGTGTCATCGAATATGTCGACGGCTTTAAGATTGTCGTCGCGCCAAAAGACCGCCGCAAGGAAAAGAAGACCTACCTGCTCAAGAAATTCTTGCGCTCCAATGCCGGCTCCTGCATCAACCAGACCCCTCTTTGCGAAGTGGGCGACGAAGTGCGCGCAGGCGATGTGCTGGCCGATGGGCCTGCCACCGACAAAGGGGAGATTGCCCTCGGTAAAAACGTTTTAGTCGCCTTCATGTCGTGGCGTGGCTACAACTACGAGGATGCTATCATCATCAACGAAAAGCTGCTGCGCGAGGACTACTACACCTCCATCTACATCGAAGAGTTTGAGCTGACTGCCCGCGATACCAAGCTTGGTAAAGAAGAGATCACAAGAGACATTCCAAACGTTTCAGAAGAGGTCTTGACCAACCTAGGCGAAGACGGCATCATCCGCATTGGAGCTGAAGTGAAGCTTGGCGACATCTTAGTCGGCAAAATCACTCCCAAGTCAGAGACGGAGCTCGCTCCTGAAGAGCGCTTGCTGCGCGCTATCTTTGGAGAAAAGGCCGCAGACGTCAAAGACGCCTCCTTGACTGTGCCTCCTGGCACCGAAGGGGTGGTCATGGATGTCAAGGTGTTTAGCCGCAAAGACGACCTCTCCAATCGTCCAGACCAGCAGATTGTTGAAGAGGCCACGCAGATCAAGGCCATCCAAAAAGATTATCGCCAAAAGCTGCTCGAGCTCAAGACCGAAAAGCACGAACGTCTGGGCGCTTTGCTCTTAAATGAGATTGCCCCAGGAACTGTCGTCCATCGCCGCACAGCCGAAGTCCTCATCGACGAAGGCTCTTTGATGACGCAAGAGACCATTCAGCTAGTTGAAGGGGAGAAAGTCGAAGATCTGCTCATGCCAGAAAACGACATCTACGATACGCTGAAAGGGATTTTAAAAGATTGCGAGACCGCCTTGCAGACCATTGAGACGCAGTATCGCACAGCTTTGGAGCACACCCGCAAAGGGGATACGGACTTAGACCCAGGCGTCATCCGCCAGGTGAAAGTCTATGTCGCCTCCAAGAGAAAGCTGCAGGTGGGCGATAAGATGGCCGGCCGGCACGGAAACAAAGGGGTTGTGTCCAACATCGTCCCTGAAGCCGACATGCCCTTCTTAGAAGATGGCCGCACCATCGAGATCATCTTGAACCCGATCGGCGTTCCTTCTCGGATGAACATGGGGCAGCTCTTAGAGACGCACCTTGGCATGGCCGCTCAACGCCATGACATGCATGTCAAGACGCCTGTCTTTGAAGGCTTTCCAGAGAAAGAAATCTGGCGCCTGATGAAAGAAGTGGGCTGGCCAGAAGATGGCAAGTTCCATCTCTACGATGGGTGCTCAGGCGATCGCTTCGATGGACGCGTCGTCGTCGGCTACATCTACATGCTGAAGCTCATGCACTTGGTGGCGGATAAAATCCACGCCCGCGCCGTCGGCCCGTACTCCTTAGTCACCCAGCAGCCGCTCGGTGGTAAGGCTCAGATGGGAGGTCAGCGCTTTGGGGAGATGGAAGTGTGGGCCCTCTTAGCTTATGGCTGCGCCCACGTCCTCCAAGAGATTCTGACTGTCAAGTCAGACGATGTGGCAGGCCGTACGCGTATCTACGAGTCGATTGTCAAAGGCGAGAACTTCTTAAGCCCAGGCATTCCCGAATCGTTCAACGTTCTCGTCAAAGAGATGCAAGGACTCGGGCTCGATGTGCGCACGAACGCTTTAATTGAAGACGAAGCGTCTCTTTAATCCTTAAATAGCCGGGAGCGCTAGTCGCTCCCGGCTAGAAATACCTGTTATCCAAGGGGATCTTTTCCCTTTGATGGTCTATTAGGCTCTTAAAGCGCTGGCGATTACCCCTTATTCCTTAAGCCGCGCTTAAAAAAAAATCAGGAGACAGCATGCAAAAAGAACAGCAAGAGGCTCAATTTGATAAGCTGACGATTCAAATCGCGTCAGATGATGTCATCCGCAATCAATGGTCTCGCGGCGAGATTAAAAAGCCTGAAACCATCAACTACCGCACATTCAAGCCGGAAAAGGGAGGGCTCTTTTGCGAAAAGATCTTTGGCCCGACGCGCGACTGGGAATGTGCTTGCGGCAAGTACAAAAAGATCAAGCATAAAGGCATTGTCTGCGATCGCTGCGGCGTCGAAGTGACCCTTTCTAAAGTGCGCCGCGAGCGCATGGCCCATATCGAACTCGCTGTCCCTATCGTCCACATCTGGTTTTTCAAAACCATGCCCTCTCGCATCGGCAACATCTTGGGGATGTCCACCACCGACTTAGAACGGGTGATCTATTACGAAGAATATGTCGTCATCGATCCAGGCCATACCGATTTAGAAAAAAAACAGTTGCTCAATGACCAGCAATACCGCGAAGCGCAGGAAAAATGGGGCCGCGATACCTTCGTCGCCATGATGGGCGGAGAAGCTGTGCGCGAGCTTTTGGCGACAGAGGACCTGGCGTCTTTATTTGTCGACCTCAAAGAGAAGCTGCGCAAAACAAAATCGCAGCAAGCCCGTATGAAGCTGGCCAAACGGCTTAAGATCGTCGAAGGGTTTCTCACCTCTGGCAATAAAGCGGAATGGATGGTCATGCGCTGCGTGCCTGTCATCCCACCGGATCTGCGCCCTCTCGTGCCTTTAGAAGGGGGTCGCTTTGCCACATCCGACCTAAACGACCTCTACCGCCGCGTCATCAACCGCAACAACCGCTTGAAGTCCATTTTAAAGCTTAAGACTCCTGAAGTGATCGTCCGCAACGAAAAGCGGATGCTGCAAGAGTCTGTCGATGCCCTCTACGACAACGGCCGCCATGGCAACCCCGTAATGGGAGCTGGCAACCGTCCTCTCAAATCTCTCTCTGAAATGCTGAAAGGGAAGCAAGGACGCTTTAGGCAAAACTTGCTCGGTAAGCGGGTCGACTACTCTGGCCGTTCGGTCATTATCGTCGGTCCTGAGCTCAACTTTAACCAGTGCGGCTTGCCGAAATTGATGGCGCTCGAGCTGTTTGAACCCTTTATCGTCAAGCGCCTCAAAGAGCTGGGCTATGTCTACACCATCCGCTCGGCCAAGAAAAAGATCCAACGGCAAGACCCAGAGGTATGGGACGTCTTAGAAGACATCATCAAAGGGCACCCCGTTCTCCTCAACCGAGCGCCGACTTTGCATAGGCTCGGGATCCAGGCCTTCCAACCGGTGTTGATCGAAGGAAAAGCCATCCGCATCCACCCCCTCGTTTGTACGGCCTTCAACGCCGACTTCGATGGTGACCAAATGGCTGTCCACGTGCCGCTCTCGATTGAAGCGCAGATGGAAGCTAAAGTGCTGATGATGGCTCCTGACAACATCTTCTTGCCCTCTTCCGGTAAGCCTGTTGCCATCCCTTCGCAGGATATGACGCTTGGCCTTTACTATTTGATGTACGACCCGATCTACATTCCCGAAGAGCACGGCAAGAAAACAAAAGTGTTCGGCAGCGAGAAAGAGGTCTTAATGGCCTTTTACTCTAGCGGCTGCTACTCTTGGTATGAAGCTGGCAGCAAAGCCTCGGAAGAGGGTGCCAAACTCAATACCCACTATAGCCGCGGCTTGCACGTCCATGAGAAGATCAAGCTGCGCACGCCAAATGGGATCATTGAGACGACGCCTGGCCGTGTGGTCTTCAACACCATCGTCCCGCCAGAGCTCGGCTTCCAAAACTACGTGCTGCCTAAAAAGAAAATGGCTGACTTGATCTTGCTCTGCTACAAAAAGATCGGTCTTGAGGCGACAGTGCGCTTCCTCGATAAAGCCAAGAATTTGGGCTTTGCCGAAGCGACCCGCGCCGCCCTCTCCATGGGCATTGACGACGTGAAGATCCCAGCTGGAAAGCCGGCCATCATCAGCGGCGCTCAAGAAAAAGTCAGCGTCGTCCGCAAACAGTTTGAAGACGGGATCATCACCGATGGCGAGCGCAAGTCCAAGACCATCAGCATCTGGACCGAAGCGACCGATATCATCTCTGAAGACCTGTTCTCCCTCATTCACTTGAAAGAGAACTGCGAGCTGAACCCGCTCTTCTTAATGATGGACTCCGGTGCGCGCGGTAACAAATCGCAGATTAAGCAGCTGGGAGCCCTCCGCGGTCTGATGGCCAAGCCATCCGGCGAAATTATTGAATCGCCCATCACCTCGAACTTCCGCGAAGGATTGACCGTCCTCGAGTACTTCATCTCCTCTCACGGTGCGCGTAAGGGTCTGGCCGATACCGCCTTAAAAACAGCTGACTCCGGTTACTTGACGCGGCGTTTAGTTGACGTGGCTCAAGATGTCATCATCACCACCGAAGACTGCGGCACCTTAAATGGCATTGAAGTTTCACCGATCAAGCAAGGCCAAGAAGAGCTGTTGCCCCTATCGGACCGAATCTTCGGCCGCACCGTCTGCGATGATATCTATCAACCGGGCGATAAGACGAAGATGCTGGCTCGCTCTGGCGACACGCTCACTGTGCTGCAAGCTGAAGCTATCGATGACTCCGGCATTGAGACGGTGCGCATCCGCTCGGCCCTGACCTGCGAAAATAAACGCGGCGTCTGCGCTAAGTGCTATGGCCTGAACTTGGCAAACGGCAAGCCTGTCAGCCTCGGCGAAGCTGTCGGCATCATCGCCGCTCAGTCGATTGGGGAACCTGGAACGCAGCTCACCATGCGTACGTTCCACTTGGGTGGTATCGCTTCTGCCGGCATCAGCCCAGAATCGGTCTCCGAGCATAGCGGCGTGCTGGTCTATAGCGACTTGCGCACTGTCAAGAATGAAGAGGGCCTCTCCATTGCTCTCAATAAAAACGGCACCCTGAACATCGTTCGCGATGAAGGCCGTTCGCTCGAGGAATATAAGAAATTGCTCAGCACCCACTCCATCGAGCCGCTTCAGGCGTTCAACGTCGAACTCGGCACGCGCATCTTAGTTCAAGATGGAGCCAAAGTGGAAGTCGGCCATAAAATTGCCGAATGGGAACAGCACAACATTCCAATCATCTGCGAACGCCCAGGCTACGTCAAATACGAAGACTTGGTCGAAGGGATCTCCACAGAGCGGACGACCAACAAGCAGACCGGCCAGACAGAGCTGATCGTCAAGCAGCACCGCGGCGAATTGCACCCTCAGATTGTCATCTTTGCCGATGAGCAATACCACGAGCTGCTTGGCTCCTACGCCATCCCGGCCGGCGCCATCATCTCCGTCAACGAAGGGGATTATGCCAAAGCCGGTAAACTCTTGGCCCGTTTGCCAAGAGGCGCCATCAAGACCAAGGACATCACCGGCGGTCTTCCAAGGGTTGCCGAGCTCTTCGAAGCGCGCAAACCCAAAGACTCTGCCGAAATTGCCAAGATCGATGGAACTGTCGACTTTAGAGGCGTGCAGAAGAATAAGCGCATTGTCGTCGTCCGCGACGAAATCTCAGGCATGGAGGAAGAACACCTCATCCCCCATACCAAGCACATCATCGTGCAGCGCGGCGACCGCGTCTCTAAGGGGCAGCAGCTCACAGACGGCTTGGTCATCCCGCACGAGATCTTGGAAGTCTGCGGCGTGCGCGAGCTGCAAAAATATCTGGTCAATCAGGTGCAGGAAGTCTACCGCTTGCAAGGGGTCGACATTAAAGATACCCACATCGAGATCATCGTCCGCCAGATGCTGAAGAAAGTGCGCGTCACCGATGCCGGCGACACCAGCTTGCTATTTGGCGAGGAAGTGGAGAAGAAAGCATTCGAGATTGAGAATGCCAAAGTGACTGCCGAAGGGGGGAGAGCCGCTCAAGCCGCTCCGATCCTGCTCGGGATCACCAAGGCTTCTCTCGCCACCGATTCCTTCATCTCGGCCGCGTCCTTCCAAGACACCACCCGTGTCTTGACCGACGCCGCTTGCTCTGGCAAGACTGACTTCTTGATGGGCTTTAAAGAGAACGTCATCATGGGACACATCATCCCTGGCGGTACCGGCTTCGAGCACCACCGCCGCGTGAAAAAATTCGTCGACCCCGAATCGGAAGAGGAATTTATCTACAGCTTTGATGATGCGTCTTCTTAAGCTTTAAGGTTGGAAAGGCGTGTTGGAGGGGAACATTTGCCCCTCTCCAACCCTCTCTCCACTAAAGAGCAGAAAACTTTATAGCTTTTTGCAATCTCTTGAGATGATAAAAAAGGCTTTAAACCATAGGCCAAAAGCCTAAGGTTTAAAGCCTTTTTTTATGCCTTCAAAAAATAATTGTTTTGAGTTTATTACTTTAATTCTTTTATAATGATAGCTCCTTAGTAATAACTATTCAAAAAAAAGGAATTGTTGTGATGAATATATCAGAAGATCGAACCTTTGTCCTCTGCGCCAATCTCTGGGGAGCCATCCTCCTCGCGCGCTCGCTTAAACCTGCCGCCAAAGGAATCTCTCTCCAGGTTTCTAAAGTCGCCCAGCGCATCTTTCACACCTTGAAAAATGTCTTTAACTGGCACGATTCAAGATTCACCCCAGAAAATCGGCAGAAGTACTTCACCAACTGTCAGACTATCCTCAAACTTAGGTCTATAGCTGCTTTTAGAGAGGCTCGGAGAAAATTTTTCTTTGGGAGCCTTTTAGTGATTCCATTAATCGGCAATGTCGCTGCTGCTTTCCTCTCTAAAAATGCTGAATGCAACAAAGCCTTTGCTTAAAATTGTATTTGATGCCGTTTAATCTATTATAAAATTTTATTTTAATTTAAATGAATTTTTATTAGTATTTGGTTAAACGGTGTTAAATAATATTTGAGCTCAGGTGTCTATATGATAAAATATGTGCATAGTTTTATTTTCTCGGCTGTTCTTTTCCTTTCTCATATTGAGAAGGGGAACGCCTTGAGCAGAAACCTCAATCAAGATTCTTTCCTCTCTCTCCCATATATAGAGTGCGATTCCAAATCTTTTGGCCGCTATTATAGCGAGACCGAGCTCTTGTCCCTCCTATCGGCAAGATCTGATGTGCGCCATCTCGACTTGTCGGGGCAATGCGAGATGAGCGAGGCCCTTTTTTACCTGATCGGGCAGCAAATGCAAAGTTTAGAGTCGCTCTGGCTAGAGGGGCATGTCCTCTTTCATAAGACGCGCTATGGCGGCTGGGAATCGATCCTATTCATGCCCATCACGCCGCTGAAGCTCGAGCAGCTCTTTTCTTCGGCGGTTGGCTTAAAAGCGCTGTCGCTGAAGATGTCCTCTGTCGATGACGACGGTCTGCTCGCTCTTTCTAGTGGAGCGACTGCTTTAGAAGAGCTCGACCTCTCCGGCTGCCCCAATGTCACCGACCAGGGGCTCGACTACCTGGTGGCCTTTTGTCCCCTATTAGAAAAGATCACTCTGCTGCCGGTCTTTATCAATAAGCCCTGCGGCCATCAAAAGCTCATTCAGCCTCAGGTGTCTTTAGAAAAGGTGGAAGAATTGAGAAGCCTCGGAATTGAGGTGGAGTGGTTTCCGATGGAGAGCGATCAGCACGGCTTTTGCCGATAGATATTGCCTGTTGTCAATAGCCCCTGCTCATGGAAGATTTAAATTTCACGAGAGATTCGGGGGCTTCTTGCTAAAGAAAATTTGAGTGAATAAATAAGGGTATAAACATTCTTTGTTTTGGTTTTTGTTTCAATTAATTAACTATTAGAGTATTATACTCTCTCTTAATTAATTATTGAATAGTCAAAAAAGGATGATTATGTACAACTACACGATGCAAAATGGTTCCTCTTATTCAGTGCCAAATAGTGGGATGGGCAGCGCGCCACGGCCAATTCAGCAACCAGCACCAAGCCCTGCGCCAAGGCTAAATCCAATCTTTGAGCCTGGGATGCTGCCCTTTCCAGCATTTTCAACACAGCCAGCTACAGGTCAATCGCAGCCAGCGCCACGCCAGTACTATGTCAATTTAGACCGCCTCCCTGAACTCATCGATGCCGCTGTCAAAAATATCTTGCAACAGATCCTCATCCCTATACCCCAGACTGAGGTGCAGCTAACCCCTCTAGCTAGAAATGCAGCTGTCGAGACAACCACAACCACCACAACCACAACCACGATGACGGCAACAGCCGATTCCTCTCGAGGATCAGCTGTCAATAAAAGGCCGATTGAGGAAGCAACTAGCATACAAAACCCTCGCCTCCTTAAGAGACGGATCAAAGAAGAGATGACATCTGAAAAAGAATATAGCCTTGAACAGAGAATCATTGTTGAAGAGGAAACAGATCCTGAAGATGAAATCTCTCCAATAGAAATTCAACCGATGGTTCGGAGGCGCAAATCCAAACTCTTAAGTGAACACCGGGCTCAAGTGATCATCGAATTATTTATGAAACATAGAGATGCATTGATCAATGCCATTCAAAAAGAAGAAAATCGGTTGCTTGGGTCTGGGCCTAATCCGGTCAGGTATGTGGTAAATATTTACGAAAATTTTTTGCACGCAACTTCAGTAGACGTGGGTCAATCTATTTTTTCCAAAGTATTGTGTGTGATTTGCGAGAGGGAGTTAGGTGATGATCGCTTGGTCCCTTCAGGCTTATTGCAATACAGACAGTTATCGCCAACGATTGCCAGATATTTAGACCGAAACATAGGCAAATAGAGCTCTTTTAAATTCAGGTGATTAGCTTATAAAAAAGGCTTTAAACCTTGGGCGCTAGCCCATGGTTTAAAGCCTTTTTTGTAATCTAAAGGGATACCAAAGGGCAAAAGCCCTTTGGCTGGGGAGGAGGTTTGGAGGAGGGGCGAGCGGCCCCTCCTTCAAAAAAAATACTTAAGCGTCTTCGTCTTCTTTAGCATCGGTCATCAAAGCTTCGGTGATCAGCGCCACCCCGCCGACGGAGGAGGAGTAGACGAGGCTATTCTTGACCACCATGGCCGGGTCGATGACGCCGCTTTTGAGCAAGTCTTCCACTTCGCCTGACATGGCATTGAAGCCAAAAGCGCTCTCTCTTTGCAAGATATCTTGCAAGAGCACTGAGCCATCGCGGCCGCAGTTTTCAGCAATTTGTCTAAAAGGCACTTCGCAGGCCATCTTCACAATCTCAGCGCCCAATTTTTCATCTCCTGCGAGTTCGAGATTGGCAATGGCGCTGCTAGCGCGGATCAGGGCGATGCCTCCGCCGGGGACAATGCCCTCTTCCAAAGCAGCTTTTGTCGAGTTGAGGCTATCTTCAAAGAGCTGCTTGCGGTGCTTGAGCTCGGGCTCTGTCGCCGCGCCGACGCGAATGACGGCCACGCCGCCAGATAACTTGGCTTTTCTCTCATTGAGCTTTTCTTTTTCGTAAGAGCTTGTGACCAGCTCCATCTCGTTTTCAATTTGCTTGATGCGCTGTTCGATCTGCTCTTTAGATCCGCTGCCATTGACAATCGTCGTGTGGTCTTTGCTGATCACAACCTTTTCCGCTTTGCCCAGAATTTCAACCGAGGCATCTTTTAATGAGACGCCCACATCTTCTGAGATGACTTCGCCGCCGGTCAAGATGGCCAGATCCTGCAGCATCGCTTTTTTGCGTTCGCCAAAGCCTGGGGATTTGACCGCTGCCACTTTCAAGGTGCCGCGCAGGCGGTTGACGACGAGGGTTGAGAGCGTCTCCCCTTCGATGTCGTCGGCGATGATCAGCAAGTTTTTCGCTGAAGAGGCGACGGCTTGTAAGATGGGGATTAGGTCATGCACAGAGGAGATTTTTTGCTCGACGAGCAAAATGAGCGGCTGCTCCATCTCGACGGTCATCTTTTCAGCGTTGGTGCAAAAGTAGGCTGAGAGGTAGCCGCGGTCAAATTGCATCCCTTCGACAGTTTCGATCGATGTGGCAATTCCTTTGGCTTCTTCGATGGTGATCACCCCTTCTTTGCCCACTTTGCCAAAGGCGTCGGCAATCATCTGGCCGATCTCTTCATTGCCAGAGGCGGAGACTGTGGCGATATTTTTAGTGTCGGCAGCGCTCTCAATGGCAATGCTCGCCTGGCTGATGGCTTCGACGACAGCGTGCACAGCCTTTTCCATGCCGCGTTTGAGCAAGATGGGGCTAGCTCCCGCCGTGATGTAGCGAATGCCGTGTTCAACAATCGATTTTAATAAAAGGGTGCCGCTGGTGGTGCCATCGCCGCTTTTCTCTTTAATCTTTTGCGCGACTTCCTTGGCCATCGATACGCCCATATTTTCAAAGGCGTCGGGCAGTTCGATATCTTTGACGATGCTGTTGCCATCGTTGGTGATGGTCGGGGCGCCCCAGCTCTTTTCTAAGCCGACGTTTCTTCCTTTAGGACCGAGCGTCACTTTGACGACATCTGCTAATTGCTTGATGCCGGCAAATAGTTTATGGCGCGCTTCTTCTTCAAAAATGATGTCTTTGGGGGTCGTGCTCATGGTGTGGGCTCCTTAAAGGTTCTTTAATAAGCGACAAGCGCTTCTTTAATCTGTGATGCGAGTGAAGAAAGGATTTTACTGTGAAAAAGTAAATCGCGCAAGAGCTTTTTGCTGTTTTTTAGCAGAGCCTTTACTTAAGTGCCAGTTTTAAGGCTGGAAGGGGAGAGGAAGGGGTTGCTAGCCCCTTCAAAAAAGGTTGAAAAGCTGTTCTTACCTTCTATGAATGCTGAGACGTAGAGAGGCTGAGCCGCCCAATGCGCAACGAGGCCTTGACGAGCATGCTGACCTCCAGGCCGTCGATATTCAAAGGCGGGATGGCTTTGGTTTGCGAGTCGAGCATTTCTATTTGCAACAGTTGAATGCGGTCGACTAAATCGATCAGCTGCGACTGGTTAAAAAATTTAAGGAGCGCTGTCTGTTCTGTGGAGCTTAAGTTCAGCTCATCGAATTTCTCCTGTTCGGAAAGGCTTTCAAAGCTCTCCATGTAGGATCTATTGCACATCTTTTTCAAAAGTGTGATGAGCGCTTCATTTTGCGTCAGAGCCTTCACAGCTTTATCAATTTTCTTGACTTGCCAAACTGCCGGCAAAGAGGCTTTATCATAAAGGTCTTTGAAATTGAGGTCGGCCATTAAAACGGCTAAGGCCGCAATTTCACAGGAATTGACTTCGATGAGCGATTTATAATAGCAGCGCAAAGTCTTTCGAGCATGTTCCACAGCATTTCTGACCAACTCTGAGTTTTGTCGAATCAGGCGGTCGATGGCCACAAGGCGTGTCTTATCATCGCTGAGGCCAAGCTGCGTGTTTGGTTTGACATAGTTTTTATTGCCCTCGGTATCTGTGATGGAGTGAGCGCCCTTCGAACACCAGTTGTTGCAGGCATTGATATGGGAGACTTCAATCGTTAGGCCGGTTGAGCTTAATTCAATAGACATAATCCTCCTGATGGGCCATAAAAACTTTAAAGAAAATGCCTTTCATGGCCAGAAGGCATCTTCTTTAAACGGATCGGCATTTTTCTATCCTTTCTTGAGCAGAAAAAGTTAAAAAGTCAGGCGGCCTTTTAAGGGAGTCGCCTTTCTCCTTTTTAAATCACTTTCCCGCCATCACAGATCGGCGTCGAACAGATACTCCGTTCCGTTATAAGTCAGCTTTAGAGGCTGCTTTCTATGTTTAATAGCCTTAGCAAGCTTCTCTATGACTTGCTCTTCGTCAATCCTGTCGCAGTCGACGATCACCAGTTCTTCCAGCTCCACTAAATGCTTTAAAAGGTTGGGAAAGCATTTAGCTGTTAGGTGTTCGCAGCGGGTCAAAGAGATCCTCTTGACTGGTTTATTGACCAAATCGCGCAGCACTTCCAGATCGTCATTTGTTAATGGGCTATCTTCAATCGATAGCTCGCTAAAGCAGGGGCTTTGGAACATGAGCAGGTTGACCACCCAGCGCAGATGTTGGGCGCTTCTGACTCCTGTCAGCGATAAGCAAGTGATGACTCTCAATATGGGGCTATAATCGTGGTTGTAGTGGGCGCTCAAAATATCTGCTTCCTTCACCTCCTCCCGATCTAAGAATCCCTGCAAATAGGTGAAAAGTTGCTCTAACTTCTCATCTTCGTTTGTAAAGCCTTCGGAAGAGACGACCCTTTTTTCCCCTAATTGCTGTAAAAAAGGCTGCGCAATTTTAGGGCAGTTAAAAAAGCGCCAGTAGCCGACCGAATGGGAACGGGTCAAGCAATCTTGCACCGCCTCTTCGCTAAGTAGAGGGCAATTTTGCAACGTGATAGAGGCTAGATGCTTAAATTTTTTTAAAAAGGAGATGTCGATCTCTTTTGAGATATCGCTCAGGACCAGATGGTTGACCTGAATTTGATTTCGCTCCAGCAGCAAAAGTAGGTGCTGCAAAGCCTCATTGGTCAGGTGAGAGGCCTGAACGGCGATGCCTGAAATTTTAAAAAGGGAATTCGCTCCTGAAAAGAGGTGGCGGTCCATTCTTCTAAGTTCAAACTGGGCTTCTCTGCATTCAGGATAGCCTTCTTGTAAAGAGGCGAAGATACTCTCAGCAATGCCTTCAAGCGAATTGGAGACAGGCCTTGGTGGATACGTCTTTTTTCTTGTGGCGACAATCATTTTCGATTGAATGATCGAGCTTGGATTCGTGGAAGTGGAGGTGGAGACGCGGCTGGCTGTATTGTCTCCTAAGGAAACAATTGAAAACCTTCTCTGTTCCAGCTCTGGAGCTGTGCGAGACCTGCGCTTCTCTTGCAAGCTCATATGGGTCAAATGGTGAGAGATCTGGGTGACATCAGAGGTTGGCGAGGATGAATTTGGCAAGATAAGCGATAGGCGCTTGTCATTTTTTTCGATGCGCATCGGCTCAGCTTTGTTTAGCTGGACCGATGGGGGAGCGCTATCTGCTTTTGGCTGGCTAGATGAGACAGCAGCATCTTGGGGAAGCTCTGGGGATGTATCATGGGACGCATTGGTCCTTAAAATGCCCATCTCAAGGTCGTTTTGCCTCTTCGCTTTCTTTGCCTGCTGCGTCCGATGCACGCAGTCACAGCAGTCTTTCACAAACTGCGCTGTAAAGGCAAGGGCGAGCCCCCCTGTGGTGATGATGGCAGGAACATAATACTCAGGTCCATTATAGGCGATTGTAACGCCGGTGATGGCGCCGCTCATCGCACCGAAAAAGATAATTTTGATGTAGGGCGTTTCCATTAACTTTTTAAAAGGAAAGGAAACGTGTTGCTGGGGCGCTGGTGCTGGCGCTGGTGCTGCTGCGGCTGCGGCTGCGGCTGGAGTGATCATGATAAGAGCCTCCTTATAGGCTGCGTGCTTTACTTCGATTTTTAAAAGAGCTTAAGCGATGGATCGCCCGCTCGCTGGTAGTTTAGAGGCGGCTTTTAATAGCTTAATCCCCTCTAAAGGAGAAATTTTGTGCTTTTTAATGGTTGTGGCAGCTGGATCAAAGGTGCGCTTTTCTAATTGGCGGCATTTTTTGGCCAATGAGATGAGTTGTGGGGGAGAGAAGAAGGGAGCGAGCCATTTCATATCTGCTATAGAAAGCTCTTGAGAAGGCTCAGAGCTCTTCGCCATGATCTTTGATAGCAGGGTTGTCAGAGGCTCTTGGGCCTCTTTTAGTCGGCTAAAGGCCTGTTTAATGGCATATACATGGCATAATTTGAGCGGCATCCCTTGTTTATAAAGAGCGCTAAAGTCGAGATTGGCCAAGGCAAACCCTAATTCGGACAGGAGGTAGCCATTTGTCGCCACTAAGGATTGATAATAAATCAAAAGCGTCTCTTGAGCTAGCCGATTGATGTCTTTGATGCGAGGCGAATTTTCTTTCTTGAGTTGTTTGAGAAGAATGAGCCGCTTGCCGTCCTCACTGATTCCAAGAGGCGCGTCTAACGACACTTTTTTGTCGCTTTTTTCTAATGAGGCAAGGCTCTCATCTATTGCAAGATAGGGAAAAATGGTCGCTGACTGGTGGGAATTTAAAGGAGGAGACATGGGCAATCCTTTTCCTAGTACCTCATTCATTTAATTTTGAGGCATGTCGAACTGTGCCAAAGCCTCGTGATTGGGCTATTGCATCAGTTTTACAGCTCAATATTAAATGGATGGGGTACTAGCTCGTTTAAAGAGTTAAAAGTATCTCGAAGGTATCGCGCTCGAATGAAGGAAATCCTGCTTACAGGAGGGGAGTGTCATACTCGATTTGGATTTGAAGATCGGATTTTTTGGGCTCTTTCTTGAGCTTTTTTTCAAGGATGGGCACTTTGCCGAAACGGGAGGGCAGAAAGCCCCCCGTTTTGAAAAAAAGGGGTGTCATTACAGCCTCTGCCACACTTCGTAAACTTGACCCTGTTTGGCGCTAAAGCTGATCGGGCGCTCATTGCCTGGAAAGGCAAAGTTGACTTTTAACAGGTCGTGATCTAGCTCTAAAACCCCTTGAAAAGCTTTTCCGGCAAAGGGGCCGCTTGTCGGCACCAAATCGATATGGATCGGCGTCTTTGTCCGATCGATCTTTAAAGAGCCTTGATCACTTTTAGGAAATCCGCCCAGATATTTGGGAAACGTCAAATCGCCCCATTGCAGCTGGTAGTGCTCCTCATCGACCAATTCGTAGATGAACTGTTCAAAGATGGCGGGAGGGAGCCAGACTTGGTTGAGCTGGCAGCCGATCACCTTCCACTTGGAAGGGGAGAGGGGCCTTGGCTCCTCTGCTTGAGTTTCTGCGCCCTGCAACGGGTTAGCGCGAAGGGTGAAAGCCATTGTGAATAGAGCTGCCCAGGTGAAACATTTTTTAAACATGGTCAATTCCCATCAAATTTTAAAAAAAAGATTAAACGCGTTCTTTGCCTTTATTTTTACCCTCTTTTCCTTGAGATTTCCCCAATTTTTGAGAGCTGGCCACGTCGAATTTTTTGAGGGGGGAGAGCTCAATCTTTTCTACTAAGGAGATGAAATTGTAGGCCTGCCTTTTCAAGAGATACTGCTCTTTCGATCCTTTATCTAGTTCAAAATGGCTTATTTCGCTTGGGCTCTTTGAGATGATGGAGAGCATGGCCCAAAACATGGAGGGACTCACCAGAGGCGTGGGCCCTTCTTTTCCAACATCGCCAATTGACCTATAGCGATGCCTCTCTTGAATGGCGCTTGAAGAGCTGCTCAAAGATGACGAAGCGGCTGCGCGAGGCGTGGTGACACATTGCAAGGCTTTGGTGAGAGCTGACATTTCAGGCGGCGCATCCTCTTCCAGCTGCTGATTTGGATCGAAGAAATGGGCATTTTCCAACAAAAATTCGAGCTTTTCCTGCAGCGGCTCTAAGCGCTCGATTTGCTCTTTGAGGTTGAGCACTTGGCTTAATAGGATCTCTTTTTTGGCGAAAAAGAGGTCGAAGAGGTGTATTCTAGTCAGGCTTTGCGCTAGCAAGAAAATGGCGGGCGTAGAACTATTAACAGCTGCCTTGTAATACACGCTGAGAGCTGCTTGTCGATAGAGCTCAAGGGTCCTGGTTTGTTCGCTCTCTAATAAGCCTTTGGCCGCTTTTCTCATGGTTTCTTCCGGGTGCCAACAGCCGTCTTCGCGAAAGAGTACCGCTTGGTCACAGGCCTCGGCCTGCTCGCTATCGGCTCTGTCTGCGCTTTCCACTTCGATGGTGAAAAGAGAAGGACCCTCTTTTTTTAAAAAGCCCTTTTTTTGTTTCACTGCGCACACGCTCTCATCAAATAGAGCCAGATTTGACAGGGCCAGAGGCTGCTTTTTGGCCGTGTGCCTTTCTTCATTCAACATCTCTTGAATGACATTGGCCGTGTGGATCAGGTGGTTAGCTTCCCCTTTTTTTAGGTTGCAGGCTGTCAAAACACACTCGTTTAAGGTAAGTGGAACTTGCAAAGAGGGAACAAGGAGCTTATGAAGGATCTTTAAGATGCTGCGGTCAATTCTTTCTTTACGAATTTGCGTTTGCAACAGGTAAGCTGCAGGCGCCTTGTCCGCTTTGACGCCATTTTTTTTGATCAAAATATAGTTTTCCACCAGCTCTTCGATACAGCCGGCCAGATGTTCAATTCCTTGGCTGGCCTCTTTGAGCGAGACCCATTGTCTTTGCTGTAGCGGGCGCCTTTTTTGCGCTTCTTGGTATTTAGAAAAGAGGGAAATGCCGGTTTTGTTTTCCAGCAAAGAGACCATATGGCGATTAGATTGAGCGATGAGATCTCGGTAGATGCAGCGAATGGTGTGGATTAAGTCCGTGCGGTCGGCAGCTTCTATGTCTTCTAAAGAAGAGAGAGGAATGCCGTCCAGCCCCAGGATAAAAGGGGATTTGGGCTCATATTTGACGGTGATGGAGCTCCCCTGGCTATTGGTCAAAGAGACCTTCTGCACTTCTTCAACTCCGGTATCTTTTCCAAAATTCCAGCCCGAGCAGCAGCCATTGCAGCATTCATTGCCGTCAAAATTGCCTTGAACGTGGAGGTTGAGGGTGCCGCCGACGAGGGATCCGCCACCTCCGCCTCCGGCTAAATTGGAGAGCAGATCGCTTCCTACGGTGTCTCCGGCGTGGTTCTTTTCTACAGTATCTAGAAAAAAGTTTAGGTGTTCATTGATTTTGTTCATGAAAAGAAGTCTCTCGATTTAGAGATGATTAGGTGCATTCAGATTTTTGCGCGGCCAATCTCAAAGCATGGAGGGGTAGCTTTAAAAAAACCTCCATGCATCTTCAAGATATGAGAAATTCTATTCGGACGCTGTGAGGGAAGCTATAGCTGGTGCTTGAGCTGGTGCCTGTGCGGTCTTTTGTGAAGATGAGGAGGAGGAAGAGGTCGATTCTGTTTGAGAGGCTTTTTGCGCTTTGAGATTCTTAACAACTTCAACGGCAAAGGCGACAAGATTTGTGGCCTCTTTTTGCGTCAAGGTGGTGAGTGTGTCGATATTCACTTCTTTGCCTTGCTGGACGATGGACTCTAGCTTGGTGAGCACCTGTCCCACTTTCTCCGCTTTTAACTTTTGCAAGATTTCGCTCGTCCCCTCCTCCAACACCTGTTTGCCATAGGCGATGAGGGCAGAAGATTGCTTTGGCGATTGAGCATCGAATAGCGCTTGATTTTGCGCCACGAGATCGACGAGGGTTTGAGCAATGGTCTGGATTTTATCGGTTGTGTTGTAAACTTTGACCGCATCGCTTAAGAGCAGTTTGCCCTGTTCGGCGCTTCCTCGTAAATTGACCTGGGTCAGGCCCTGGGCGACTACGGCGACAAGCGGGTGGAACTTATCGGAGATCTGCTGCAAGATGGCATTGGCCGCAGCCTTTACTGCATCAAAAGCCATCTGTTCGCCCTTCATCACCACTTTCCAAGCGCCCTCTTCCATGGCGAGCAGGGCTTTTTTGCTATAGGCGAGCACCTGAATGGGGGAGGCCATGGTTGTGATGACTTCATCGATTTGTTTGCCCTTATCTGACTGTTCTAGAAGCGGCTGGGCATATTCGATATAAAGAGGGGTTCCTTTTTTCATGATCGGCAGGCAGAAGGCATAAACTTTTTGGGCTTCCTCTTGGATCAGCGGCGCCCCCTGTTCGATGAGGGAATAGACGAGCTTTTCTAATAGGCCGTTAGCCCTTGCCTGAAGCGCTGTTCCCTTGGGCAGAGAGGTGACTTCGGCAAAAGAGGCGACTCCCAAAATGCTATTTAATCCGCTTGATCCGTTCATAGATAGTCTCTGATGCTAAGTTAGAGGACGGTTGCTTGTATCGAGGTCATTTAAGCGAAAGGCTTTTTATTAAGCAAATTTTTTTTTCAAAGGCATTGATTGCCTAAGAGAGGGGATTTTTTAGATAAGAAAAGTTAATTTTATGAGGGGGATTCGAGGTGCTGGAGGACTGCCTGGTAGACGACCTTTTTAGGGATGCGCTGCTCTTTGGCGACATGCTTAATGGCGTCCATCCGCGATAGGCCGAGCCTTTCTTCTGCTTGCTGGACGAGGAGGTGGGGGGGCTGATCGCTTGTGGGAGCAGATCCTTGCACGAGGAGGACAATTTCCCCTTTTAAGGGAGCTGTCTCATAGTAGAGGGCGGCGCCTTCGGCGGTGCCGCGGTAGATGTCTTGGAATTTTTTTGTCAATTCGCGAGCGACAACAGTGGGTAAGAGGGGGTTAATGGTTTTGAGGCTCTCTAGCGTTTCTTGCAGGCGGTGGATCGACTCATAGGCGATGCTGGTACCTGTGTAGACGCTCATCTCCTCTAAAGTGGCTTTGAGGGCCATCTCTTTGCGGGGCAAAAAGCCGATAAATTGAAAGCGGTCTGTCTGCAGGCCTGATAAGGAGAGGGCTGTGATTAGAGCGCATGGGCCAGGCAGGGCGTCGATGGCAATGCCTTCTTGCAGGCAGCGTTGGATGAGGGGGTAGCCGGGATCTTGGATAAGGGGCGTGCCCGCATCGGAGAGGAGGGCAATATGCATCCCTTGCTGCAAATCGCTGAGTACAAATTCGCCTTTGGCAATTTCATTGCGCTGATGAAAGCTTTTCAGCGGCTTACGAATGTCATAGTGAGAAAGGAGGATGTGGCTATGGCGCGTGTCTTCGCATAAGATATAGTCACAAGTAGAGAGAATAGAGATGGCTCGTTTGGAGAAGTCTTCTAAGTTGCCGATCGGCGTGGGAACAAGGAAAAGGGGCATTCTTTCCTTAAGAGTAAAAAAAGGTGGCACCCAGATTCGAACTGGGGGTAAAGGCTTTGCAGGCCTCTGCCTTACCACTTGGCCATGCCACCATTTAAAGGATGAAGAAAATCTTAGCACAGCCTCAGTTTTTTCAGCAATACCTTTCTTTTTTTCGCTAAATTGTTGTGGAAAGGGGGCGCGTAAATATGCTAGGATAGACCTTTGAAACCCACCTTGCCATAAATGGCAAGGTGGGTTTGAAACTAGAAAAACCGACCCCCTTTAGCCTGCGATGATTCCCTTTTTCCTGCTCCATTCTTTCGACTGCCTAATCTCTTTAGAGCTGAAGATGCTCCTTTCTCTCTTCACCGCTTTTTTCTTTGTCTGGTTTGCCATGCCCGCCTTCATTCGCCGGTTGCGGAAGTGGAAACTTGGCCAATTCATCCGCACCGATGAGGCTCCGCTGCTCGGGGTTTTGCACAGCCAAAAAAAGGAGACGCCGACCATGGGCGGACTCTTAATCTTAGCGGGCATTTTCCTCTCGCTCTTGTTATGGATGGACTTAAGCCACAGCTTCACCTGGCTTTTTGCTCTGTCACTTCTCATCTTAGGTTCGATTGGCGCCTTTGACGACTCCTTAAAGATTCGCCACCGAAATGCCAAAGGGCTGATGGCTAGGCGCAAGTTTTTGGCCCAGTGTGCGCTTGCTCTTTCAATCAGCGCCTATCTCCTGAACCCAGGTCTAGCCAATTTTGCGGCAAGCTTGGGCTTGAAAGTGCCCATCGCCATCTCGCTGAGTGGGCAAGAGAGCATCGAACCCCTATCGCACTACATGCAGACCCTGTCCATCCCCTTCTATGGAGAGATTTTCTTTAGGGGACTTTGGCCCTCTTTGCTCCTTTGGCCCCTCTTCTTTACCTTTGTCATCGCCGGCTCTTCCAATGCCGTCAACTTGACCGACGGCCTCGATGGCTTAGCTTCCGGGTTATTGATCATCAGCTCTTTGAGCTTTGCCCTAATTGCCTTTTTAAGCGAGCAGATGGAGCTTTGCCGCGCTCTCAATATGCCCTATATCCAGGGCAGCGGCGAGGTGGCTATTTTCTTATGTGCTTTTATCGGTGCTCTGATTGCCTTTTTATGGTACAATGCATCTCCGGCAGAGGTGTTTATGGGCGATACTGGGTCCTTAGCTTTAGGAGGCTTGCTCGGGCTGGCCGCCGTCTTGCTCAAAAAAGAGCTCCTGCTCGGCTTAATCGGCTTTGTCTTTGTAGCGGAAACCCTCTCGGTGATTTTGCAAGTGGCCAGCTTTCGCCTGCGCGCTAAAAAGCGCATCTTCCTTTGCGCGCCGCTGCACCATCACTTTGAGTACCTAGGCTGGCCCGAGACAAAAGTGGTCGTCCGCTTTTGGATCTTTGGGCTTTTACTTGCAATGCTTGGTCTAGCTTCATTAATGTGCCAGTAAAGATAGGGGAAACGACTTATGGCAGATAAGGAAAGGGCGTTTATCTTAGGGCTCGGCAAGTCCGGCCAATCGGCAGCGCGCTTTTTGCTGCAAAGGGGATTTCACGTCTTGGCCTCTGACGACCGCTTTCAATCCAAGCGAGATGCTGAAGGCTCTCCAGCCATTGCCAATTTACAGGATCTGGGATTGGAGCTGCTGGCCGATTCTGCAGCCAATCTGGCCACCCGGCTCGCAAGCGTCCCATTTAAAGAGAGCGATTTTTTTGTCGTCTCGCCGGGAGTGCCCCCATCTCACCCCCTCTATGTGCTTGCTAAGCAAAAAAAATGGCGCCTCATCGGCGAGGCCGAGCTGGCCCTCTCTTTTTTTAAAGGGCAAAAAGTGCTCGCAGTCACCGGAACAAACGGCAAGACGACCGTCACCTCTTTGGCCGAGCACCTGCTCAATGCCTCTGGCATTCCGGCAATTGCTTTGGGCAACATTGGCCGCCCTTTGACCAGCATAGATCTGTTAGAACATCAAGTAGAACATCAAGTGGTTATCGTCGCCGAGCTCAGCTCCTATCAATTAGAGACGATGCGCGGGCCGTATTTCGATGGCGCGGTTTTGCTCAACATCACGCCCGACCACCTCGACCGCTACCCAGATTTTACAGCGTACATGCAGGCCAAGGTGCAACTTTTTTCTTGCCTGAAAGCGGATGGCCGCGCAGCCATTGCCAGAAGCGCTTTGGAGCAATTTGGCGCACATCTGCCCAAGCGCTCCTATGATACCTATGAGGTAGAGGCTGTCGAGGGATTGGAAAAATGCGCTCTTTTTTTAAAAGAGGGCTTTCTTCATGATCAAAGACAAGCCTATCCGCTTCCCGCCCTTTACAGGCAGCCATCGATCGATAGCGATAACCTCCTTGCCGCTCTTAGCTTAACGTTGCCTCTCGGCATCGAGGTCAAGAGCGCCATCGAAAGCCTTTCCTCATTTCAAAAGCCGCCCCATCGCCTAGAATGGGTCGGCGTGCGAGAGGGCGTGACCTATGTCAATGACAGCAAGGGCACCAATTTAGATGCGGCCCTAAAGGCAGTAAAAGCCATGCCGGGCCGGGTCATTTTAATCGCCGGGGGCGTCCACAAGGGCTTTTCCTATCAACCCTGGGTTTTGGGCTTTGGCGGGAAAGTGGCCCATATTGTGGCCGTCGGCCAAGCCGCGCCTTTAATTGCAGCGGATGTGGGGGCCTCTATGCCGGTCACGGTCAGCTCCTCCTTCGATCAGGCCGTGCGGCTGGCCGCCGAGCTTGCCGTCCCAGGCGATACGGTCTTACTTTCGCCGGGCTGCGCCAGTTTAGACCTTTTTCAAAGCTACGCCGAACGTGGCGATGCATTTAAAGCAATTGTCAATAGCCTCCGAAAATAGGTTGTTTTTATGGGGATGAGTCGAAGAGATACGATACTTGTAGCTGTATTGATCAACAGCGGGCTGCTTGCTCTGCTATTTTTAACGGCTGTCCAAACCGATTTCGAAAGGGAGCTTCCAAGCACCCAGGTGACAAAGCCTCACCAGTTGGAAGAGAGAGCCTTTTCGGCTGTGAGGGAGCCTGAAGTCCCGCCTCACAGTGAGGCAGCGCAAGCGGTCGCCCTCTTAGAAGAGGTGAGAGAGGTGGAGCCCACCCGCGTAAGCGAGCCTCTCGCTGCCGAGAGTTTTAGCGCCGATCAAAAGTCGCCAGATTTTGCCGAAATCACGGTCAAGCGCGGCGACTTTTTAGCCCGCATTGCCAGATCGCATGGCGTCTCTGTGAGCGATATCATGAAGGCCAACCAGCTCGATAGCCACCGCTTGAAGATTGGGCAGGTGCTGAAGGTGCCCCTTCATGCTAGAGCGCACACAGCACTGGCCGATGCCAGCTCCCTCAAGGCGCGCCAGCCCTCTTTAGAGGATGCGGAATACTACACCATTCAGAAAGGGGATAACCCCTGGACGATTGCCAAAAAGAACCGCGTGGCCTTCGATGAGCTTTTGCGCTTAAATGATTTAGATGAGGCAAAGGCGCGCAATTTAAAAGTGGGCGACAAACTTCGCGTGCGCTAAGTCCTGTAAATTAAAAGTTTTAGGTTCATCGCCCAAGAGGAAGGAAATATTTTTTGTGAGCTTTGCCCGCTTTAGCCTGATCATTGTAACGACTTTACTGTTTGTCATGGGCCTGCTGATGATCTTCAATACCTCATCGGCGGAAGTCTTGGACTTGTCCTTGAGCCGCAGCACTCATCAATCGCTTGTGCGGCAAATCTTCTATGCAATGGCTGGCTGTATTATCGCCATGGCCCTCTGGGTGCTTGGCTATCGGCAAGTGCTCCGCTTGAGCGGCTTTTTTCTCGCTGTGCTGACAGCTCTGCTGGTCTTGACACTCATCCCAGGGGTTGGCCATAAGGTCAATGGAGCCAGGCGCTGGATTGGCTTTGCCGGCATCTCCTTCCAGCCCTCAGAATGGGTGAAGTTTGCCCTGCCCTTCTACTGGGTGGATCGCTATTTGCAGCAAGGAGAGATCACATTGCCCTTTTTCTTGAAGATGGGGGCCGTAGCGCTCGTCCCCCTTTCGCTGATCATGCTGCAGCCCAATACCGGGACATGCGCAGTGATCGGCCTCACTTTGATGGTCGTCTGCTTCTTGACGCGCGTGCCTTTTAAATACTGGGGCGTGCCGACTTTAACCGTGCTCTTGGTTGGATCGGCTCTTGCCTATCACATGCCGCACGTTTCATCGCGCCTGCGCGTCTATCGCAACCCCGAGCTCGACATCCAAGGGAAAGGGCACCAGCCGCGCCAGTCTAAGATTGCCGCCGGATCCGGCCAACTGCTGGGCAAGGGCCCTGGGCGCAGCTTGCAAAAGCTCAGCTACCTGCCCGAGGCACAAAATGACTACATCGCCGCCATCTTTGCCGAAGAATATGGCTTTTTAGGCATGCTCTTGCTGATTTCCCTCTACACAGGCATTGCCCTCATCGGCTTTCAGGCAGCTCTCTTTGCCCGCGACTTAGCCGGCTTTTACATGGCAGCAATCATTGCCTTTCTAATCAGCTTCCAAGCCTTTCTAAATATGGGCGTCGTGTCAGGGCTTTTGCCCAGCACAGGCTTGAATCTGCCCCTCTTCAGCCAAGGGGGGACATCCCTTGTGGCCAACATCATGGCTTTGGGCCTTTTATTGAATATTATTGCAGAGAGCGAGGCGGCCAAAAACCACCCTCATCCAAGCACTCTCTCTTAATTACATCATCCGTTGAGACTGAAGGAATTTATGGCGATATTTGCAAAAAAACGGATCTGTCTGGCAACCGGGGGCAGCGGCGGACATGTCTTTCCGGCTTTGGCTTTAAAAGAAGAGCTCAAATCCGATGAGCTAGAATTCCTCTTTATGGGCGGCGGCCTCTTTGAAAACCGCTTTTTAAAAGGGGAGGAAAAAGTCATCGGCGTGAGCGCAGCATCCCTCTCCTCCCTGCGCAATCCCTTCAAATTTATATGGCAGATGGGGCGCGGCATCTGGCAGTCCTACCGAGCGCTCAGGCGCTACCAGCCCGATCTGATCATCGCCTTTGGCAGCTACCACACCTTTCCCGTTCTCGTAGCTGCTCGCTTGTTGAATCTATCCTATGTGCTGCATGAGGCCAATGCCATTCCAGGCAAAGTCAACCGCCTCTTTGCTAGGGGAGCGCTGCGCATTGGCGTCTTCTTTGCCGAATGCGCACCCCTTTTAAAAGGGCGCGTGTGCGAAGTGGATAATCCTATACGCCACATCTTCAAAAAAGAGCGCAAAACCTCTGAAGCCCGCCTGGAATTGGGATTGAGCCCTGACCGCTTGACCTTTGTCATCTTTGGCGGCTCACAAGGCGCCTCTAAAATCAATACCTTATTTGCTCAGGCGGCCAAAGAGCACCTCGTTAAAGAGGAGCTTCGCTTTCAAATTGTGCATGTGACAGGCAGTGCGGAGATGAAGGAGCAATTAGAAAAAGAGTATGCGGCAGCCGCCATTCCAGCCTATGTCGCCGACTTTATGGACGATATGTCACTAGCCCTGCAGGCTGCTGATTTGGTCATCTGCCGAGCTGGGGCCTCCACTTTGGCCGAGCTGTTAGCGTTAGAAGTGCCCGCCCTTTTAATTCCCTATCCCCATTCTGCAGATTCTCATCAAGAGCGCAATGCGGCCTTCATCGTCAGGAAAAATCTAGGCTGGCAGCTCTCAGAAGAGGGCTTGACCGCTGAAAAATTGGCCGAGTTCATCTTGCCCCTAGTCGAAGGAGCCCAAGCGCCGCTCTTAGAAAAGCGCTCGCGCCTCCGCCAGCATGGCCAAGCTATGCCGGAAAAATTCAGTTCCCTCATCTTAGAAGTATTAGGTTTTAAGCGATGAAAGAGCACCATCACTTCATCGGCCTCGGCGGAATCGGCATGAGCGCCCTAGCTAAGATCATGCTGCAAAAAGGGCATAGCGTCTCGGGCAGCGACATCGCTCAAAATGAGCGGGTCAAAGAGCTCTCTCAGCTGGGCGCGCAAGTCTTTCTCGGCCACAGCCGAGATAACTTGCCTGCCAAAGGGCGCGTGGTCTATAGCTCCGGCATCTCTAGCGATAACCCCGAAAAAGATGCCTCTCACTTGCCCTATCTACACCGGCAAGACCTGCTTTCCGAGCTGATGGCAGAAAAACCGCTCTCTCTCGGCGTCATCGGCTCGCATGGCAAGACCACAACCTCTTCCCTGCTCGCCTCGGTCTTCCTGGAGGCGAGGCAAGACCCCTCCTTTGCCATCGGCGGCATCTTAGCATCGCTCAATTCCAACGCCCAGCATGGCCAGGGCCCCGCCTTTATCAGCGAGCTTGATGAGAGCGATAAAAGCTTTTTGAAGGCTTACCCCACTGCCGCCATCTTGACCAATATCGACAACGACCACTTGGATTGCTATGGGTCGCTAGAGCAGTTAAAGGATGCTTTTTTGCAATTTGCCAATCAGGTGCAAGATAAAAGCCGCCTCTTCTACTGCCAAGACGACCCCTTGTTAGCTTCCCTCTCCCTTCCTGGCATCGGCTACGGGCAAAATGCGCCTTTGCAGATGGAGCGCTTTGAGCAGACCGGGTGGTCGATTCGCTTCGACATCACCTTTGAGGGCAAGCGCTATGAAGAGGTGCGGCTGCCGCTCATCGGCCTCTATAATGCCTACAATGCTTTGGCCGTCTTTGGCCTGGCTTTAAAGTGCGGCATCCCATCCGATGCCATCTACCGCGCCTTTGCCTCCTTTCAGGGCGCATGCCGGCGCCAGCAGCAAAAGTTCAAAGCTCCCTTCCTCTTGATCGATGACTACGCCCACCACCCCAGCGAAATCAAGGCCACGTTGCAGGCTCTTCGCCAAGCTTACCCCAAGCGGCGCCTCGTCGCCCTCTTTCAGCCACATCGCTATTCGCGCGTGAAAGAGTGCCTAAAAGGATTTGCCCCCGCCTTGATGGATAGCGACCTCATCATCGCCACTGATATCTATAGCGCCGGAGAAAAGCCCTCCTTTGATCAAAGAGAGCTTTGGCTAGAGCTGCAAGGCCTTCCCTTCCTCCACATCCCTCGCCACGATCTGGCCGCCAAGGCTCTCGAGCATCTGAAAGAGGGCGATGTCGCAGTGGGGCTAGGAGCCGGAGACATCACCCACCTGGCTGCTGAAATGGCGCCCCTTTTAGGAGAGCGCGCCCTCTGATGAAGCCGAAAATGCCGCTTGGCCAGTCCTTACTCTTTATCTTTCTCTCGACCCTGCTCATCTCAGGGTCTGCGCACCTGGCTTGGAGCTACTACCTCTATCTGCAAAAAGAGCGCTCTCAAGATAGCAAGTATGCGGTGCAATACATTGTGCAAGACTGCCGCCGCGGCGAGGCGCTCAACACCCTCTACCTGGCCGAACTATTGCAGCTCTCGCAAGATGAACCGACCAATCTCTATGCCCTAAAAGCTGAGAGCGCCGTGAGAAAGCTACTCAAAAGCCCGCTCATCAAACAAGCTAAAGTGCGCAAGATCTATCCAAATGCCCTCTATATCGAGTACGCCGCAAGAAGCCCCATCGCTTTTTTGGGCGACTTGGAAAATACCGCCCTCGATGAAGAGGGGTTTATCTTTCCCCTCATTCCCTTTTTTTCACCAAAAAGGCTGCCGCAGATCTTTTTGGGCCTGAAAACGGTTCCGCCTCTAGACAATAGCATTTCCGTGCGCGGCCCCGCTCTAAACTTGGCCTACGACCTGCTCCATGAGCTCTCCTTGATCGGCATTGCTCCCTTTAAAATCAAGGTCATCGATGTCTCCAAGGCCTTTGCTGACGAATTGGCAGCTCAAGAAGTGGTCATCTGCTTTGATGAGGCGCTGGAAAATAGAGAGACCGCGCAGCACTTCATGCGCTTATCGCCCAATTCCTATCTCCAGCAGCTGGCTCACTTCAAAGCGCTGCGAGAAAAGCTTCTACAAGGAAAAACGGCCCAGGGCATTGCCCCAGGCCAACCCCTGCTGATCGATTTGAGGTTTAAGCAGACCGCCTTTTTAAAAAATATCACACCAAGCTCTTCAGCGCCTGCCATTCGCTAATTGGCCACTCTTCAAAGTACTTTTCCCGCTTCTTCAACGCGCTCTCAATCATGCGGTCTAATACTTCGGTCATCAGCAGCTCAGGCTCCGACTCTTGCCAAAGATAAAAGGCCAGCGATCCGGGGATTGGATTGACCTCGTTGAACAGCAGATGGTCTGTCGCTAAATCGAGCATGAAATCCAAGCGCACAATGCCGCTGCAGCCGAGAAGAGAAAAGATCTTGAGCGCCCTTTCTTTCACCGCGGCCTTGATCTCAGGGCTTAGCGAATCGGGATTGATGGCGCGCGCCAAAGAAGCCATGCCGCCTCTCTTGCCTCCCTTTTTGCCGCCCTTCAAATACTTGTCTTCATAGGTCAAAATGCCCGCATCGTTGCCCTTGGGGATCTCCACAACAGAGGCCATCGGCTCTTTGCCGTCTAAGATAGAGATGTTGATCTCTAAAAAATGCTCTAGGCAAGGCTCCACCAAGACCTCATAGTCGATGCTGGCAGCAGATAATAGCGCCTCTTCTAAGCTCTCTTTGTCCGTCGCCTTGCCAATGCCAATGCTCGAACCCAATCGATTGGGCTTCACAAATAAAGGAAAATCCATTTTAGACATAAGCCCATCGACCGTCTCTTTAAAATGGCTCTGCAAATCGCTCTTCAACACCCGCTCGCCTGGCAAAACCTCAATCCCATGCTCTTTTAAAAATACCTTCGTCACATGCTTGTTCATCATCATCGCCGACGATAAGAGATTGGAGCTTGCGTATGGCACATCGGCCATTTCAAAGAGCGCCTGCAAGCGGCCGTCCTCACCATAAGCGCCATGGAAGGCCAAAAAGAAGAGATCGACCGGCAAAAAATGCTCCTTCACCTGTCCAAAAAGACCTTTTCTTTGGCAAATTAGCCCGCTTCTACCAGGCTTTAACGAGCACGTCACCGCCTCCACCTCTTTCAAAGAGGCCGGGTAGCGCAAGTAAAACTGCTTGTCATAGAGTGCCTCACCCGTATACCAAGCGCCCTTTTGGTCGACGTAGACCAAGATCGACTCATACTTCACCGGATCGAGCGCTTCCATCACCTGCATTGCCGTCAGCACCGAGATCTCATGCTCTAAAGAGCGCTCTCCAAATAAAATAGCTATCTTCAATTTCTCTTTCATAATCCTCTCTCTTTGAAGGGGAAAGGCTTTGCCTCTCCCCTTAGACCCCTCTCTACCAAAGGACTTCGCCCTTTGGAATCCGTATTTTTTTAAGGGGTTTCTAGCCTTTTTCTTGGGCGTCACTGATGGCCAATGCCATCAGAGGCCGCCCCAAGAAAAAGGCTTCCAGTTGCCAAGAAAATAGCATTTTCTTGGCAAGTATACCTTCTTAACCCCAAAGCTACCATTGAAAACGCTCTTCCTTTTTTTTATCAAGCAGCTTTAAGTCTCAATTTTTTCAAGAGAGGATATTTTTTTGCTTTATAAGCAAAACATCAATAAAATTACTATGTGAACAACAATTTTTTTAAGGAGCTATGGAAATGAATAGTTTTTATGACCAATACCAACAGAACCTAGACACTGTAAGTCAATTCATCCAATATAAATTAAGCGGCAGTTTAGACGAAAAAGGAATGAAAGCCGTATTTGATCATAAGGGTCGCAAATGGACGATTTTAAATAGCTCAGAAGAAAGCCGTCTAGCCATTCAGCAAATTCTCTATGCTCCAGACCTCTTTAGAATGTACGAGATGTATAGTGTACAGCCTGTGGTCGACTTAAAGACAGATGCCCAGGGGAATTTGCGGATTTCGTTAAAAGGATTCGCAAGGTCTGATGGTATGCAGAGTGCCTTATTTAGCATGGCTCGCGGCGTTAAATAAAAATGCAGAGCCATTCTTTAGAAGAGGCAGATCTCTCTCTGCTACAAATGATAGGCTTTAGTGTTTAAAAGGATATAAAAAGGCATTAAGCCTTAGGGTAGGCCCCATGGTTTAATGCCTTTATCCTTCAAAAAGAAGAGGCTTTTTTTCAGCTAAAGCTCTCGGCATAGATTTCCTCGAGCTGTTTGAGTAGCTGAGAGTTTTCCTCAATGCGTTGGTCTAAATCGATCTGGCGGTCATCTAAAGCTTCGATGAGTTTTACAATTTCTCCCCTTTTTTGTTGGTTGAAGAGCTCTTGAAAGAGCATCGTATAGATCTCATCTCTCAAATTTTTGCTGGAAGAGAGGTTTTCTAGCTCCTTGACCAATTTGGTACACTTGATGTGTTCCCCTTTTTTTATCATCGTCACGTATTTGTGAAAGAGCAGCAAGTTTGTCTGTTGCTCTGTCTCTAGAATCGTGTCCTTTAAAATCCAGGAAACTTCTGTCTCTTGTTTCTCTGAAGCTTTATCAAGAGCTAGAAAAATTTCCTCTCTTTTCTCAATGCTTGCCCTCTCTCGCCAATCAGGCGCAATTGCATCTAACCTGGCAGCCAGCTCCCATAAAATCGGCTGATAAGAGGGAGAAGCCATCTTCTTAAAGAAATGATCATAGCCCAGTTCAACATCTGTACTCCCTTCTATCAATAAAAAGTGAGAGCAACTAGCTTCAATGGCTGCTTGCATCACCTCTTCAGCAAAGGGGCTTTGCTGCACTTTCAACCCTTCAAATAGCTTTAAGAGAAAGCTAGTTCGATGAGGCAAATCTTCAGATGTTGCCAGCCAGTTCGGCATGCTTTTTTGCATGAAATTGACAAAGTCTCTGAGATATGGCCTAAACTTCAGGGAAGTCAACACGGTATAAAAAAGAATGTAGGTGCGTATTTTTGGAGAGGATGTGGCATCTAAAAACTCTTGATAGAGTTCAGTCATCTTCCGCTCTTGCAGCAAGCCTTGTATGTTCTCAACGTCTTTTTCTGGCGCAGAAAGGTCTGACAAGGCTGTCTGTTCTTTCTGATCTAAGCTTGGCAAGACCTTAGATAAGCCAACATGCTCTCCTTTGAATTTCTTGACGCAAGTCTCTTCTTCTAGCATAGCTTTAAGCATCTCTAGCACATCTTGGCGCTGCAAATGGGCCCAATGAGGGGCTAAGAACTCTTCTAGCACTTTTTTTCTTAACAGGGGAGGGAGATATTCTAAGAAGAGAAAGATATCTCCATAGCGCTTTTCCTTAGACAGGGCCTCAAAGAAAGTGACAGAAGAGGCATAAGCTGTATTTGCTGACTCTGAGCAAAGAGCCCTTGCCTGCAGCCAAAAATAGCCTTGCTGTCGCATGGCTTTATAGATGACATTTTCTAAACCCTTTTTTCTATTGTCGTCATGCTCAATCAACCTTGCTGTTTCAATAGCTGGGATATAAAAAGAATCTCCTAGTAGGTTCAGAGCGTGTGCTTGAAGCTGCAGATTCTTGAACCCTTGCGGTACCATACGCTCTATAGATTTTTCCTCAAGCCGACGA
This sequence comes from Chlamydiales bacterium, assembly GCA_029240195.1. Lineage (GTDB taxonomy): Bacteria > Chlamydiota > Chlamydiia > Chlamydiales > JARBTN01 > JARBTN01. The sequence goes on from JARBTN010000001.1 coordinate 44,645, forward strand.
AACTGAAGTTGAATGGGTCCAACGAGATCAAAGTCAAAGATACCCTGCTTTTGCCAGGACCAAATTAAAGGAACTTTTGACTTTAAGAACTGCATGGGCAAGTTGCCGACAAAGAAGGTAAAGGTGCCTTTTAATGGCTCGAGACCCACTTTTGGCTCGGCTGTCACATTGGATATCAATGCCAAAAGCAGTTCTGCCAATTGTGATAGCTCTATTTGATGAATAGCTGGGTCGAGGGCTTCGCCAATAGAAATCATTCCCTGGCAAAGCCTATAGTCATCCGTGTTTGGTTCAAGCCCTTCTAGTCTTTTTGCTATTTGGATGGCGCGGTAGGAGTAGAGCAAGGAAGGGGGCTTGCCTTCAAAACACTCTTTAAAAAGAGGCCATTTATAGTGCTGAGCAGTCTCAATTTTAAGCATTGTCTGCTCTAAGCGATTGAGTTCTTCTTCGCTCAAAAACTTTGCTGCCAAACCGACTTGCTGCTTGAGGTTTTGCCTGGCCAATTTAATGTGCTTTTTGATGAGGCTATAAGCCAAAAAAGCAGAGCAATTTGTAGGGCCATGCTCTTTCAGCTCTTGCTGCACTTGCTCTGCCTTTTCTAGCAGCTCGGTGCTTAGCTTTTTACAGTTTTTGCTCTGGAGCTGACCTGCCAAAGAAGTATAAGCGGCCTCTATTTGCCCTAAAGCTTTTTGAACGACAGGCTCTAAAACTGCTGCCAGCCATTGGCGATTGACTAGAGAAGCGGATTGCAAAGTTTCCTTATCGCACACCCTAAAGATTGCGGGCAAGAAGCCTTGTTCGATTAAACTATTCGGAATGGACGAGGTGTTCGATGAAAACATGTGAACCTGTTAAAAGAAAAAGCAGTGAACTATCTTTAAAAATAAATAATTTAATAGAAGGGATTATAAATGGGAAAATGGTTATTGAGCAATAGATTATTCTGAGAGTGTCTTGCAAGGGTGTTGAGGAACTGTAGCCAAATTTTGGGGGTCATATTCCCAAAATCTATCAAATTGACGGCATAGATATTCTCCTTTCTTTAAGGGGAGGAAATGCCGTCAATTTGATGGGCTGCAAACTAGACGTTTTTATAGCGGAACGCAACTCTTCGCGGGTCACACGCGTAACGCCTATCAGCGAATTAAGGTTTTTGCTGGAGGCAAAGGTGGGGGTGAGGGCTAAAGATAGCGTCTCTTTGAGAATGGCTTTAGTGCTGGTCTTGCCTCTCTAATTTTCTCCGGGCAACCACCTCCTGATCCAAATATCTCTGCATCTACGTATTTCTTAAACTGGGCAACATGCTCATCTACAATTTGATTTCTCCTATTAATATAATATCTAATAGGCTTACCATCAAATATTGCCGGACTTCGAACTAAAGGCCCTTCTAGCGAGGCTCCTTGAAGAGCTCCAAGCTGAAAAACATAGCTCAAAATGATGCTGAGAAGGAACTTATTCTGCATTTTGACTCCATTTGAAAGCTGTTACCATTGGAAACGCTCTCCTTCTTTGATGGGCTGGGTTAAATTGGGCTTTTTCTGTTCTAAAACCTTTAACACGTCTTCAATGGATGCCCTGTATACTTCTATCCCATCGAGGGGTGCTGAATTCACTTCGGCTTTGATTGAAGCGTAACATACTGTACAGCTAGTAATCCTCTCTAAGCTTTCTTCTCCAGCAGGTGTGATATAAATTTGTCCTTTTTTATCAGCAAATAGGATTGAATAGAATAGATTGCCTGTTGTGAAAGGATAATTATTAAGGCCTGGGCGTACAGTTTCATCTAGGTTCACGCGATAAAGTAAATCCTGGTATCCCTTAATAATCAATTCCTTAGCTTTTTCAATATCTACAGGCCCTGGAGCCGTGACTATAAATGAAAGATGAATGTTTGTGATTTTCTCTGGGCAACCACCTCCTGATCCAAACACCTCTGCATCTACATATTTCTTAAACTGGGCAACATGTTCATCTACAATTTGATTTCTCCTATTGATGTAATACCTAATGGGTTTGCCTTCGATAATATTAGGTTTTCTTACGTATTCAGTCATAAACCCCAGTTGATTAGATGCAATAAACAATAAAAAACAGTAAAAAATAAATGATTTTCTTTTCATTAAATACCTGTAATCATTTTAATAGATTTAGCTCTTCTTTAATCGCACTGTGAATTTCCTTTGATCTTGCTACCATTTGGAGGACATTTAAGATTTGGATCTGACCTATCTACTATTTTGAGAAAAAAGCAAGCATAGTTCAAAGAGACTCCTCTACCAAAAGAGGATACAGGAGACCAATAGATACTTTTATGGTCATAGTACCTAATGAAGGAGAGGGGCTCGGGTCCAAGCACTTCTAAATCGACGAAGCTAGCAGTGTAGGCTCGATTAGCCAAATTGACATTTTCGTAAATGGAGCTCGGTTCGATGCCATACTCGCTAGAAAGGGGGGCCGGGTCGTCCTCTGCTTTCAGTGAGTTTAGGGTGATCATGAAGAGGGTGAATGCAAGGAAAACGTTCATCAATTTTCTCCTTCAAATAAAAAAACGCTCAATCAAGTATTTGAATATAGAAAAAAAATGAGAAAATATTCGAGAAAAAAATAAAATTTTTATCTGATATATTATAGAGGGGAAAGGGCTAATTGAATAATATTAGTCCTTTTTAATAAAAGAATTGCTTTTAGCTTTTGGGAGGCCGCGCCGCCTCCCAAAAGCTAAAAGCCAGCCGGCTGTTCGTAGATGTCGGTCAGGTCGTTTTCGATGAGCCACGCATCTTCTTCTTGCCGCATGCGGCTGATGGCCTGAAAGGCCTCTTCGCGCGTTTGACAGAGGTGAATGCGCTCAGGTTCAAGCCCGCCTGCCAGCAACCCCTCTGAGAGGGCTTGGCGGTTTTCGGTGCCGACGAGAAAGACCTCATGGCAGATTTTGGCTGCCCTTTCACCAATCTCTTGATTGGCGATGAATTGCTTGTCGCCCAGTTCGATCATGCCGGGCGTCATGAGCAGGCGCCTTTTTGCAGGCAATTCGGCCAGCACCTCCAAAGCGGTGGCAAAGCCGGCGGGATTGGAGTTATAGGCATCTCGGATGAGCCAGCCAGACCCCTCGCGCAGCACTTGCAGCCGGTTGTCGACGGGCCTTAAAAGGGCAAAGCTGCGCATGACTAATTGGGGATCGGCGCCAAGAGCTACGGCCAAGGTGAAGCATGCGGCGCAGTTGAGCACAGCCCCTTTGCCAAAAAGGGGGGTGCGGCCGCTATAGTCTTGGCCCTGCCAGCGCAGGGTGAAATGGGAGCCGCGCTCGGAGAGCTGATAGGCGGTGATGTGGCAATCGAGGGGCTGGGAGGCGTCAAAGCCGTAGAGCAAGTTCAGGCGCTTGGGGTGGTCTTTAGAGATTTGGCGCGCTCCTGGGTTGTCGCCATTGCAGACTAAGATGCCGTCAGCGGGGAGCGCTTTGGCCAGTTCTGACTTGGCTTGAAAGACGTTCTCAGGAGAACCAAAGCGATCGAGGTGCATGTAGTCGACAGCGGTAATGATGGCCGCTTGAGGCGGCGTCAGCTTCGCCATTCTAGCGATAGAGCCGATGCGGTAGGCGCCCATCTCAAAGATGGCATAGCGGTGAGCGGAGCGCAGCTCTTCGCGAATCACACGCGTGACGCCCATCAGCGTGTTGATGCTCTTTTTAGGGGCAAAGGTGGGGGCGAGAGCTAAAGAGAGCGTCTCTTTGAGAATAGCTTTGGTGCTGGTCTTGCCAAAGCTGCCGGTGATGCCGATGATGTAGGGGTTTTTTTTCTGGATGATCTCTTGAGCCTCTTCTAAAAAGAGCGCTTGCTTTCTCTTTTCAAAGGGCCAGGTGCAGCGGTTGGAGAGGGCCAGCAGAAAGGGGAGGGTTTGCACAGCGATAGCTAAATCGAGCGGCAGGAGGGCGGGGAATTGGCACATGAGGGCATATGCCAGGATGACAAAGAGAAATAAGCTGACATAGAGCGTATTTTGCGCCCGCTCGGTCAGGTGCAGCCGGATTTTGCCGCTCTTTCTCGGGTCCTCTTCAAAGAGAGCTAGCAAAGAGATGCCAGAGAGAGCCCAAAATAGGGGATATGGCAGCCAATAAGCAATGAAGCAAACGGCAGATGCCCTGCGGTCAAAGCTCTTGGTGGCTAAGAGCCAGCGGATGAGGCGTATGGCTTCATAATCCTCTTGCTGCAAGATGCGCAAATAGCGCAGCTGCCTTCGATAAGCAAAGAAGAGGGAAAACAGGATGAAAAGATAGTCGATCATAGAGCCGAAAGCTAAGGGTGTCAAGCATTTAAAAATTGGCGGATATGGTACGCGAGGAGGTGGGTGCTTAAATTGCCAAAGGGGTCGTGGCCCTGCCGCGGCAGTCTGATCAGCTGAGAGTGGGGCAAGAGGCGGTGCATCCTTTCAGCCATTTCATAAGGAGTCTCTTGATCCCTCTCTCCCCAAAGGAGAAGGGTGGGCGCTTGGATAGAGGGGAGAATGGGCTGCAAATCTTCATGGATGGTCTTGAGGAAGGTGCCTCTCATCTCATTCGCTTCGAGATAGTCTTTAGAGGCAAAACGGGGCACAAAATAATTGGCAAAGAGATGGGTGTGAAATGTCTGATCGACTATCTTTAGCGCCGCCCTTAAGCTAGAGAGCATTTTCCTCTGAGCCCGTCTTTTAAAGCTATGCTTTCTCTTCAATCCTGAGGCGCTCACTAAGATCAAGCGGCGCACCCGCTCTGGAAAGCGGCTAGCAAAGGAGAGGGCGACTTTGCCGCCAAAAGAGTGGCCAAATAAGTCGACTTGAGGTTGCTTAAGCCGGTCGAGATGCTCTTTTAAAGAGAGCGCGTAGTCAACAGAACTCCAAGGAACTGGGGGAGGGGGAGATTGACCAAAACCGGGCAAGTCGATGAGGTGGGGGGAGATGGGACTTTTGATGAGCTTGGCTAGCCCTTCTAAGCTCTCTAAAGAGCGGTTCCAGCCGTGCAACATGACTAAAGGAAATTGTCCTGTCAGGGATTGTCGAGAGTGCAGGAAAGCCGAATGCATCTTTGCCGCCTTTAAGAAAAAGAATGATTGGGCAGCTTCGTTGTTTGAAACCAGTAGTGGTGGACTTGTTCGATCATTTTGTAAAAGGTCAGGTGGTCAAAGCTTTTGCAGATGTAGCTATTGGCCCCTTTGAGGTAGCATTCATTGATATCTTTTTCATCTTTAGAAGAGGTGAGTATAATCACCGGAATGGAATTGAGGCTCTGGTCTTTTTTAATTTCAGCGAGCACTTCGCGCCCATCTGTACCTGGTAAATTGAGATCGAGCAAGATGATATTAGGCCTTGGGGCGACATCTGGGTTGCTATAAGACCCTTTGCGATGTAAGAAATCTAAAGCTTCGTCGCCATTTTTGCAGCGGAAGATGGGGCACTTAGCTCCAGCCTTGCGAAAGTAGCGCTTTGTCGCTTCATACTCTTCTGAGTTGTCTTCGATGACTAAAATTGAATATTCCGTATGCATGGCTAAAGTCCATCATATTTTCTGGTGACAGCTTCTGGTAATCGCATTTGGCAGAGCTGATGTGCCGGTCTGCCGGCAGATGGAGGGCCCCTAAAGGCATGATTGGGCGGCCCTTTAAGCTGTTAAAAGGCGGCCTCTCTAAATTTTATACTATACCAGCTACAAACTATTATTGGTAGCAGGCGCTTCACTTCTTGCCAGACCTAAAAAAGGCGCTTGCATTGAAGATTTAGTGGGATTGCAGCAAAAGCTCGCCCTCGATCAAGACGCGGTGAATCTTCTCGATGTCATTGCGGTCGAGCTTCTGCTCGGCGGCAAGCCAGCTCTTAATTTCCTTGGCCTGCTCTAAGAAGGGTTCAAAGTGCTGCTGGGCAGTGCCCTCTCTTTTAATCAACAGCTCGAGATGGGTCAGAAGATCGCTGAGTTTGGCTAAGAAAGGCCTGGCCACTAAGTCCGCCTCATCCCCTTCGATGGAGGTGGAAAGAATGAGCTTTAAAATCGTCTCTTGCCGCTGGAATAAATTGCTCCAAAGCTGCTCGAGCGTTTCTTTGGCCCCCTCTAAAATGAAGAGCAGATCGCCTTTTTCGCTAAAGCCATAGTAGAGGTTCGCTTGCATCTCGTCAAAGAAGGGGCGATAGTCAACTTTTAAGTAGGCAAAGCGCTCCTCTTTCAAAGATTGCTGCATTTTAGTCACAGCCTTTAGCCAAAGCGAGCTCAGCTGGCTCTCTTGATAGAGCCCGATCAGGCTGGGCGCAATGCTTTGTGCTTGTTCTAAAGGAATATCTTGCAGCGCCAAGAGAGCTTCTAGCCGCCAATCTTCTTGGCTTTCTGCCGTCTTCTCGATCCAGTCGACTAATTCCTTTAAAGAATCCCTATCTTCTAACTTGACGTGCATCGCTTCTGCTGTCTCTACAAGGAGCGCGCGCTTTTCGGCCAGCTTTTGCTGCAGGGCTTCTGCTTCTAAATCGATGGCCATGGCCTCTGAGAAGGCATCTTGCAAGTCCCCTTGCCGTTCGCTGAACCACTCTTCAAATTTAAAAGAGGGAGAAGCGGCAGGAGGGGGAGGCAATTCAGCCAGCGTCAGCAAGGCCTGGATGCGGGCCCGGATCTTCGCAAAATGGCGCTTGCCGCGGTAGGCCTCTAGCGTCTTTAAGAGCACATTTGATAAGCGGTGCGCTTCTTTTGCAAATGTCAAAAGCGCTTCTTGCCGCTCTTTCAGCGAGGAACGAATGCTGATCAAGTAGGTGGCACACTTTTCATCGAGCTCTTCAAATTTGCCTTTAAAGGGGGCAAATTCTGAGGCAAACTGCCTTTGTGGCGCATCTTTTTTAAGGGCAAACAGCTCTTCCAAGCGCTTTTTCAGCTTTCTTTGCAAGTCTTTGGCATAATCCCATAGGCTATCTTCTTCCAGGTTGGAGCACTCTTCGATGCGATTTTCAATTTGCTCCAGCACGGCGAGGGTCTGCTGCCGGAATTTTTCCTCTTTCAAGCTCTCCAGCCTGCCAGAGTTGGCTGCCATCCGCTCTTTTAAGGCGTGCACCCAGTCCTCGATGGCCCGCCTCGGCTGCTGTGGGCTGGGGGCTGAGGGAAGGGGCCAATCAATCATCTCCTGAATTTGCTCTTGCAGCTGAGGGAAGTTTAGGTATTCGGGGATTTCCCCTCTCAGGAAAGAAAGGTGGCTTTCATAATTTTTGATTTGTTCGTGCAAGTTCGATTTGACCACAATTTCGGCAATATCGATTTTGAGGTCGTCTGAGAGTTTATCTTCTTCGCCTCTTTTGCTATTGATCGAGTCGATAAGGTGGTTGAATTTTGTGCACACCTCGAGCACCATTTCCAAGGGGGGGTACTCTTTGGGATTTAGTGATCCCTCATTTTGGATGTAGAGAGCCACCAGCGATCTAAGGTGCAGCGCCGACTGCTCAATGTCGATTTTATAGAAGTTTTTCTTCACATAGGGGATCTTGCCGATGCCGACGAGGCGCAGCAGCTGCCCCATCCACCCTTTCTTGCGCACTCTCAGATCAGAGAGGATCCAGTAGTGATGAAAATCGACTGGATAGAGAGATTCAAAGATTTGCTTAATGTCGTCGATGACGAGATGATTCATAAGGTAGGCCCTGTCCACATGATAAAGTTGAAATGGCTCAATAGATATTCCATAACTATAGCAAAAAGTGTTTTTATTACCCATCACATCAAACGAGTTTTATGCGGTCCCTTTAAAAAAAAAGGGATGGGCGCTTCCATTTGGCCAAAAAAATGTTAGGAAACGGCCTTTTGCCGATGAAAGCTGGATGGAAAATGAGGCGGTCAGCTTGGGCGCAGAAGACTTTTTTTCTTTGAAAAGAAAGCTTTTGTTAATCACTAATTTATTTTTTGAATAAGGTCATTGTTTTAAATAGCTGTGGGATATAAAATTTGTCAATTTTTTTTGAATTAAAATTAAAAATATGAGGGCCCTGACATGCAGGCGTTAGCGCTCATTTTGCTCATAAAAACAGCCTACTAGGCACTAGTTGCGATTCATAGGAGATCAAAAAAACATGGCAGCTCCCCATTCCTCTTCATTCTTTCCAGGAGGCGGCTACCCTATTCCTCAACCCTCCCCACCTCTTTTAGCGCCCAGCCCAGCCCCAGTTCAAGGCGCTTTGGTCAGCTGCATTGCGCAGCAGGCTCTCTCCACATCGGCTTCTGAGGAGTGCAAGGCAGAAAATGCAAAAGAGGCGCCGCGAAAAAAGGCGCGCCTTGAAAAAAGCCTCGCAACCTCTCCCTTAGATTGGCTGGCAGATGAAGTAGTCAACTGCATCTTTGACTTCCTCGATCCCGATAGCTTAAAGAGCATGGCTCAAACGTGCCGCCGCTGGCACTTGCACATGCAATCGAAGCCTTTACGCCCAGTCCTTACATTGCACCAAGGCTGCGCTCCATTCAACCCTGAAGAATTTGGCGCCTTTTTAGGCAGACTGGCAAGCTTCGATGATTCCTTTGGCATCGATTTTAAGGGCTGCCGGGAGCAATTGATTTTGCTTTTACAGCATCCGGCCATGAGCCGCGTCAATTACCTAAAAATCAACTTGCCCGATATCGAAAATCATAGGGAAGTGCAGCGCGCTGAACAAGACTTGCTGCAAGTTGAAAGAGCGGGAAAAAGAGCGTTATCTGATCTAGACAGCCTTCCCTATCAGGCTGCATTGGAAGAGACTTTGCAACAAGTCGGCATCTTGAGAACCGAGATGAGAAAGAATGGCGTCAATGTCAATAAAGCGCAAAAGCATCTCTCTCTCTTAGCCCAAAGAGAGGAAGAGATGAATATGCTGAAAGAACAGTTAGGGCAGACGCAAGATGCTACGGTGTATGAGACCTTATCGCTTCGCATAAAAAATTGCCAAGGAGCGATAAAATATCATACAAAGAAGGCGAAAGTGCTGGAAAAAGGGCTGGAAAACCCTTCTCTTTTCCAACAGAGATATGCCAAGGTCGGCGCTTTTTTTACCGCTATGCCTGTCTTTGCAGCTTTGAAAGTGCTCGATGTCCGCTGTAGAGTTTTAGAACATCTGCGGATTTTAGAGCAGCTGATTAGAAATGCTCCTTACCTAGAGGCATTTAGAGTGCCCACCCCAGAGAAAATGAAAGACCCCGGTTTTAATGATGATGAGGACGAGAGCATCTACACTCCTCTTTTCCAGCCTTGCGCAGAATCGCTGACCTACCTCAACCTATCCGTGCCGCAGAACCAATCCTCCCTATCGGGAAAGTGGTGTTCTATTTTAGGTGGAGCCTCCAACCTGCGTCACCTAGTCTTGGGTCGTGGAGCTGATGAAGAGGAGCTCACCAGCATCCACCAGATTTACAGGCAAAATCCGTTAGAAATTTTATCTTTACATGACAGCGTCGGCGAGCCGTGCACCCTTGGCCTTTCCGAAGGGGAGCAAGAGCCCCTTTGCCCAAACTTAAAGAGGTTGCAGCTCTTCTATCCGAATGTCGACTTGGGAAGAATGGAAAATATTTTAGGTCATTGCCCCAATCTAAAAAGCTTGGCCATCATCACCCGCTTGCCAAATCCTTCCCCTGATGGGCTTACTCGTTTTAAAGAGGCATTGCAGTCGATGAGTGAACTTTTGAAGGAGCGGGGAGTGGTTCTTGAATGGTATCTTTATGTCTCCATCAGGAAAATAACAAAATTTGAGGCGCTGAGATCCCTCTGCCCAGATTTGGTTTTTGACCCTTTAGAGATAGAGCAAGCAGAAAAGCTGATCCATCAGCCCTATCAATTGCCGACCGATTCCAAAGTTCAAATGAAGGTGCTCAATAGCCGCTGCCCCACCCACAAAAAAAAGATCATCAAAGTGAGTCTTTAATAGCATCAGGCTTTAGCTTCACCTCGCCGAGGCTAAAGCATTTTTAAGTGTAAAAGCTCTGTTAAAAGAAGAATCGATGCAAAAGCGTCTACTAAGCCCTATTTTTTCCCCTTGGATAATTATTGTTTTAAATAGCTGTGGGATATAAAATTTGCCCTTTTTTTTTGGGAAATCGATCAAAAATACAGATATCAGGCGGCAGGTGCTTGATCACACAGGCTTTAGCGCTCGTTTTACCTATAAAAAATTCGCTCGCCTTAACCCATATGAAAACAACTTAAGTAGGTGCAATCGATGCATATCCCCTCTTTTTCCTCGCCTTCAAGTAGCTCCCAGGGCCTAGCAGAGCAAGGGCTCCAACCCCCTTTTGAAATGAAAGAAAAAGAAAATGGCGGCGCCATCAGTGCAATCGGAAAAGAATTGCTGCAAGCCTCATCCTTTCCTTCTAATGCTGCTCAAGGCAGCACGCTCCCTCTCAAAAAGAGAACATGGTCTTCGAAGGGCAAAGAAAAAGCCGATTCCAGCGATTCATTTGACGAAAAGGTTGATGAAATAAACGCGGCCCCTCTCACTAGAAAAAGGGGGCGAGAGAGTGATCGGGAGAACGTAGCAGAGGTAGAGGCGGAAAAACCAGTAGCCAAACAAAATGGCCGCACGGCCTCTTTCTTTGAGCCGCTATTTGATAAAAAAGAGCTGCTGATCACTTTAAAGACCTGCCATCAAGCCCTTAAAAAAGGCGATTTCGCTGCCCTTTTAGAGCATCTCACCGAGGGCTCGGCCAAGGACAACCTTCCTATTAAACTTGACATCAGCCTCTGCTCGATCAAAGAAGCCAGACGAATTTTTCAGCATCCCATCAGCGCTCAAGTCCGCCAGCTCGTGATCGATGCCGGCTTGATCGATGCGCCGCCGTCCATCAAACAAATGGTCAGCCATTTAGAAAATGCCGCCCTTAAATTGCATGCCCTGGAAAAAGACCCCACTTTGCCGCCTGAGAAGGCTTTTGATTGGCATCACAGGTCTCGCTTCATTAAAAATAAGTTGTGGTGCGTTTGGCATGAGGCTTACATTGCAAAACCGGCTGAGGAGAGGGAGCGATTGCCCCTCTTTTCTAAAGAATTACAAAATCTCGGCCAAATGGAGGCCCCGCTTTGCCCAAATCTAGAGAGCTTATCCTTGGACACGCTCTTTATCTCTACCAAAGAGGGAGCCGAGCTAAAGGCCCTTCTATTCCATTGCCCCAAGCTAAATCGGCTCGACATTACAACTTTGATCTTTGAAGAGGAAGTCTTACCGGCAAAGGCTCAGCAGGTCGCTTGGCGCATCCAACAAAACCTGCTGCAGCGCCAAATCACCTGCTACATTCAAAATTCCCAATCGAAAAGAAGCAAATAGGCGCGGCCATTTCCCACTTTCAAATTCATAGGAGACCTTAAAAAAACATGGAAGCACCCAATCCCTCTTTCTCCTTAGCAAGAGGAGGCGACCCTTTTTTAAAGGCCCGCCTGGCCGAGACTCAAGGCCCGATGGCCAGCGATATTGCGCAGCAGGCCCTTTTTACCTTACACGATCGAGGCGATGAAAAAGAGATTTTGCTAAAAAAAGCGCGCCTGGGGAAAAAAAATGCGGCCTCTCCTTTAGATGACTTGGCAGAGGAAATCGCCAACCGCATCTTTCAATTCCTCGATCCCTATAGCTTAAAGCGCATGGCTCAAACGAGCCGCCGCTGGCACTGGCACATGCAATCGCAGCCTTTGCGTCCAGTCCTTACATTGCACCAAGGCTGTGCTCCATTCAACCCTCAACAATTTGCTGCTTTTTTAAACCGTTTGGCAAGCTTTAAAGCGCCTTTCGGCATCGATTTTAAGGGCTCTCGGGAGCAATGGGACCAGCTCTTGCATCACCCGGTCATGAACCAGGTCAATTACCTGAAAGTGAACCTGCTAGAGATTGAAAACCATACCGAGGTGCAGCGCATAGAGCAACATTTGTTGCAAGTGAGCTGCATTGCAAAAGGCGCACTATCTGATCTAAGCTGTCGTCCATATCAGGCTGTGATGGCAGATATTTTGCAGCAAGTCGGCGCTTTGAGCACCGAGTTGAGAAAAAATGGCTCTCGGATGCATAAAGTCCAAAAAAATCTCTCTCTTCTAGCCCAAAAAGAGGAGGAAATGCAAATGCTGCAAGCTCAAACTGCTGGGCTGAAGCATCGCGCGCAAAGAGACCTGCTATGGCAAATGAAAAACTGCCAAGAATCGATGGAACACTATGGAAAAAAAACGCATGGATTAGAAAAAGGGCTGAAAGAGACGTTTCTTTTTCAGCGCAATTATGCCAAGATCGAAAGCCGGTTTTTAGCTGAGTTGCCAGTTTTTAGCGCCTTAAAAGTGCTCGATGTCCGCTGTAGGGCTTTAGAGCATCTGCAGATTTTAGAGCAGCTCATCAGACATGCTCCCCACCTAGAGGCCTTTAGAGTCCCTAACCTCAAAAAAATGGAAAGCCCTTGTTTTAACCAAAATGAGGCCAAACGCATATACGCGTCCCTCTTCCAGCTTTCTGCAAAATCTTTGGCCTACCTCAATTTATCTCTGCCACAGAACCAATACCAGCTACCGCGAGAGTGGTGTTCTGTTTTAGTTGAAGTTTCCAACCTCCGTCAACTCATCTTTGGTCTAGGGGCTGTTGAAGAAGATCTCTCTTGCATTCATAAGCTTTACAGGCGAAACCCTCTCGAATTTTTATCTTTAAGTGAAGGCAGCGGCGATCCGTGCCCCCTTGACCTTTCAGCAGAAGGGCAAGAGCCCCTTTGCCCAAACTTAAAGAGACTGCAGTTCTTTAATGCCACCTGGAATAGAGAAAAGATCAAGAATATCTTGGGCCATTGCCCGAATTTAAACAGTCTGGTTGTTATCCATCGTTTGCTAACCCTCTCCAATGACGGGATGGTTCACTTCCAACAGACACTTGAGTGGATGAGTGACGTTTTAATGAAGCGGGGAGTGGCCCTTGAATGCTACCTCTATGTCCCAATTGAGGAGATGGGAAAACTTGAAGAGCTGAGGTCCTTTTGCCCGGCATTGGTTTTTGAGCCCTTAGAGACGGAGACAGCGGAAAGGCTGATCCATTTGCCCTATCAGATGCCAAACGGCCAAGACGTTAAACTGATGGTGCGCAATAGCCTATGGGCCACCGACAAACAAAAGATCATCCAAGTCAGTTTGCAAGAGCATCAAGTTTAACCCCTTCCCGTGGAATTCTCCATCCAGAATAGGCCTAGGCTATTTGGATGGAGATGGATAGCGAAAAAACTATTTTTTTCTTTGTAAAGTAATGATTATCAAGTCTATGCTTATATTGTCATTGGGCCTACCGCAGGAACTGCGGGATGTAAAGCTTGTGGAGATGATGTA
>JARBTN010000063.1 GCA_029240195.1 Chlamydiales bacterium
TTTTATGTTTTGCATTTATAATTAACTGGTTTTTTGCAGTAAAACATTAATTGCGTAATTTATTTTATTAATTTTTTAATATTGACTTTTATTATTTTTATCATTATTATTTTTTTGCTTTATTAATTATATTTTATTGAATAAGAGGAAAAATGCAAGCTAATCATTTCATATCTTTATCCCCAGCAGACTCTTTGGCTGCCCTAACCGATCAGTTGAATCTAACCACTTTGCAGGCAATTCAAGAAGGGGAGGCAGGAGAAGTGCACGCACTATCTCAAATTGAAGAAATTGCCCGTTTAGCTTTTAGCTGTTACCTGCATCTTTCCGAAGATGATTTCAATCAAAATCATGCAGATGAAAAAGATTTGAGCGCTAGAGTGACTAATCTATCCGGCTCCTCCAGTTCATCCAGCCCATCCAGTCCAGTTAATCCGCCTCCTTTTGAATCCGATCTATTTCAGCGCTTTGTACAAGGATTTAAGGCGCAAAAAGAGGTCGAGCTGCAAGATGATGTGCCAACGCTGACAATTAAGACGATTCAGGGTACACAATCGTGCCAGCTCGAGCTTTGCTTACAGGGAAAAAAAGCGCAGCTGATTGCCAGCAATAACCGCTTGACCACTTTAACTCCTTCGACAATTATCGATGATCAACATCTGCGGCAAATTCTGCTCGCTTTGCCTGAAGCTTTGCTAGGCGAGATCACCTTCATCTCTTTTGAAATTTTGCAGCACTTGAGCTTGGTTTCTTTGCCGACTTTGCTCGAGCTTTGCCCTAAAAGCTTAGAAAATACGGCCCGATTCATTCGTCAATTGCCCGCTTTTCACGATTGGATCGTAAGCTTAAGTGATGGACAAGTCGGGATTACAAGTTCGGTCATCGCTTTAAAATCTCCCTACTTTGCCAGCTTATTTCACTCAGAAATGATCAATTATGCCACCAAAACTATTAATTTAGCGCAAGATACCAATGTCGGCAACTTTCAGCTTTATTTAGATTTCGTCTACGACCAAACCCAATTTTTGCAGGCAGAAATTAATTTAGAAGTTTTTTTAGAGCTTTTAAAAGTTGCCCATTATTTCAATGATGAAGCCACTGAAAACAAAATTATCTATGCCCTTCGCTGCCAGCTTTTAGCTGCAGCCGAAGGCAGTTTAAGCTATGAAGAAATTTTATCTTTAATTGCCTTTAAGCTCAGTATTCAAGAGCTGGAAGGCATCATCCTCCAGTCGCCAATGGTCCATTGGCTGTTAGAGCCAATTGAAAAAAATATCGACATCTTTATTGGCAATGCCTTCCTCTCTTTTTCGCCGCAGTCGACAAAAGAAGAGCAAAAACTCTTTAAAAAACAGTTAAAAGAGATCAATCATGCTAGCACAATCACCTCCCTTGGCGCTCATTGGCTAGAGCCAAAAAAAGTGTATGATTATCAGCTGGAGTTGCTTTCGCCCTTAACCCAATTGGAAACGCTAAATCTTACTCAAGCGCAATTTTTAAAAACGCATTTAGTTGAAATCGCCAATCCTTCAGTTAAACATTCCAACCGTTTTATTGATAGCTTGGGCCGGGCTTTGCCTCATTTAAAAGAACTTAAATTCAAAAATTGCATCCTCCGCTTAGAAGCTTTTCAAGATTTTTACCGCTTGCAAGAGATGACTGCTTTAGAATTTGAGCATTGCTCCTTTGTTTCAGCTTGCCGCCAGGATTGCAATCCACTTGAAGATGTTGAGCGCACCTCTTGGGTTTCTTATCTGCAATTTTTGCCCAAGCTTAAAAAGCTCTCTTTACTGCCCGCTATAGAGAGTAGTGAACATTCTCTGTTAGAGATAAGGGGGCTTACTCTACAACGCACAGATTTGACTTGGTTGCCAAAAAGCCAAGTGGAAGATTTAAGCGCTGCCCTTATCTCGATGACTACAATCGGTGTGATTAATCCTTTTATCTCCCCTCAGCCTATTTTGCTAAAAAAACTGAGGTTAGATTTAAATTACGTTTTGGATAACGGGTTAATGACAAGTTTAAAGAATATGCCGCAGCTGCAAAATTTACATCTTCATTTTCGCGGGACCATTCAGATCTTTCCCAGTACCGCTAAGGTGACTTCTTTAGCTGTCAGCTCTTTAAAGTTATCTTTTGCAGATCCTACATCTTATAGTCCGCAATCTATCTTAAAATTAATCGATTGCTTTCCACAAATAGAAACCTTAGAAATGCAAGATAACCTCCCACAGCTGCAGCTGATGCTAGAACCTTTATTAGCTCGTCTCAATGCTAGACAAAATTTTAAGCAGCTGATTGTTCATAAAGACCTGCACTCTTATATTAATAAAAACGAGATTGGAGATAAGTATCATAATATAGAATTTGTTACTTATTTAAATGAATCGGACTTATCTGTCTAAATTAATGAAAAATAACCTATAAATAATTTAGAAAGGTTTTTTATGCAAAATATTTCAAGCTCTCCTGTAGCTTCTTCTCAATCAAGTGCCGAATCTTTTAAAGCGATTGCCGATCAGTTTAATGCCGTTATCTCTAAAGATGAGGATGCGGCATTAAAAAGAATGCAGCTCCACCAATTTATCTTGTCTTGCGTGCACCTTAAAAGTGGGCTCGAAAAAAGGCTTGCGGAAAGGAAAATTTGCAAGCAAAAGGTGAGCGAAGTTGTTTCTCTACCTTCCGTTTTACCTTCTTTACTAACCGCTGAAAAAGAAGCGCCGTTAAAGGTCAATCTCTTCTTTGGTGCTAAAACAGTACAAATTGAGGCCGTTCAGGGCAAAGAAGAGATCAAGCTCCTTTTAACGGGCTCAATTTTGACCGTGATCTTTAGCTCTTTGCCAATAGATGCAGAATGGATGGAGCAAATTTTAAAAGCCCTACCAGAAGACCATCTTAAAGCTATTGAAATGATTGAAAATAAAAGTCCCTTTCGTTTGACGGCGCAAGCCGTGGTCTCTTTTCTAAAATTTTGTCCAAGTAGCCGTAGCAACTGGACGCTTATCGGCAAGAAATATCCGTATCTTATTAATGTAAGACTGATCAAAGGCGATCAATCCCTGTATCTTTGCCAAGAAATCGCGACCTTTATTTGGCCAGAATTAGGGCTTCTTTTACAAAAGCTTGCCCCTCAACCTATTGAGAATGATTCAGGTAACCAAGAGATTAACCTAGCGGCAGTGCCTCTTTCGTTAAAAGACATTCAATGGGGCTTGAGGTTAATGACCTACGCTCCCAATGACGAAAGAATAGAGAGGTCTATTCAATTAATTCTTTGCAAGCTTTTTTACTACCTAGGGGATATAGAGAAAGCTACTGCTTCATTGGCCTCTTTACAAAAATGGATCTTTAGTGAGCAGACAAATGAGTATGCTAAATTGCAAGCATGGATTATAGCCTTAACCCCTTTGCAGCTAGCTTACCCAAGCTTAAATGAGGAGATGCGCCGCTTACTCGATAGCTGCGCACAAGTACTCAACAATTACTGCGATCGCTACATTTATGAACAACTGATCACTTTCCCCCCACAAAAGGACCCCCGGCAAGTAAATCCTCTTAAAGTAGCTAAATTTCAGCAAGAGCTCACTGAGATGAGTCCTTTTGTTTTGGAATTGGGCCACACTTGGAACCTGATTAGAGATGCTAGCAATCAATTGAGACTGCAGTTCCCACTCCTCCCTGTTAGCGATGACATGATGAAGATGCTCTCTCCTTTAAAGAGGGTAAAGACTCTTCATTTTAATTCCATCGAGTTTATCATTATGAAAGAGAGTAATACCTTAGCCTCTACCCAAATTTTTAATATCCTAAGAGAATGCTTTGTCGATTTAAATCGCTTGACTATTGTTGGCTGTAAATTCAATCGCCTAGCCACTGCATCTTTAAGCAAATGGGAGAAATTAAAAGAGTTAACGTTTAACCGCTGTTTGGTCATAGGCAGCGGCAACAGGGTAAAAAGCAATTATCTGCAGAATTTGCAATCTTTGCCTTCATTAGAAAAGTTAAGTCTAATTAGTTGTACCCATCTCGATTTATCCAGCGATCTTAACTGGATTAAAGAAAGCCAAATTAAATCTTTGGTCTTAGATATTAATGCTAACTCGGGAAATATGGCAGTTGGCAATTTAGGGCAGGTGAGACATTTGCATATCGATGCTTCTAGTAAGGGCAGCACTCATCCAGATAGCCTATGGCTAGCGCCTCTCTTTAATTCCATTCAACAGGCATCTCATCTACAAGAGCTGAGTTTGTCTTTAAACGGGTCTTCTCCTTTTCATGGAAGGATGACCAATCCAAATGTCAAGCAATTAAAAATAGACTTTAAGGTATTATCGATAGGCAATATTTTTGATACGGTCAATATCATCGTTGATTTTCCTAACTTAGAGCAGTTAGAGATCAATGTCGACTTAAGCGAAGATCCTTCTCACACATGGGACTTTATTGCGCGCCTTAATCGCCGGCCAAATTTTAAAAAATTGATTGTTAGCCGCGAAACGAGCCATACTTTTTTACTGCTAGGGCTTGAGGCCCATCCCTTAAACTTTGCCCTCGAAGAGAAACAAAGCTAAAGATCAAGCTGGAAGTAAAGCCGCTTTTTTTTGCAAGCGGCTTTAGTTTATAAATTAAAAAATTGAGCATTAAAAAAAGTTTATTATTGCAGCTAACAGCTGCTTTTTCCCCTATCTTTTGATCCATAGCAAGCACCTGAAAAAACGAACACCTCAAAATTAGTTTGATCCTCTTCTAAAAGAAGAAAACCTTCCAAATAAGAGGTATCTTTTGAGTTTTCTTTTCCATCTGATCCGCCCTCTTTCCCATCGCTAGAGTAACCCATACAATGTCCTCCTATAAAATAGGATTGACAAGCGTTAGCTTTAAAAAAGGCTATCAACAACTTCTTTTACATGCAAATAATTTTTAAATTAAAATAAATAATTTATAATCTTAAAAATAGTTTACTATTAGAAATCCTGCCTTATATCTTTTATCCGCTAGAAAAATGAAGAAGGCACTATTATAGAAGAATTAGGAGAGATAGCTGATACTTGATAGCCTAGAAAACATAAGTCTAGACCCAAAAAGAAACCCTTCTAAATCGTTAAATCTAGAAGGGTTAAAGATTGCCTAAAGTAGGAGTCGAACCCACGACCTTCGCATTACGAATGCGCTGCTCTACCAACTGAGCTATTTAGGCAGGAAAGGGGTCATTATTTCACAACTGCCCCTTTTTTTAAAATCCGTTTTTATACTTTCTTTTAGCTTCAATGCGAAGCGAGAAAAGAGATCATTTACGATGAGCTGCTAGATGATGAACTGCTAGATGATGAACTGCTCGATGAAGGATGGGTTCGAGGAGAGAGAGGAAAGGAATTATGATCATCAAAATCGTCTTCCAATTCTTCCGCAGGGGAAGGAGCCTCATTCAGGTACTCTTCCAATTCCTCGTCATTCATTTTACCTTTACCTTTAACATCGACAGGCTTGTCTTTCTTAAAATCTGCGTGCTGAATATCCCAATTTAATTGGTCGATCACCGTCTGCGTTTTAATTGCAATCACTTCAAAGTTTTTGGCCCTTTCTTGAGCTTCAGTCTTATCTATACCATTTTCAGAGTAGGTCTTTCTATAAGATTTAACGCTCACATTTCCCTTATTTTTAGCGTCCTGCGTCTCATAATAATAGATGACTTTTACCTGATGGTCCATTCTTCTTTCGGTGGGGACGCGCGCGCGCCTCTTATCAAGCCCAAAAACCGCATAGCCTAAGTCTTTTTTGTCATGAGAGAGCCCCATGTTGACTTGGGCGTACTTTAAGTCATTGCCGCCTGAGCCAAATAGCTGCTGCCAATCAGAAGGTGTGTTAAATTTAAAATGGACGGTAGCAGAGGCCTTTTGATCGGCGGAATTTAATATAAGAGATTTATTTTTAGTCTCGTTGCATGCCAGAGGAAGATCGACACGGGCATGCTTATAGGCATTGCTCGTTGCGATGAAATAAGTTCTATTTTGCGCTCCCTTATGAGAAGTCGGGTCCTTAATTGCGGCAATTTGCGAATAGATGGTCTGCTTAAATGAGATCTCTCTAGTTGAAGGATTGCCATCCACTTTAACTTGAAGGGTGAAGTGCAAATCCGCTTTATAGTATTCGCTCCCATTTTCATGGATGTAAGTTTCTAATTGTCTTTTCCCAGACTTGTCGCGGTCGAACTCGCATTGGATTGATTTTGTGCCATCGACGAGGTGCGCTAAATTGATCGACTTAGAGCCCTCTAAACCAGTGCCGAGCAAGCTCTGTAGTGCCTGCATAGGGCTATCAGTGGTTTTAAGGCTAGAGAGCGCCGTGTCATAATCGGCAGAGGTTTTTAGCTTTGGCGGCGACGCGAAAGGAGACGCTGAACCTGTGCTCGATCCGACAGAGCTGCGTCCACTCGTATTTGTGGCATAAATAGACTGCTGGCTATCATCAGGTCCTATTGAAGAGATAGGCGAAGACACGGTAAACCTCCTAATAATTTTAAATCTATTTTAATTTTAATAACAAAGCTATTAATTTAAAACTAAAATAAAAATTATAGGCGATATTTAATTCCGGATAGTCTTTTTGAGGAATGAAGAATTGTTCTTTTGATCACTTCATTAGTGGAGAGCACCGATACTTTCTTTTTAGCGCGCGTGACTGCCGTATAAAAGACTTCCCGACCAAAGACCTCGGAGCCGTGGGGCAATGCAATCAGCACTTCATCAAATTCGCTTCCCTGGCTCTTATGCACTGAAAGGCAGTAGGCATATTCATAGTGGGGCAAAAGGGCGGCGGGAATCAAGCGCTCTCCTCCCGGCTGAGCAAAGAGAGCAAAGAAGTCCTCCCTCCCCTCCCCTTTTTTGACCAGTACGCCGACATCGCCGTTGGCTAAGTTCAATGTCTTATCATTGCGGGCAATCATGATGGGCGCCACAAAATGCCGCTGTCCCTTTAAAAAGTGCTCAGCAAAGTCTTGGTTGAGGGCATCGACGCCAAGGGGCCCTTTTCTCAGAGGAGACAGGAGGCGAAACGAACTAAAGGCGGCCAAGAGACGGCTCGGCGGATCATAAGGACTCAGTACTGGGAACGAGGGAAGGGCCGCCCGAACGATCTGCTTGCGCACCAAGTGGGGCGAATCTTCTTTGACCAGCTCAATCTTTTTAAGCCCCTCTTTTGTCTCTAGAGCTGTCAAAGCGCTCTCCACATCGAGGGCGTTGATGGCCGCAGCCAAAGAGACAATGGCATCGAGCTCGGCGCGCAGGCACTTTTTCAAGGCCACCACCTTTCCTTCGGCAAAAGAGTGCTCCGAAGAGACTAAATCGCCAAAAACGCCGCCAATTTCTACAGGCGGCAGCTGGTAGGGATCGCCGATTAGGACTAAGCGCGCCCCGGTCTTGATCTGCTTTAAGAGCAAAGAGAAGACTTTCAAGTCGATCATCGAGCATTCATCGACCAAAATTAAGTCGTAGGGCAAGATGCGCTCTCGCTGCATCGAGGTGGGCAGATGGGGGTTGATCGCCAATAGGGCATGCAGCGTTTTGCCTTGCAGGGGCTCGGCTGGAGAGAGGTTAACCCAGCGTTTAATGCTGTCTTCTAAGTTTTTAGCCGCCTTTCCAGTTGGCGCTGCCAAGGCAATACGCGTCTCAGACAGCTCCTCGAGAGAGAGGGAGGAGAGAAAGATCTTGATGAAGAGGCCGGCGGTGTAGGTCTTGCCAGTGCCCGGCCCCCCCATGATAAAGCTCAACCGGCGCGAGAAGGCATTTTCAATGGCCAAGCGCTGCTCGGCCAATAGCTGGCCGCTGGCATGCATGGCCTCGAGCTCTTTTTGTGCGGCTTCTTGGGAGTATTCAAGGCTTGGGCGCTCCTCCTCAAAAGAGCGGAGCAAAGAGAGAAAAGTGGTCTCATCGCTATAATGGCGCTTGAGATAATAGCAATGCTTCCAGCGGCAGACAGGCCCCTGCCCTTCGGCAAAAGATGTGGCGCCAAGCAAAATCCGTTCCCGGATGCCGCTGCCGCTTTCCTCTTCTAAAGCCCAAATCTCCAAAGGAGAGGGAAAGACTTGGTCGCCACTGATGTGGACAGCCAAATGCCCCTGCCGGCTGGCGGCGATCAAGAATGTCAGGAAGAAGAGAGCGCTCTCATTGCCGGCGCCAATCAGGCGCTTTGCGCTTGAGAAGTCCAAAGAGTTGATCGCGCCCTTTTCTACGAGAGAAGAAAGATAGCTCTCTAGAGGCTGAGCAGCCCCCTCTTCAACAAAGAGGCGCTGACCGGAAGTTTCTAAAAGGAGCTTTTCCGCCCGTCCTAAAAAAGCCATAAACAGTTAAAAAATCTCTTTTTTAAGAAGAGGGGGCTCTATCTAGCCGCTTAAAAGAGGCGCTAAAAACTTCCGCTTTTTCAAAGAACGCATATTTATTGAAATTGGCATTGGCGTTCGACTTCATCTCCAACAAATAGAGGAATTGCTCTGTTTGGACGTATTTATGGTAGATGACGAGATTGCCGGCGCTACAGCCTAAATAAACTGCCGTATCCAACTCCGGGTTGGAAAGGGAAATGGCCGAGATCTTAAACACCATGCCTTGCTCGTCGACAGCGCCCAAGCATGCGCGGCTACCCATATCGAAGGGTTTTAAAGGCGCATTTGGGGGCAGGATGACTTCAAACCACTCGGCAGGGGCAGGCGGGTTTTCAGGATAGAAGAGATCGCTGCAAACGGTCACCTTTTCCCAATTGCTTGTATCTAAGGGGACATAATCTTGGTTTTCTTTGCCTGGAAGGCCCATCTCAAAAGAGGGGGCGGGGCACTCCCTGTCTAAAAGCGCTGCAGAAAGGTGGAGTGGGAGGAAACAGAATAAGAGGAAAGAATAGGCAATAGACATGAGGGAGTCCTTTTTAAAGATTGACAGTGTACTCCTATGCAGGCAATTCGCGATAGTCAAGAAAAGATTATCACACCCCCCAATAAAGACATAGCAAATCGATTTCTCAAGTTTTTTTTCATTTAGCTTTTAGACTGGTAGTAGACTGGTAGATTGGCCTGCCCCTTTTTCCAATCAAGGAGGGCATCGTTCTCTAATCGCCCAAGTAGAGAGCAATGCCTCTTATTATTTTTCTCAGGCCAGGTTGAATAAGTTTTTAAAAACCCAGATCACATAGCATGGCAACCCTAAAATGTCTCATAAAAAAATTAATCTTTAAGAGAATTAAACAATATTTCATTAAAATAATAATACTAAACTAAAAAATAAAGGGTTTTATGGACAATCTAAATTCAATGCCTCCAGAAGTGCTCCTTCATCTATTTTCTTTTTTAGAGCCAGTCGATTTAATGCAAACGCGCGCCGTCTGTTCTGAATGGAAAATGTTGAGCAAAGAGACCTGTTTATGGAAACCGTATTTCAAGCAAATGAGCTTTCCTGGCTCCCATCAAGGAATCTCCGCCTACTGGCATTCTAAAAAAGCCGAGCAGCTTCTACTAAAAAACGAGGCGCCAACTTTAACTTTGTATGGCCTGTCTCATATTGTTCAAAATTATATTGTAGAGGGACAAGAACTATTTTTAGGAAATGACAAGCAAATTCAAATAAGAAATTTGGAAAACTATCAAATTAATGCTACTTTAGAAAGTGAGACAGGGAATATTTCGCAAATTTTCTTAACTCAAAATCAGGTGGTCGCCTTTTATCGCCAAAATGACCTTCTCAATATTTGGGATCGCCAAACCAACCACATTTTATATAGTCTTAACCTAACAACGCCGCATTATATATCGAAAATTGTGGTGACTGAAAAACAAATTGTGGTCTCTTTTACCGACTGCACGATCAAAATTTTTAACATCAAGGATGGGCAGCTTTTACATCAGTTGTCATTTGATGAAGATGAGGGCAATGAGTTTCGACTGCCCACCTATGGCAATGAGCTAATCTCCACAGCCGGCTCTTCTTTGCTTAAATTTTGGGATATGGATAGCGGCCAGCTGCTAAAGACAGAAGATGTGGGTGCGCCGATTATGAACTGCAAGGTATCAGGTGATCTCTTAGTGGCCTCTTGTGAAAATCATACCATCTCTATTTGGGATCTCCCTTCCAAACAGTGGATCGCAACCCTCAATAGCCAAGCTCCCTTAAGTGCCCTTTTATCTATCGACGGCGATCATCTCATCACCTCGACTCAAGACCATTGCCTACAAGTTTGGAGCTTAGCAAATAAGCAGCTTTTACATACCCTAAGGGGCCATGATCAAGAAATTAGAGAGGTCGCCATTCGCGGCAATCAGCTGTTTGCATCAACAGAGAGTGGCTCCATTTATAGATGGGACTTAAAGCACGGCTCTCTTTTACAAGAGATCTCTGGCCTCAAGGAAGATCGGGTAACGCTTGTCAAAATGGCTCTCTCCGCTGATAAAATCATGGCTAGTTTTATGGAAGATGTTGAAGGTCGAGAAGATGATTTTATCTTCCACCCGCAAAATAATTTCCGTATTTGGGATTTATCAAATCACTGATAAAGCGTTAACTTATTTGCGCATTGCATGCGGAGCCGAGCAGAAAATAGCACTTGTCTTCATCTCGCTAGGGTAGGTTTTAAGAGGGGCAACGCCCATCCTATTACCCGCATCTCGTAACTAGTTTAGCCTTTATTAGCTATTTAGCCAAAAAAACTTCCGAGGGTCATCCCGGGAGGGGTCCTTCTTTGTCCTGTCAAGGCAACTTGCGTTGCCTTGGCAACTGAAAGCCTTTTTCTTTAAACCTTCTGATGACTCTAGCTATCAGTGGTTTAAAGAAAAAGGCTTATCGTCTATCTAAAAAAACAAGGATTGCAAAGGGGCCACGCCCTTTTGCCAGAGAGGGGTGCAAGGGGAGAGGCAGCGCCTTTCCCCTTGCTTCTCACTCAAATTGTGGGTAATAGGAGGGGCAGCGCCGCCTCCCAAAAGCTAAAAGAAGGGATAGATGCCGCATTCTGGGCCGCGGGAAGGGTGCATGCCGCGGACGAAGAGGTAGAGCGATCCGCCGTAGGCCAGGGCATTTGGCCCTTGCTGCCAGTGGCGGAAGTAGGCCGAGATGGCTTTTAAGTAAATGGACTGCTGCAGATCATAACTGCCGGAGTGGATTTCACGTAAGAGAGAGTCTTTTTGGTAATGGTTGAGAGTGGGGCCGAGCAAGTTGGTCTTATAGTCGACGAGGTAGTAGCGCTCATTGTAGGGAAAGACTAAGTCGATCACCCCTTTATAAAAGGCATCTTCCTGGGGGCAGAGGAATTCCATTTCGCGAAAAGCTTTGTGGAAGTCGACATCGGCGAGGCAAAAGGAGCTCCCCTCCAAAAGGGGCGTGGTCACTGTATTGAGGACAAGCTCGGCGATAGAGGGAACGTACTCTTTAAAGGGAGAGGCGGCGGCAAATGAGGTGATGAAGTCAAGAAGCTGCGCGGGAGGGGCATCGGCGTATTTCAGGGCGCGGATTAACTCAGGAGAGAGCAGCTTCATCAGCTCGTGGAAGAAGAGGCCGAATTTTTTACTGGAGGGGATGGCAGAGGCTGAGGGCATATCTTCGAAGGAGACAGGACGGTATTCCAGCTCTTTTTTCTGCTGTAGCATGAGCCTCGAGGAAAAGGAGGCGGTATGAACCTGCTCTTTTTTGACGGCCAGGATGGGGGTGAAGTGCAGAGGGGCGAGCTCTTTTGCCTCTTCTTGGGGCTCATAGGGGGGAAGGTGCGCCACCTTTTCTAAAGTGATGGAAGGGGGGAGATGGTTTAAAAAGGGGTCGCTAAGCTGGCTGTCAAGCCGGCGATAGAGGTCTTCTTGGTTTTTAGGAGCGGGCCTGCCGAAGTAAGCGAGGAAGATCTCCATGGAAGAGGCTTCACCAAGGCTTGGGGATAAAATGGTGTTGATGCGAATCAAGGGCAGGTAGAGGCGGTGCTTGGCGCGGGTGGCGGCGACGTAGAAGAGGCGCATCTTCTCCGACTCCTCCTCATCGGTGATGAGCTGCCTTTGGGCGGCATCTTGGTCGAGGAGGGAAAGGCCCCACTGCTCGGCCTTAAAGCCCTTGAGAGAGGCCCTCTCCCCGACAGCTAAGTTGAAGACGACAGCAAACTCAAGCCCTTTGCTGGCGTGGATGGTCATGACTTGAACGGCCGCCGAGGCTGGGTCTTTGGGGCATTTGAGGCGCGAGTCGTCGGGATCTAAGAGGGGCATCTCCTTTAAGAAGGTGAGCAGGCTCTCCATGGAAGGGTCTTGCTCTTTTTCCACATTTTGCAAGAGAGTGGCAATGTGCTCTAAGTCATCGATCAAGTCCTTTCCTTCCGCCCTTTTTAGGAGGGAGAGGAAGAGCGGCTCTGAGGAGAGGCTTTTTCCATAGAGCAAAGCCTCGAAGAAGCTGGCAAACCCTTTTTCTTTGAAGATCTGGCCGAGCTGCTGGAAGTAGCCGAGCACCTCTGCCGCTTGGAAGCTGCCCTGGGAGATCTGCTCATTGAAGGAGGCGATTTCCTCTTCCGGCCAGTTGAACAGCTCGCCGCCAAGGGCGGTGCGCACCAGCTCCAACTTTTTTGGGGCCAGGCAGGGCTCGAGGATTTCGACGAGGCCCGGCAGCGCCTTGGAGTCGGCTAAGGACCGGCCGCGGGCGCTTTCGGCGGCAATCTGACATTTCTTGAGATAATCGGTCAGGCGGCTGGCCTGATAGCGGTCTTTGATCAAGATGGCCATTTTAGAGAGGGGGATGCCTTCCCTTTTAAGATGATGGATCTCCCGCGCTAGGTAGGGAAAGAAGAGGTTTTCTTCCAACGGCTTTAACAGCCCATACTGAGCGCTCTTTGGCGGGAGGGCATCGATGAGGTGGATTGACCCCTTGCCATCATTTAGGGAGAGGGGCTCCGTTCTGCCGCCGCTAGATAGGGGGCTGATCTTGAGCGCCCTCCCCTGCCTAGGCAAGCTAAAGAATCCTTGCAGGCTTTCTGGATGGAAGAGGGCATTTAGGGCCTCGATCATCTCCGGGTCGGCGCGGTAGTTGACAGAAAGGGTGGCCATGGCCTCGCGGCCCAAGTGATCGATGGCACTTAAGTAAGTGTAGATATCGGCGCCGCGAAAGCGGTAGATGGACTGCTTGGGGTCGCCCACCAGATAGATGCGCCCATTCCACTCCTCTTCCAGAAACACTTTTTTAAAGATCGACCATTGGATGGGATCGGTGTCTTGAAATTCATCGATGATGACAGCGCGGTAGCGCTCTTTGATATAGTCTCTGGCCTCTTTTTTCTCGGCGGCGAGGAGCAGTTTTTTGAGAAGATCGTCGGGGAGGAGCATCTCCTCTCTTTCTAACACCGTTTGAAAGCGCTCTTGCAGGCGGCAAGCTAAGCGAAAGAAGATCGACTCTAAGCTGTAGTAGGTCTTGAGAAAGGGAAAGAGGTCATGGCTTAAAAATTTGAAGAGAAAGCCTAAGGGGCTCTCTAGCTCTTCGAGCTTTCCCTTGCATTTGCTGCTAAAGCTTGCCAAAGAGGGCTCGAGGCTTCCAAGCGCTTCGCTAGTCGCCAATGCATCGGGATCTTGCAGCAGCTGCAATAATTGCTGCAAAGCGGCCAGCTCCTTTTGGCTGCGCAGCCGAGTTCCTTTTAAAGCCTCTTTAAGGCGCGCTTCCCCATCGAATAAAATAGCTTCTCCTTGCCCCTGAATGATCTTTTTAATCCCTTCCACCTTGCTCTTTAGATGAACATCCAGCTGGCGCCTTTTGGGCAGCTGGTAAAGGGGCTCTCGCTGTGTCGCCGCCTGCGTGAGGCTGAGGGCCAGCCGCTTGGGATCTCCCTGGAATTTTTTCAGCAACAGC